>NZ_AP018316.1:790485-905567 GCF_002368115.1 Dolichospermum compactum NIES-806 | reverse complement strand
AGATTTTTAGTGTGACACTTGCGTAAGTCCTATTTCAGTAGCTTTCACCAGTAATGTTGATAAATCATCCTTGTCAACATTTATTAATTGATAGCGGTTAATGAGTTGTTTACGAATACTTTCCAGAAATAATTCAGGACTATTACGATTTTATTGTAAGTTGTTGAAATAACAAATTGTTTTATGTTCAAAAACGTATTTTGCAGCGATGGTACTTTTACCCATTCCTGCATCACCGATAACTGTAAAATAGCCTTTTTTATTGGTGTTGATGAAGTTTTCAAAGGCAGCAAATACAAATCCGCGACCGCAGAAGGATTTGATTTTTTCGGTGATTAGTGATTGAAATTCTGGTGGATAGGTATATGAAATTGTCTGCTTGTCTTGAGAAGCAATTAATTTGTTTAATATTTCTTTTATTTCCTGTGTATCTTTCCCTATTTCCTCAATTTTTTGATGGCTAAGTATCTCTAATGGCTTACCACTTAGTCTTACTAAATCTATAAAAATATTTTTAAATTCTTCTAACTCTTGATCTAAATCAATATTTAATTTTTTTATTTTCTTTCCTAAAGTATTCCAACCTAATTCTTTCTCTGTGTCTGTCCATCCAAAAATCTCATTTAAAGAAGTTTTAAATATTTGATTATCTTCTTTATAAAAACTCTTGTCGAAAGCTTTTTTAATTGCATCTTTTAGAAAAAGTTCTGCTATTATGTCTGAGTCATTCCATTGATCTTCAGTTTTAGATTGGTCATATTTAATAACAGCACAAGCATAAATAATATCAAAATTCTGTTGTGGATGTTCTGTTTGATCAAAGTTAAAATCCTGCAACATCTTGATAATAGCAGGATTGCTTCTAATCTTATTAACAGCAATAGGAGCAGCAGCACCAAAAATACGAATAATTGCGGTCACAAAAGGTTGACTAGGGTTAAAGTTCATACTATTTCTTTAATCTATATTCAACTAGGCATGATTATACTTTATCATACTGTAAACATTACCCTTTATTTTTAAACATTTATTAAGTATTTATCCAGATACTTCATGCAAAATTGGTAAGGGTTTAGCATTGCTAAACCCCTACGACAACACAATATTTTTTATCTGGTATATCTCGTTCCCAGTCAGAGACCTGGGAATGAATAAGATAAGGCTCTGGCTTCAATGAGATAAGATGGAGGCAGAGCCGAGCCTCATCAACTGCATTCCTAGTCAGAGACTAGGAACGAGATAAAGATTTATTATTTTCAGTTATTATTTGGTATATACCCTATAAAATTATGTGTTTCCCGCACTGTTATGGAAAATCAATTGGGATTCTTGCTGAAGTTGCTATTATTTTCGACTTTGATCTCCATATTAATTAAATATGCTGCTCCATTTTTATGGATTCCCGCAACGGTGACAAATGTGTTAATTATGATTTTATCACCAACTATAATTATGGCGATCGCTCTACTGTGGCGAATACCAAGACAAAAGCAAAATTAACAAGAAAAATATAGTCAGTGTTGCTAAAATCAGCTAACCTAACTGCATTGTCATCAAAAAGCATTTTACCAAGCTGGGAGTCTTGCTTGTGAACCTTGGTCAATGGATAGGTTTAATTGCCTTAGTTATATCTCTATATATATTGTGGCAACTTCGTGATGTTCTGCTACTAATATTTGCGGCGGTTGTTTTAGCGACGACTTTAAATCGTCTCGCCCGACGCTTTCAAAGTTTAGGAATAAAACGAGGATTAGCAGTTTTATTAGCTGTAGGGATTTTCTTTGCTGGTGTTGTCTGTTTTTTCTGGTTGATTGTACCACCCTTTGTCCAGCAATTTCATGAACTTACCTATAGAGTTCCCCAAGGATTTGGGCGTTTGAATAGTTGGATTGATGTCCAAAGAACTCATATTCCTGCACAATTATTACCTTATATACCGGATCTAAATAGTTTAATTGAACAAGCCCAACCGCTATTTAATCGCCTCTTAGGTAATTCTTTTGCTTTTGTTTCTGGATCGTTAGAAGTTGTTCTCAAAATTTTATTAGTCCTGGTGTTAACAGGAATGTTTTTAGTTAATCCTGATGCTTATCAAAAAGTATTTATTCGCATATTTCCCTCCTTTTATCGGCGGCGGGTAGGGGGGATTGTACAGGAATGTGAAGTTTCTTTAGGAGGATGGGTGACTGGTGCTTCTATTGGTGTTTTGGTGGTAGGGCTGATGAGTTTGGTGGGTTTATCAATTTTAGGAGTGAAGGCTGCACTAGCTTTGTCCGTGTTAGCGGGATTTATGAATTTAATTCCTAATTTGGGTCCAACTATGAGTGTAGTCCCAGCAATGGCGATCGCTCTTTTAGATAATCCCTGGAAAGCTGTTGCTGTTTTTATTCTCTACTTTTTTATTCAACAGGCTGAGAGCAATTTCATCACGCCTGTAGTTATGGCACATCAAGTATCTTTACTACCAGCCGTGACTTTAATTTCTCAGTTATTTTTTGTGACATTTTTTGGATTTTTAGGATTATTTTTAGCACTTCCTCTGACGGTTGTTGCCAAAATTTGGGTACAAGAAGTATTGATTAAAGATGTTTTAGACCAATGGAATAATGATGAAGAAAATCATACGGAATTAGTGATAGTTGAAGAATATTCCGATATTCATGATGAAGTTTAGGCGTTCATAAAAGATATTTTCTTGTTTCTTTTTTATAAACTCCTGACTTCTGACTTCTGACTCCTGCTATATCAACCAAAACCAGGAATTAATCGCTTTAAGGCGCGATCAGCGACATCACCATAGCGCAATTCTCCACAGAGGATTTTACCCATGATTTGAGCGCCAGAGGGACGTTTGACACCAACTTTGTAGCCAATACCAGGGAAGCGATAAAATGCCCCTGCTAGTTTTTGCGCCCAAGCCATATCATTTCCCCATTGTTCGTTAATGGCATTGGTATAGTTTTCTAGAGCGTTAATATCACCATTTAAAGCATCGTGAATAAACCCTGCGGCCAGAACACCGCTAAAAATAGAGGGACGAATACCTTCGGCGGTAAAGGGGTCAACTACACAAGCTGCTTCTCCAGCTAAAACTGCATTTTGGGTATGGAGTTTTTGGTTTCCATCCCAAATACATAGAGGATGACCGTATTGTTTACTAGTTTTGATATCTAAATTAAAAGATTTGGCATATTCATCTAAAATTTTCTTAAAGTCTTGGGGTTCGCCACCCATAAAAGTGCCGACTCCGATAGAATAACAATCAGTTTTGGGGAAGTTCCAGATATAGCCGTTTTTGATTAAGCCAAACTCAAAGTGAATTGTGGTTTTTTTCTCGACAATTGCCGGAATTTCTGCTTCTAATGCTCCGGCCAATCGGCGTTTGCGGTCTTTAAACCCTAGCCATTTAGCCATTAGACCTTTTGCACCATCAGCGGCGATGAGATAACGACCAGTGACTATTCCTGTGGCTGTGGTAACTTGCCAAGCATCGTTTTTAAATTCTATCCCTGTAACTTCTGTGTTGTCTCGTAGTTCAGCCCCTTGATTTTGAGCTTGTTGGATCAGGAAATGATCAAAAATATCCCGCCGCACCATCCAAACGGGTTCTTTGGTGTCAATTTTTGCTTCTACGGGATCGCTTAATTGCCAGGTAAAGCGCAAAGAGTCAGCTTTGGTAGAGATAGCAGGGCTAAAGTCAAAGTCAAACCATTGAGCTACGCTAGGTGACACACCACCGCCACAGGGCTTATATCTGGGTAGGGATTCTTTTTCTAAGACTAAGACTGAGCGTCCTTTTTTGGCTAGATGATATGCTGCTGTTCCCCCAGCAGGACCTGCGCCAACGATAATGCAGTCGTACATAATGGCTAATTTTTTGCGTTCTATCTTAACTTAGTTGATTTTTCAGTATATATAAGGGGTTATGAGTTTTTTTTATCAATTTTTAGTAAATGGAGTTTGGTGATTGGGAAAAGAAATTATTTTTCCCTGATTTCCCAATCCCCAGTTCCCAACCCTCAGTCCCTAGTCCTTAGTCCCTTCAAGTTACACAGTGGTGATCTCTTTTTCCTTTTCTGCAAACAAGTGGTCTATTTTTTCTGTGTGCTTGTTGGTCAGTTTTTGGAGTTTGTCTTGCTGATCTCGTGATTCATCTTCGGAGATTTCCGCACTTTTTTCCTGTTTGCGAATGGACTCGATAGCATCTCGGCGGATATTGCGAATTGCTACACGACCTTCTTCGGCATACTTGGCCGCAAGTTTAACAAATTCTTTCCGGCGATCGCTGGTTAGTGGGGGAATATTCAACCGAATCACAACGCCGTCGTTACTGGGAGTTAAGCCCACGTCCGACAGAGAAATAGCTTTTTCAATGATATTTAAGCTGCCCTTATCGTAGGGCTGAATCAGGATGGTTGAAGAGTCTGGCGTGGTAATGTTTGCCAGAGATTTCAAGGATGTTGGTGTACCGTAATACTCCACTTGGACTTTATCTAATAAACTCGAATTGGCGCGACCAGTACGAATTGTATTAAAAGCTCGTTGAGTAGACTCAACGGTTTTTTGCATCGTACTCTCAGCTTCAGCTAATTTCACAAGAACCTCCCACAAGAGTGCCAATAGATTCTCCCATGACTGCCCGGTGGATGTTACCTCGCACCGTGAGGTCAAATACTAAAATGGGGAGATTATTTTCTTTACATAGAGCAATTGCGGTACTATCCATAACTCGCAAATCTTTAGCCAAAACGTGGGCGTAGGTAAGGGTGGTAAAACGCTTGGCATCAGGATAAAGTTTGGGGTCAGCATCGTAAATACCGTCTACTTTAGTCGCTTTGAAAATCACTTCTGCTTCAATTTCTGCCGCTCTTAAGGCCGCAGTGGTATCTGTAGTAAAGAAGGGATTCCCTGAACCTGCGCCAAAAATTACCACCCGGCCTTTTTCAAGATGACGGATGGCACGACGGCGAATATATGGTTCTGCTAGTTCTTGCATAGCGATCGCCGTTTGCACCCTTGTCTGAATTCCCATTCGTTCTAGAGAATCTTGCAGGGTCATGGCATTCATTACCGTGGCAATCATCCCGATATAGTCAGCGGTTGCCCGATCCATACCTGCTGATGCTGCTTTAATGCCTCGAAAAATATTGCCACCGCCAACCACGATGGCTACCTGCACACCACTGGCTATCACCTCTCCTATTTCCTTGGCTATTTCCTCGACCACTTCTGGGTCAATGCCATAGCCTAAGTTGCCCATTAAGGCTTCACCGCTCAGTTTAAGTAAAACCCGTCGGTAATTCGTTCCCATGAAGTTCCGCTTTATCAAAAAAGTTGCAATTGCCTCCAATTTAAGATAGCAGTAGAGTGACTATCTGTGTCTATTTAGGTTGTCTTCAGAAGTTCAGAAGTTCAGAAAGAAGAAAGAAGAAAGAAGAAGAAAGAAAAATATAATTCTCCCCCTGCCTCCCCTCTCACAAGGGTAGGTTTTTAATATTGTCTGTGAAGGCAAGACTGGGAAGACTTGGAGGGAACGTAGACAAGGAAGATTTTATCCGCACAATAGTCTTTTAACGGTGTGTTATTGTTGCCAAAAAACATCATCCTGTAGGGTTTTCCTCCCTTGTCACCTTGTCCACCTTGTCGCCCAAGTCTTGCCCTCACCAGAATGTAAAAAACCTACACCTGTCAGCTGCCTCCCCTGCTCCCTGCTTACTGCTTACCTACCAGCCAAAGCAGCAACCACAGAGACTAATTGATCCGGTTCTATGGGTTTGCTAATATGGATTTGAAATCCTGCGGCTAAAGCGGCTGTTTCCTCGGTTTCTCCAGTATAAGCAGTCAGCGCAGCAGCGGGAATTTGCCCACCTGCTTCGGGACTTAGCTGCCGGATCTGACGAATCAGCATATAACCATCTTCTTCTGGCAGACCAATATCAGATACAAGTACATCGTAGCCACCCGGATGATCTCTGAATATTGATAAAGTCTCTCTCACCGATACGGCTTCTGTGACTTCAGCGCCACATTCCTCCAAGACTATTCGGAATAATTCGCGGATGTCTGGTTCATCATCTACAATCAGCACTCGCACACCGGCTAAAGATGGGGAGGTAGGGGGGGTAGAGGAGGTAGGGGAGGTAGGGGGAGTAGGGGGTTCTATGGCTATATCGGTGGCTTTCTGGTTAGTTTGCAGAGGTAGCCTAACTGTAAAAGTTGAGCCTTGACCCTCACCTGCACTGGTGACTGTGATTGTACCACCGTGAAGTTCTACCAAATGACGCACTATGGAAAGCCCTAGCCCCAAACCAGCATTTGACTTGGTTTTACTACCATCAGATTGACGGAAGCGGTCAAATACATAAGGGAGAAAGTCAAGACTAATACCTTTACCCGTGTCCTTAACTTGAATTTCAGCTTGAAAATCACTGTAATCTAAACTGATATCAATTCTGCCTTCTGGGGAAGTAAATTTAATCGAGTTAGAAAGTAAATTCCAAATTATCTGTTGCAAGCGGATCGGATCTCCGACTACAGTTTTGGAACTAGGATCTAGTCTTGATTGAATTTGAATATTTTTTGCCTCTGCGGACAAATGCACTACTTCCATAGCTGCCGAAATCACAGAAATCAGCTTTACAGGCTGGGCATCCAGACGCATAGTACCACTGCTAATTCGGGAAACATCCAATAAATCCATAATTAACAGGTTTTGAGCTTGGGCAGCCCGTTCAATGGATGATAATGCTTGTTCAGTCTTAGCTTCATCAAGCTTTTTATGAAGCAACAACCTTGACCACCCTAGCAGGGAATTGAGGGGGTTTCGCAATTCGTGAGAGAGAATAGATAAAAACTCATCTTTGGCGCGGTTGGCTGTTTCTGCGGCAGTCCGGGCTGACTGTTCTTGTTCTAGGAGGTGAATCCGTTCTGCTTCAAACTGCTTCTGTTGAGTAATGTCCTCAATTACTAGGAGAATCAGTAGTTGCTCACCTATTTGCGGCATTCGTCGGGCATTGAGGCGCATAACTTTGAGGCCGATTTGCTCAAAAATATGCTCAACTTCCACATCTTGAAACTGGGTTTGGTGGGTGATAACATGTTCTAAGAGTGATCGCAATTGAGAAATATCCCACTGTCCATTACCGATTTCAGAAATCAGGCGATTTTCTGTTTCTTCTCGCACTACCCTAAATGTGTCGTAGAAAAACTGATTAGCCGTAACCACCCGTAAATCTGTATCTAGCACCACTAAAGATTGGCGGACAGTATCCACAATTGCTTCTGAATAATCACGGGATGCTCTGAGTTGATCTGTACTATGTTTGAGTTCATCAATATCTACCAAAACTACCACAGCGCCATCAATTTTGTTATCTATTGTCCGATAGGGTCTAATGCGTAAATCATACCAATGACCATCCTGGTCTTGCACTTCCTGAGTTTTAAAATTCAGAGTGCTAATTACGTCTAGAATTTGGGCTTCTAAATCTGGTATATTTAACTTATGTTTAATATCACTTAATGGTCTGCCCACATCGGAAGAAATCAAGTTAAATATTACCCCTGCCACTGGAGTAAAGCGGCGAATCTGTAAATTACTACCTAACATGAGGATAGAAATATTAATACTACTCAGGAGATTTTGTAAATCATTACTTACCTGATTAGATTCAATATTCCGCCGTTGCAGTTCATCATTAATAGTATTTAATTCTTCATTAGTAGCCTGAATTTCTTCCTTAGCTGTTTGTAATTCCTCATTGGTACTTTGCAACTCTTCATTACTAGAAAGTATTTCCTCATTCGCTGCTTTCAAATCTTGATTAGAAGCTTGCTGTTCTTCAATAATTGATTGCAGATACTCTTTATTAGTTTTTAATTCCTGTTGTAGATCAGCAATTTCTTTAGCATAACTGTTATTTCGCTCCTGTACAGATTCAATATCGCTATTTAATGCCGGCACAAAAGTAATTGCTGGCGATGATTCCACAAATAAAACTAAAAATAAATCTTCTTCCTCATGACTAACCATTTGAAAAGGAATTATCTCAATATTCACCAGCCTAAGTAACTCATTTCTGATAATTTTTATCCCTTCTTTTCTAACTGCTGTCCGTTGCCGTTTAGCTTGATGGATAGAAGTCCGTAGATCTAAGCGTAATTCTTCCTTGGCCATTTTCAGCAAATTAAAACTGGGTATACCTGGCGCTGGTTCTAAATAGAGACTTGTTCGACCTCGGAATTGTAAAATTTCTAAATTCTTATCAACAACCACACCTACAGGAGCAAATTGGTTTAACACAATCCTGTCGGCTTGTTTCTGTATTTCTAGATCACTCCACGAAATCTGCTCACGAACTGGTATTTGCGGTTTGAGACTGTCTAGTGGTTTGTGACTGGGGATGATCTGAATTGCCAATGGTTCAGATGTTATTTTTCGACCATATATCTTGTACTTTTTATCCACTACAGTAAATAGATCAGAAAATTCCCCCACTGTTTCTGATGTACCTAACATCAAAAAGCCTGTAGGTTTAAGACCATAATAGAAGATTGGTAGAATTGTATTCTGGATAGCACCACTCAAATAAATGAGGACGTTGCGGCAACTAATTAGATCCAATCGAGAAAAAGGCGGATCATTAATCAGGTTTTGTTTGGCAAAAACACACAGTTCTCGGACTAATTTGCTAATCTGGTAGCCACTCTCTGTATGCACAAAAAAACGTTGCAATCGTTCGGGAGAAATATCTGCTATTTGGTTGGGTTTATAAATGCCAATTCTCGCTTTTTCTATCGCTATTTCATTCACATCTGTCGCAAAAATCTGGATGGGGATATTCATTCCCTGATTCGTTAAAAATTCTATTAAGCAGATAGCTATAGAATAGGCTTCTTCACCAGTTGAACATCCTGCTATCCATATACGGATAGGATCATCAGCTTTACGATGCTTAATCAGCATTGGAAATACTTTAGTTTTTAAAGCTGCAAATGCTTCTGGATCTCGGAAAAAACTGGTGACAGTAATTAATACATCTTGATATAATGCGTTGACTTCAACCGGGTGAGTTTGCAGAAAATAAATGTAATCTTCCAGATTATCTAATCTATATAACATCATCCGGCGCTGAATTCGCCGCTTCAAAGTAGTATGCTTGTAATAGGTAAAATCAACACCAGTAGCCGCCCGGAGGATCTGGAAAATAGTTAATAAAGGATCTGTTGCTTCGGTGACGACTTCACTTACTGGAACTGGTTCTAATTCTTTAATATAGGGATGAGAGCTAATGTTTACTAGTTTCTCAGCAATTTGTTGGGGAGTGAGGATAAAGTCCACATAACCAGAAGCTACCGCAGTATTGGGCATGGTACTAATCATCCCCGGTTCTTCAGCTTGGGCAAAGGTAATGCCTCCTGCACCTTTGATGCTTTCTAAACCCTTTGTACCATCTTCATTACCCCCCGACAGGATCACGCCAATGGCTTTGTCGCCTAAATCATCTGCTAAAGACAACAGGAAACTATCAACAGTCAGCGCCAAACCGCGAGTTTTTTCACGAGGATTGAGTTTTAGAGTGCCTTGGTCAATGGTCATGGTGGCATTAGACGGAATCACATAAACATGATTCGGTTGTACTTTTAGCCCGTCTTGGGCTTCACATACGGGCATTTGGGTTGTCCGGGAAAGAATATCCGGCAACATACTTTTTTGATTGGGACTTAAATGCTGTATCACCACAAATCCCATGCCAGTATCTATTGGTAGATGGTTCAATAGTTGGGTAAATGCCTCTAAGCCACCCGCAGAAGCACCAATGCCGACAATGGGAAATAAATGTTCCTCTGTTCTCTGCTGTTGGGGAGATGCTTGAGGAGTAGGATTATTAGCTGGAGATTTCTTAGTAGACCGCCGAGTATTCATACTATGCACCCGATTAAAGTCCGGGATATGAATTGAGTAACGGAAATTTTACCTTCCTAGATTTAATTTAGCAACATATAGGTTTCATGATATACGTATAAACAAACTATTTTTGAGAAGATATAGAATAAGTAGTGGGACTTTGGGTACTCCCTAATCTAAATCTATCAACAGAATCTCAGCGGCTAAAGCCAGTGAGACTTCCAATTAAAAAAATATCCCAAAATTTCTTGTGGTGCGGGCATCTTGCCCGCTAATCATCAAGGACGGGCAGGATGCCCATCCCACAAAATTGGATCATTTTTTTGTGGAGTTCTCTTACGCACGCTCACTAACTTACCATCATATGAATGAACGAAATTGCGTCGTTTTCGGCTTTGGGAATAACTTATTGAGTAGGGTGCGTCAGATAGAGGAAATCTGTTTTTTACCAAATTATTGGGTCTGACGCACCCTACAAGAGATAAAATCCACATTACATATTTAGAAAACTTTGTCAATGCGTAAGCCCTAATTTTTTTAAAATCAATTATCATTATAATATTTCCCATGCAAGCTGATACAAAGACATTTACTTCTACAGAAATCTGGACTTGGCAAGGTTTTCCTATTTGTTACCAAACTCAAGGGAATACAGGACCCGCTGTAATTCTGATACATGGTTTTGGTGCATCCTGGGGACACTGGCGCAAAAATATTCCAGCTTTAGCCGCAAATTGCCGAGTTTATGCAATTGATTTAATTGGTTTTGGGGGTTCAGCTAAACCCAAACCAGGAGAAATTACCTATACCTTAGAAACTTGGGGAGAACAAGTAGCAGATTTTTGTCGGGAAGTGGTGGGTGAACCTGCATTTTTGGTAGGTAATTCTATTGGTTGTATTGTCGCTATGCAAGCTGCAATAATTAATCCAGATATGGCTTTGGGAACGGCTTTATTAAATTGTTCTTTGCGGTTATTACATGATCGCAAACGCGTTACTTTACCTTGGCTGAAGCGATTTGGTGCGCCAATTCTGCAAAACTTTTTAGCTATTAAGTCTGTAGGTGATTTCTTTTTTAGCCAATTAGCTCAACCAAAAACTGTTAAAAATATTCTTTTACAGGCTTATGCTAACGGGGAAGCAGTAACAGATGAGTTAGTTGATATTTTGATGACACCGGCCAAAGATCCTGGGGCTGCGGCTGTATTTTTGGCTTTTACTGCTTATTCTAGTGGACCTTTACCGGAAGACTTATTACCTGTATTATCTTGTCCAGTGATTATTTTATGGGGAACGGCTGACCCTTGGGAACCTATTAATTTAGGTAAAGAGTTAGCCAATTTTCCCCAAGTTCAAAAGTTCATTCCTTTAGAAGGTGTAGGACATTGTCCTCAAGATGAAGCTCCTGAGTTAGTAAATCCGATTTTACTCGATTGGATTGGTGAACTACTAGTACCGTAGGGCGGAATTAAAAATCAGCCATTAAAAATAAAAAAAGCTGATTACACAAGCTTTTCAGAAATTTTTAATGGTTGATTGATTTACGCCCGGCGGCACTAGTACAGTAGTACAGAAAAAAGCAACTTCAGAGAAATTAACTTTAAACTATTAAGACTGATTTTGTAGCCTAGGCTAACTTACCACCATCCGTGGCGACGATGACCACGCCAGCCACCACCCCAGCCACCATGCCAGCCACCATGCCGGCCACCACGCCAGCCACCATGACCACCAGATAGAAGTTGCTGTTCTTCTACGGATAGTTCTACAACTAAATCAGATGGGATATTTTGAGATGGAATATTTTGGTTTGACATAATAATTGTTGAACTCAATTAATTTTTTGCTAGGTTTTGTACAACCATGTTTACTTTTATAAATATATTTTTGATCAATTTAATGATTCTATAGTTAGAAATATTAGTTGATAACTTATATCTTTTGATGAAAATAAATAAATTTATTTTCTGACTAGAGACAGACTACTACAATTTTAAAGCCTTATCTAAAAAAAGGAGAGAGGAGAAAGTTAAGCCCGAATTTTCGCAGAGCTAAGATACTGTGTATGCTTGATATTAAGGAATTTATCTGCAAATTTCTCCTCACCCTATAATGACAACTTTGAAAAACTAAGACTATCAAAGATAGCCGACTTAGATATTTTGCTTATTGAGAAAGAGTATTAATCATCACAGTTGCCGTTATCATCAGGATAGCTATCTTCTCTGGAATAGGGTGTAGGTTCATCATAGTCTCCGCCACATTTTTTAGGTTTACGACAAGAGGAAGGGGGAGACTGACAACATCCTCCAGATAAAAGCTGTTGTTCTTCTGCGGATAGTTCTACAAGCAAGTTAGATTTGATGTTTTGATTTGACATGATTTTTACCTCAATTAATAGGTTAAACTTTACACACTTAAATAAACAACATAGTTAGCTGTGTGTAATCCTATCTTCTATTTGTAAATGTATTTTGAGAAGATTTTATTCTCCTAAAGTTATAAATAAAGAAACTAAAAGTATGAATTAAAAAATGGCAGTTACTTTTCCGTTATCAGCACTTTTAATTAGGGGAAAAAGAGAAAGATAATTGTTGTCTATAGGAGTTCAATTAATAGTATGTGAAAGAGAACATCCGAGACTACACAAAACCTTCCAAAAATTAATTATTTTGAGTTAGTTATATCAGCTTTCTTTTTCCCCAAATGCCAGGTTGAAATTAAATGGCTACCCAATTTGTGGGTTTATTCCAGTTAATATCTCTAGGAATCACTATCATCAATGTCGACATCAATATCAATATCGGTCCCAGAAGATTTTTTGCTTCTTCGTTTATAGGGACGATAGCGAGTGCAGATTATTGGTCGTTGTCGTCCAGGTCGTTGTCCGCCAGACAGAAGCTGTTGTTCTTCTGTGGATAACTCCACGAGTAAATCAGATCTAATATTTTCATATGACATGATTGTTAGCCTCAATTTATGAATAGGTGAATAACACCTATGCTTCTTTTATAACTATTGATTATGGGAAATAAATGATCCTGTAGTTATAAAGTTTTTAGAGTTTAAATTGATCTTAGGTCATATATATATTTAGATAAATTTCTCTCTTTTAGCTCATGTTTTTTCTTTTGTTCCCCTAATTGAAAATAGAAAATGCTATTCTTTATTAAAAAAAGTTATTTATTAACTCAGACAACAAAAAATGTAGAGCAGAAAATAAAGCTGTCTCTACAAGAAGATATTTAAGTTTAAATCCAGCTATTTTATGAAAACAAATTATTTAGAAGATTTGGTAATAAATTACTCAATTTATCACTACTGGGAATAATTGTTAGCAACCCAAATGTGAAAGAAAGTGCCATAGTGAGTTGAGAAAATTTATATTTAGTGGTTTGTGAAGTAGAATCACCTGAAGCCAGTTTTAAATCACTTTTTCCTTCAGTTTCCAGATCGGTTTGTTGGAAGAATAACTTACTTTCAGCTAATAGACCTAACATAGGAGATATTTGCCCACCAATTAAAGATTCTTGTTCTGTATCAGAAAGATATCTAAATAATTGAGAATGAGTCAATCGAGTATTTTTAGGCATATTATTACTCCTTGCATAAGTAACTACTTTGGGTTAATTAATAGGGCGATAAAAACTTTGACAATATTCATTTATACAGTTAAAAACTGTAAATGCTCTCCAGGTTTTGAGAGGAATGTCTCCGGAGTTCCTTGAATTTGGACTTGACCTTTTTCGATGAGAACAATCCAATTAGCACGATGAATGACACTAGGACGATGGGTAATTAAAATTGTGGTTTTACCTATGCGATGTTCCAAAAGACGATCTAGAACATGAGCTTCACTCATAGGGTCTAATCCGGCTGTAGCTTCATCTAAAATCAGTATAGGTGGATTTGTGAGAATGCCGCGAGCGATCGCTAATCTTTGTCTTTGTCCACCGGAAAGATTTGCGCCAAATTCTCCTAAAACGGTTTGATACTTATTAGGTAATTGACTAATAAAACCATCAGCATCAGCAATATCGCAAGCTTGAACTATGTCTTCAAAAGAAATATTAGGTGTACCCAAACGGAAGTTTTCCAAAATTGTCCGACTCCAAAAATGAGGTTCTTGGGGAACATAAACTACTTGTTGTCTGTAACAATCTAAAGCAATATCTTGGATATTAAAAAAGCCAATGCGAATATTACCAGAATCTGGGACATATAAACCAGCTAATAATTTAGCTAAAGTGCTTTTACCACAGCCAGATTTACCAATTAAAGCAATGGTTTTTCCTCCAGGAAGCTGAAGAGAAAAATCATCTAATAAGTCAACTCTACCTGCATGATGAAATTGGAGATGGGAACAATTAATATCTGCCACACTAGAAATTTGTGCAGTTGGTTTTTGACTTCCTCCTACTACTTCCGGTGTGGCATCAATGACTTCTAATAGTCGAGAAACTGCCGTTTGGGAACGAAAATATTCATCAACAAAACCAACTAATGAGTTAATCAAAGCTAAAACATTAACTTGTAAGGCATTAAAAGCTAACATTTGTCCAATACTTAAATTGCCTTTAATGACCAACATACTTCCCATTCCCAGCAAGATAACACCACCAATTGTAGATATAATTTTAGCGACAGTCCCATTGATAATTGCTATTTGCACTGTGCTAAAAGCCAGATTAGCCAGACGACCAAACCGACTTTGAAATTCATCCCAAAATTGAGGAGCAGCATTTGTAGTTTTAATTACCTGTGCGCCCTTAAATGTTTCTACTAAAACACCTTGGTTTTCTGCTCCTAAGACCAAAAGACTGCGGGTTTTTTGTTGCAGAATAGGTAAAAAAGGTAAAGTAGATACAGTCATTAAACCAGCAACTAATAAAACGGCTATTGTCAATTGCCAACTATAAAATAACATTAAAGAAAAAGAAATTAAAGCAATAAAAAACTGACTAGGTAAAACAATCACAATCTGTGATACTAATTGGTTAATTTCTCCAATATCTCGTAGTCGGCTAGTAATTTCCCCACTTCGACGGGATTCATAATAATTTAAGGGTAATTGCAGAAGTTTACGACCAAATTCTAGAACTAAACCTAGTTGTAATCTTTGTCCAAAATGAGAAATCATTAAGGCTTGAAATACTTGTAAACCTCCACCAAATAAACTCATAACAACAACAGCGGAAACTACAACAGTGAGTAATTGTACATCTCCACGCACGAGAACATCATCTGTTAATAATTGGATTAAAACAGGAGTTCCCAAAGCTAGTAAACCCAGGACAATATTAATCATTAAAACCTGAGTTAGCAACCCACGATAGGGTAAAATGCGGCGAAAAAATCGCGTTATCCCACCTTTTGATTGTTCTTGGGGTTGTTCAAAAAAGCGGTCTGGATCTGGCTCTAATAAGAGCATTACCCCATTCCAGGCATTGGTTAATTCTTCTTTTGTCAGATAACGAAGTCCAACAGCCGGATCAGCAATAACATATTTTTTTCCTTTTTTACCATATAACACAACCCAATGATAGCCTTGCCAATGGATAATTGCAGGTAATGTAATTTCCGTAATTCTGTCTACAATTTCTGGAGAAGCTTTGACGGCTCTAGCATTAAAACCAAGATTTTCTGAACCTCTTTTTAACCCTAATAATGTTGTTCCTAATTGCCCAGTACCAACAGCTTCTCGACTTTTAATCATACTTAAAAAGCGTCCATAGTGTTTGGTAATAGAAACTAAACAAGCTGCTCCACAGTCTTCTTCGCTTAACTGTAAAACACACTGATAATTCTGATGAGATTTGAAGATATTAAGCATAATTAGTAAGAGGAGTTGAGTAGGTTGGGTTGACAAAAGGAAACCCCACTTTATTAACACTTTGGTTGGGTTGTACTTTCGCCTAACAAAACCTATGGTTTTAGAAATGTATTGAATTATAAATTGGTGATTAATTTGCTTTTTCTGAGGATGAATTGTAGTACAGTTTCTTGACGGGAAATAATATCAGCACGTCCTTCCATGCCAGATTTGAGATAACATAAATGATTACCTTTTCCTAAAAATAGACTTTGTGGTTCAATATTGATTTCGTAATTAGCTACTTGGGGTGAGCTGATCATAGAGTTATTTTGTGTAGTTGCTAGAATATCAGGGGCAACTGTTTTCACAATTCCTTTGAGAGTTCCATAGTCTGGATAGGGACAAGCTGAAACTTGCATTTGAACTGCTTGACCTGTTTTTACCTTATCAATATCTTTAGCAGAAACGTGAGCTTTGATGATTAAGGGAGCATCCATAGGAGCAATTTGAGCAAGAGCCTCACTAAGTTGTACAACCTGTCCAGGGTTGCGAAGTTTGAGTTGCATTAGTGTGCCATTTGTTGGGGAGCGAATTACACTTTTATTCAACTCATTTTCTATTTGTTGTAATTCTTGACGAGTGCGAATTTGTTGTTTTTGTAATTCTAACCGTTGTTGAAGTAATAGCTCTCTCTCTTTTTTTAAAGCGGCTAAATTACCTTCACCTTTAGACTTTTCTTGGTTAATTCTTTCCAAAGCCACCGTTACATTTGCATTACTGGGATTAACGGCAATTTTGGCTTTTTCTAAGTTTATTTTAGCTAATTTAACAGCTTGTTCTTTTTCTTCTTGGAGATTCTTAGTAGTAGATTTAGCTTGTTCTAATTTAGCTTGAGCCGATTTAACAGCTTGTTCTTTTTCCTCAATTAGATTGCGAGATATTGCTCCTGATGCAACTATATTTTCCAAGCGATCGCGCTGTAATATAGCCAGCTTTAAACCTGCTTCTGCTTCTTGTACAGTGGCTATTAATACCTTTTCTTTTTGTAATCTCGCTAGTTGCTCTTTTGCTAAAGTTATCGCTATTTGAGCTTGCATCATTTCTGTACTGGCTTTAATTTGCTGATCTTTATAGTTGCGTTCAGTTCCATTTAATTCAGCCTGTGCAGCTACAATGGTGCGGTTATTTAAGTTGATTTGAGCAATTATTTGAGTATTGATTTGATTAATTTGAGCATCAATTTGAATAAGTTGTAATTGATTCTGCTCGATAGTATTTTGCAGTTGTCTTTTTTGAGATTGCAATTGGGAGTCATCAATATAAGCAATGATTTCTCCCTTATTTACTAGCTGATCTTCTTTGACGACAATTCTTTTGACAGTTCCAGTCATTGCAGATTCAACTAACCGTAATTCTCCCAATGGTCGGATAGTTGCAGGGACTTTAACTGTGATGTTGTAATAGAGAACAGAAGTAAGACTCACAGCCACTACAAACATACTAATCATTACCCCCCCACCGATATGAATCCATTTACCGATATGGGGGAGAAACTCATTAGCTTCTAGTATATGCAAATCCTCTGTAGTCGAGTTATTTAAATTATAGGGAGAATTGTTATTTTGACTCTGTAAGGAGTTCACGGTATTACACCTTTGATTAGGACTAAAATAGTCTCACCTAAGATAGAAGTTACTACTACCATGCAGCGGCAAAGTAACTATCTTAGGTAATAAATTGACAGAAATAAAAACAATTAAATTTCTCTATTCACATTGTGAAAATTAATTTGATCATCGGTTATAATTTAGTGAAGGGGTTAGAGATAGTTATGCCCTAGTTGTGGGAATTGCCTTTCTCAAATCTTTGAAGCGGATTAACCGTGAAGAAAATAGGGGAGAAAAATCAAACTTTCTCAAAGTCCTCACTTACGTTGAGCAAGTTATTCTCATCTCCTCTAACCCCCGTTATTGTCTAAAAAAGTTGTTGACTAGCAATGGAGAGCGGCGAAAATAACTAACCATTAAAAATCTCTAAAAAGCTGGCGTAATTTGCTTTGGTGATGTTTTTGTTATTTATTTTCAGTTCCCCTCTGCCGTACTAGTTGAGTCCTGCTTGGAAATTAGGAAACTTATAGCAATATTTTTGCCAAATTGAAAAAACCTTGATTTGTAGGTTGGATTGTGGAACATTTACGTTCACGGATCAATAGCATTGAAACCTAACAAGTGCGTTGGGTTTTGCTCCGCTCAACCCAACCTACAAAAAAATGGCGCAGGTATTGTTATGGGCTTACTAGCCCATACTTAGGCAAGAATCGCTCCCGTTCCACCTGAGTTTGCAACTAGAGGTAGAGGTAATGGAGTGGCAATTGCAGGTGCAGCACCACCGCCGCCACCGCCACCGTCGCTTGGTAATACGGCTGGACCTAAAGCTCCGACACCAGCAGGAAGCTCTGCACCTAAACCTAAGAAATCTTGTCCCGCAGTCAGGATGGTATTAGACTTACCTGCGGAAGTAGCACTGCTACCTTGAGGACCGGATACGCTTGATCCCATTAAGAGCGATCCCTTGTTAGCATAGTTACTAGCAGCTAGTTCAAAGTCAGCCCCACCAGTCACTACTTCTTGTTGTTGATCAGATAAACCAACAAGCAAATCGGATGCGTTGATTTGATTTAACAAAATTATTAGCCTCACTTACGTAATTAGGCGTTCCATCACCTAACAACTCAACTATAAGCATTATTGCCTAAGAATTCATAAACCTACGGGTAGAAAACAAAGTTTGCAAATTTACCTCTAAAAGTAGAGACAAAATAGTTTTTAATTACTAGAATAGTATTATTAAAAGATTAATCCTAGCTCACATAAAATCTGCACAATGTATATTTGTTGTTTTTACAGAAAACTCTGAATATATGAATTTATTCGGATTTCTACTCAACAGAGAATTAAATATCTATGTTTTTAGATATCTCTAATTTTAGAAAAATCATTTTTCTATATCAGGAATTATTCAGTAACGAGAGAGTAGCTGATTTAATAGATAAGCACAGGTAGCACTACCGATAGAAACTGTTAAATTATCTATGCCCAAAAAAGAAAATGCCTCTAAAATAGTTGCAATTACGGCGACAATTAAGGAAACTATCCAAGTTTGCCAAATATTACCTTGAGTAACCAGTAAAAGAGTTACACAAATCAAATAACTAATTAAAGTAACTGTTAAAGAACCTTCCCAGCTTTTTTGAGAACCAAAAACTATATATTTATGTTTGCCAAAGCGTTTCCCAATTAAAGCAGCCAATCCATCTCCCCAAGCCATAGTCATAATTCCTAAAACTGCATATTCTGGTTGGTGTAAATACCAAAAAATACCCACTAAAACACCTATACTCACAGCATAGAAAAATGTTCCTAAACTTTGACGACCGACGCTATTAATACCAGGAAGAATGGGGAATTGATAAGATAATAAGGTGATAATAGCCGCAAAAATTGCAGATGTAATTCCCACATAAGGGGGAATATCTAACCACCAAGCAATTAAAATAACGTTACCTGTGCCAATATGCACGATTTTACGAATGATTTCTGGTTCGCTATCAGTAAAACGACTAACTACCCAAGCAATGCAGATAATTAATCCTACCCAAGCCGCAGCGGGGGCAATTTGCAGCGACAATGGGGAAAGGGTTTCTAAGCTGAGGAATGTGTTAAACAATGAGAGAATAGAGGTATTTTTAACTTTAATTCTACTTTATGAGCTTTGGATATGAAAATATTATTGATTTGGCTAATTAAGGGTTATCGCTTCTTGATTTCTCCTCTGTTTCCCCCCACTTGTCGCTTTCAACCTACTTGTTCTATGTATGCGATTCAAGCGCTTGAACGGTTTGGGGTATTGCGTGGTAGTTGGATGGCTATTATACGGATTTTACGCTGTCATCCTTTTCATCCAGGAGGTTATGATCCTGTTCCAGATGCGAAAGCAAAATCTTGTTGTGAAGATGAAGAGTGATCACGGATTTAAGGGATTACTGGATTACACGGATACTTTGATAAGTAACTTGTCCCGTAAGGATTTTGTTATCATCAATCCTCAATCACCATAAAAGAGACGCAAGAGCCGTTTTTTCACAGGATGGGCAAGTAGAATTATTAACAGCTTTTTCTATTGTTATAATTATTCCTGCCCCTTCGATTTCTTGAAAATCTAACACTTTCATATCTGGGAGATTGAGAATTTGATCTACAGAAAATTTCATAGCTATCACCAAAACTTTTGTGTTTTATAATTATCATTATATCATCATTGCTATCTGAACATATTTAAAATCTTGTAATTTCTTGCTGTTATTGAAGTCTGAGACTTAATGAATATAAATTTTAGGTACTAAATTTTAGTTATTTGAGTTTCCACCATAAAAGTACCGCGAGAGCCAAAATATTTAATTATAATCAATTCATCTTCCAATTGTTCAATTACCTCAATATTGGTGATGTTTGCTAACTTTTCTAGTAATTCATTATCTGAATCTTTATCACCACCATAATATGAATAATCGGCATTATCAATCCATCTAGTTTTCACATTTTTAATGAGAGTTTCACGTTTTCCTTGTAGCATTCCCTGGGCAATCATTTTTTCTTTTTCATCTTCACTAATCTCCGAAAGTTTTGTCACAGATGCAGGTGGATTTGATGGTGGTTCTGTTGGGGATAATGTTTCATATCTGATACTATTATGTGCAGGATCTGGATTTCTTTGACCAGTTGTTGTTGTTGTTTCAGTGATAACAATTGCTTTCACTTTTACTTCAGAATTGACAAGATAAACAGGATAAATTGCTTTAATGATTTTTCCCTCATCATCGTACCCTTTTGCGGCTTCGTGATAATTGAAATGGAAAGGCACACCTTCACTTTCGAGACTCAGAAAAGCTGGTGGATCTGCAAGGTTAGCACGTTGCAGAAATATTAAAGCGTTGTTAATTGATTGCTGGATTTCAGTTTGAATATCTTGGTTTAGAGATGTAAAATTAAGGTGGAGTTTTTGACAAAGGTGATCGCTCAATTCTCTTATAGTTTGCTTAAAGTCGTCTTCTTGCCATTTGCCAGGAACAGGATATTGAACTTTTCCCTGTGCGATATTTGCTGCTTTTGTCAGCAGTTCTGAAACTTGTGATAATTGACCTTGTATATCAAATATTCCTAGCTTCTGAGAAAACAAGTTTAGCATTTCATTTAGCATTCCTGATAGTAATTCTATTGAAATTGTGTTTTCTCCTCGCATGATTGCCTGTCCACCAATCAGAACAATAGCCGAGATATCAGCTTTAATATCATTGACTTTTTCTCGACGCTGTTGCTTGAGTTCTGGGTTGCTTGTTGCCATCAATGTAAACAAGCTATTTGCTAAAGGATCAAGATATTGCTCTTTGAGAGTTTTATATTCACCTGTCAATACATGATGCTGGGGGCGATCGCTTGTTCCATCGTAATGAGTTCCTGTATTTTGTTTGACAGATGCTAGTTGTGTTAAAAGTCTGCCCTTGCTTGCTTCTAATTCAGCTAAATTTTGAACTATCGTTTGATTCTCTTTTTTGAGAGTTTCAATTTCCTCATTCTTTCTATCAATTTGTTGATGGTAATTACTTATTTTATTATTCAATTCTTTCTGAAGAGTTTCAATTTGTCCTTGATACCTTCCTATTAAAAGAGAAAAATTGTTTCTCTCTGCGGTAATCCTAGCAAGTTCTTTATTTAGTGATTTGTAGTCTCTATCCCAGTCTTGACAGATTTTCTCTAATTTACGATTTTCACGATTTAGCGATTCATTATCTTGTTCTTCTTCAGTTAGTTGTTGGCGCAATTTCTCTTTATCATCTAATAATCTGTTGATTAAATTAAGTGCTGGCTGAATATTTTCGTAAGCCACTTTTATCTCTGAATATTCAAACTGTGTGTCAGGTTGCCCATCGTAAATAGCACATAACCAGTTATAAACCAGCAGAAGTTTGTTGTATATTTGTTCGTTTGTTCTAGACATACCTAGCATACTTTTTAATGTATTTTTTCCTTGATCTATAAGTCCAATTTTTTTCTCTTTTGGAAATTGTTCAACTTGTTCTTTTGTTTCTGGCTGTGAGTTATTTGTCTCTTGAAATTCCATCATGTATAACCTTCCTTATTCAATCGAGTAGGTAGAAGAAAATCGCAAAGCAGTGTTGTAAGTTTTTCCTGTTTTGATATCTATAGCTGTGACAGCAATCTCAGTTTTACCAAAATTCATGGAAACTTCCACAGGGCGATCGCGTGTTCCTACTGTTGAGGAAATATCAACATCTAATTCACCTAATTCTTCTATCTCCGACTCATCGACATAGCGTGGATTCTGTTTCCGCGTTGCATAAAATTTAAAGTTAATGACTGTTTGATCGGCAGTTACAGGGTAGAAGGAATGAGTGACAACTTCATTCACACCGACACTTTCACCCGCCAATACAAAAGATCTAAAACGATTGAAAATATGCCAGTCACCTTGGTCTTCTAAATATTGTCGGTTGCTTTTTTGATTGCAATCGTACTTTTCATCGAATGGTTGACAACTTTGACAACCATAAGTAAGATGTGAACGACGTGAGCGGATGCTTTCTGGATTGATACCAAATGAAGCTGCCCCTTGGACAATAGCAGCACCCGGATCTGATGGCATAACAACCTTAATCCAACTCCCAAACTCTTTCTGAATCCGTTGACGTAAAACTGGGGATGTAGAAAATCCACCAACCACATAGAGAATGTCACATCCGCGATCATCTAGCCTGACAAATTGTTCTTTTACTTTTCGTACCAGACCATCCAATACAGGCTCAAAAAAGCCCTGCATGGTTTCTTTACTAAGATGAACTTTTTCATCATCGCCTTCCTGTTCATCAGCAAGTTGTTCTAATACCTGGGGATGGTCTTTAGAGAGGATTTTGTAGAGTCGGTTGGGAATTTCAAAATAAGTTGTGGCTGTTGTGGTAGGGTCAAAGTCACACTTTTTCCGTTCCCAGTTTGCCATCAGTTCTAACCATCCAACTGGGTCTTCTTCTTCATACCTCATCAAGGCTTGAGCCGTCAATTTAGTGACCAAGTATTCCCGAAACTCTTTGTCCACACAGGTTGAACCATAAGCTCCACCACTGCCTTCTGTTGCTTCATCTAGACCACCATGCGGGGAAACCTCATGGACTGTAATATCAACAGTACCACCACCACAATCTATAACCATGAAGCGGTTACCAGCTTCTAGTTCTGCTTGGTCTTTTTCTTGACAGTAAATAGCGGCCGCTTCAGGTTCGAGAACCAGTAACAGGCGCTCCCGATCATCATCGCTGTCAGTAATTAGTCCTGCTTTGATAGCAGCACGACGCATGAAAGATTTTTCTTCATCCTTCCAAATGGCAGGAATAGTTAAACACCAAAGAATTTCGTGATCTTTAAGTTCACCACTGGTAGCATTATCCAGTTCTTTACGCAATAATCCACCTAGTTGACGGAGGTAATCAGCTACAAGGTTAATGACTGGAAATTCTTGTCCGTTGTTAGCTGTGGCAATGGGACCTTCATCAGTACGTTTACGGCTTTCTCGCAGTGCCATTTTAAAGGTAGGAAAAAAGCTGTAGTCTTTAGCGTTTTTGGCTTGACGCAGTTCCGCTAATCGGGATAAGGCAGCATATCCCCATGTTTCCAATTTGCGATCGCCGTTATAGAGGCTTTGCGTCAAAGTTTTGATGTACGGAAAGGGTTGTTTGTCCCATTCATAGCGCCCGATAACCCGTTTATCGTCTTTAAAGGCATAGGCATAGCCTGAACGCGATGTTCCAAAGTCAATGGCTGCCACAACTTTGATCTTCTTGCTATCAAGGGTCACTACAATTAATCTCCTACAAACTATGAAAGTAATATCCTACACCATCTCTTTGTATCATAGATTGCACCTGATGGCAAGTTCAGAAAGAAGGGTCTAATGATTTAATCTCAAAATAACGTAGTATACCCCGGATTTCTCACCAAAATTCTCAAACCCTTATAAAATCTGGATTCTGGAGTTTCACACTGCATCAAAAATAAACCCCGTAAAAAATGCCTGAAACCGATTCTCTATCCGGGTTATACAAATTACGATTACATTATTCGTGAGAAATACGGGTATACTTGGGTTAATCGTATTGAACGGCAAGATGAAATACCTAACCCCAGAACAAGTTTACAATTTAGTTATCACCCTAAGACAACGGCAGAATGGGCTGACTTAGGGAAAATAGAATGTATCCGTTCCCCTGGTGGACACCGGAGATATCCAGAATCAGCATTTATCAAAACAGTCTCAACGGACAAAGAGCGAGTTCTCTATACCCGTGTCAGCACAAAAACCCAGGTGTTAGACATCTATTCGCTCTGAACTTATTTCCACTGTTTTATTCCCCTTCCCCTCAACTCCCCTGATAATACCCTAATCCTCTCCCGCTTCAATCCTTCCTTCGCTCTGTGGAGAACAAAATCTCTGTCTTCCTTTTTCTTCAAGACTTTAATTCCTGTTGTCTATTGAAAATGAGCGAACTGACAGTACTTAGTTGTATAATACTTTATAGTCATTTAAAATAAATAAAAAAATCCAGCCTTTTAACATTACTGCTAACCTACTTAAAATGCGACCTTATCACCAAATCCCCATTATTGAATGTGGTGAACCTTTAGTAAAGGTTCCTCTAGAATTGTTCGCGGTGGAGTCTCCTCACCCTTATCAAAAGTTAGGTGCTAATTATGGTGGACATTCACCTTATTATTTGCGCCAAAGTGTTGTTGAAAATTTGATTCAGGCACAAAATAATTTACAATTACTATGTCCTAATTGGTATATTCAAATATTTGATGCTTATCGTCCTGTGGCTGTGCAGCAGTTTATGGTAGATTACAGTTTTGGGGAAGCGTTGCGAGAACGAGGGTTGACTGAAAAGGAATTATCACCCCAGCAACGGGAAGATTTATGGAAGGCGGTTTATGAAATTTGGGCTGTACCTAGTTTAGATATGAACGCCCCTCCTCCCCACAGTACAGGGGCTGCGGTGGATATTACCCTAGTCAATGATTTTGGGGAAGTTGTGGATATGGGTTCACCTATTGATGAAATGTCCGATCGCTCTCATCCAGAATATTATACTCATAGTCATCAAGAGTATGATGCTAACCGTCAACTCTTACGAGATGTTATGTTAAAAGCTGGATTTCAACGCAATCCTAGAGAATGGTGGCATTTTTCCTTTGGTGATCAAATGTGGGCTTGGTTATATAATCAATCTCATCCCCAAACTGCGATGAAAGCACGTTATGGAAGATTAAGTTAAGTGATATGAATTTATGTTTCGCGCAAAGACACAAAGGCGCAAAGTTTGAGATTTTAAATCTTCCAATTTCATACTTTAATTTAGGAATACCGAAATTTTAAATCTTGTTGTGTTATAATCGTAGGCGCTACTAGTGAAGTAAAACTTCATAGTTGATTTTGGAGAGGTGTCCGAGTGGTTGATGGTGACGCACTCGAAATGCGTTTTGGGGAAACTCAACGGGGGTTCAAATCCCCCTCTCTCCGTTGAATTTGTGTTATGACTGCGGCTTTTCTTCCTTTTGTTGCTGAATTTCCGACGCTGGGTTTGGGTTGGTTTCCACAGTGGGAACTACCACACCTGCAGAACTTTCTGGTTGAGATTCCTGGGGTGGAGTCACTACAGGACGAGGTTCTGGTGCTGTATTTTCTGGAGGTGGAGAAGCTTTTTGGGATTCTTTAGAATCGCGCAGGGTATCCATTAAGGATGGTGAGGGAGTCACAACTGGTATTGATTTCTTTGTTGTATTTTCGGGAGTTGGAGTGGGTTGAGAGTTGTGATTCTCAGGTGCTTTTTCTTGAGAATTGCTGGTAGGAGTTGGTTCTGGAGAAACGCGAAGATTTTTAGGTTTTCTCCGCAAACGAGGTAAGGGTACAGATTGATTGAATGAGGAATTTTGAAGTTTTTGATTTGGAGATGATGGTGATATTTCCACAACAGGTTTAGGTGGAATAGGTTCATAAGTAGATTGTGCAAAAGATGGTTTCGGTGATGATTGTAAATTGGGTTTTGATAATATCCGCGTCATGCTAAAACCTGCGGTCGCTGCAACCAAAGCAATACTAATGCTAATAATTCCCTTCGATACACCTGTTTTTTTGCCAATGTTGGCGATTTTTGATGGTGTCGAAAGGGGATGAAAAGTAGCTTTTTTAGATGAATATTCTGATTGTAAATCTGATAAATTAATAGTAGGGATTGCTTGAGTCGGTAAACTTGGTGATGTGACAGCCAGCCTATTTTCTGGTAAAAGTTGCAGCCATTCTGCTACTGTGGTGGGGCGAAATTGTGGTTCTACAGCCATTCCTCGGTTAACTGCTTGATTAACAGCCGCACTCAGATGAGGTTGTAATTCACGGGGAGAAGGCATTTGTTCTCGATCACGCAATAATGCAGGTATGGGAACTTGTGCTGTTAGAAGTGCATATAAAGTTGCTGCCAACCCATAAACATCCGTAGCTGCTGTGCGTGGTGCTTGGGTTAAATACTGTTCAATGGGTGCATATCCCTCACTGACTAAACCTGTGTGTGTCTGCTTTGCCCCATTATTAAATTCTCTAGCAATGCCAAAATCAATTAGCACTACTTCCTGAGTTCCTTGACGCAAAATAATATTATCTGGTTTAATATCTCGGTGCAGCAACCCGTTATTATGCACCACTTGTAAGGCTGCACCTATTTGGCGGATATAATGAATGGCTGTAGCTTCTGGTAAGGGGATTCCTGGTAAAACAAATGCTGTACCTAAAGTGTCTCCACGAACATATTCCATTACCATGTAAGGTAAACTGTCTTCTTCAAAAAAGTCACTGACTCGGACAATATGAGGATGAACACAAGCGGCTAATCTCCTGGCTTCATCTTGAAACTGGCGCTGAAATTTGGGAAAATCGGGATGTTGCCGCAACCTTTCATTGATAGTTTTCATCACCACTTCTTGATTTAAATAGTGGTGCATAGCTTTGAAGGTAACACCAAATCCGCCCCGCCCTATCTCCTGGAGGATGGTATATTTTCCATTCTGCAAAATTGTTCCTGCTAACATAGGGTTTTTTCAGTCTTAAATAAGCAAATAATTAATTGGGTTATATAACTCCCATCTATTATGACAAGGGTTTTTGATTCTGCTTAAATATTGTCAGATATAGCAGGAGTCAGGAGTCAGGAGTCAGGAGTCAGGATAAAACCTCTTTGGTAGCAAGAACTTGACCATTTATTGATATCCTAACCGCCTTGGTACTTGCTATATCAGTATTGGTAATTAGTTATTTTCAATAAGATGAGGATAGGTTTTAAAGTATGCAAAATTTGTATCTTTTTAATCACAAGTCGCCATGATATCAGAATAATTATTAGTTGTTAATTGTCACCTATTACCTATGCTGAGGCTAGAATCTGTTAATTTTTATCGGCGGTTACAACATCAGCATCAATACCCAATTTTACAGGATATTTCCTTTAGGGTATCACCGGGCGATCGCTTAGTTATAGTTGGTGAATCTGGTGCTGGGAAAACTTCTTTATTACGCCTCATTAACCGCTTAAGTGAAACCACTAGCGGCAGAATTTATCTTCAAAATCAAGAATATCGGCAAATTCCCGTTATCCAACTCCGTCAACAGGTAATGCTTGTCCAGCAAGAATCTAAGTTATTGGGGATGACAGTTGGGGAAGCCTTGGCTTATCCTTTAGTTCTGCGCGGTCTACCAAAGCAAAAGATTCAGGAAAAAGTCAGTTATTGGCAAGAACAACTGCAAATTCCTGAACAATGGTTAGGACGAACTGAGGTGCAACTTGCTGCTGGACAAAGACAGTTAATTGCGATCGCTCGCGCCCTAGTTACCGAACCCCAGATTTTACTTCTAGATGAGCCTACATCAGCCTTAGACACTCCCACATCCACTCACTTAATGAATGTAATCACCCACCTAAATCAACCACCTTCCTCGGCAATTTTGATGGTAAATCGCCAAATAGATTTAGCTCAAGCATTTTGTACCCACCTCTTACATCTTCAGCAAGGTCAATTAGTAGTCAATCAACCTGCCGCTGAAATAGATTGGAATAACTTAGCAACCAGCTTAATCCAAGCCGAAACTCAAGCACTAGCAGAATGGACTTAAAGCACTTTCTGATGTTATGAGGTACAGTTTTTTATCGCAGAACTCGTAGGGGCGCAGGGTCTGCGCCCTCCATTGTATTTCATAAGAACGAGAATTCCTGTAACTCATTATCTGTTCCCTGCTCCCCTTTCCCTGTTTCATGAACTTTGAGTAGTTAGTACAGGAATTTGATTAGTAAATCTTTCTCTTGGTAATTTTGTTTGTGTTTGTGGAACATTAACATTCAAAATTTCCATGTTAAATCTGTATCCCACATTGCGGATAGTTTGAATTAAACTGGGTTGACGTGGATCAAGTTCCACCTTTTTCCGTAGCGATAAAACATGAGTATCAATAGTACGGGGATTATCAATAGCATCAGGCCAAGCACGACGTAATAATTCCGATCTACTTAAAGGCACTCCTCCAGCTTGTGCTAAAACGTATAATAAACTGAACTCCTGGGGCGTTAAATCAATAAACTCTCCTTGAAAACGCACCCGACGCTGAACTAAATCAATTTGCAAACTGCCATAATCTAAATAAGCTGGTGCAGTAGGTGTCCGGTTACGGCGAATAATTGCCTCAACCCTAGCCAAAAATTCTTGCATTCCAAAAGGTTTGCTTAAATAATCGTCCGCACCCGCTTTTAATCCCGTCACAATATCAGCTTCATTTGTACGAGCAGATAACATGAGAATCAAAGGCTGCTGTTGACGATGTAACCAGCGGCAAAACTCTACCCCATCCCCATCCGATAAATCCGCATCTAGAATGACTAGAGTGGGTTGATGGCTGATAAACACTTCTTTTGCTTGATAAATACTGGCAGCTTGATGAACTCGGTATTCTAGTTGTTGCAAGTGCCAACCCAACAACGACCTCAGATGGGGATTCCCCTCAACAATTTCTATACAAACCGAACCCACAGTGGCAAGACCCCTTAGCGTTGATGAATCTCAAATTAACAATCTCATGGTTAAGGTTTTGTAGTTTTTGTTACTTCAATAGACATATTCTTCATATTTCCCTCAAAAACCTTGCAGAAAATTTATTTTTTACTTTATTTACAGCCAAGCTAGTAGCTTTATTAAATTTTTATTACGTTTACATTATATCAATTTGACAACGGCAATAGGTAAATAAAATTACTTTCCTATCACTTGTAGCGGTATGAACTAGAATCAGCTACAAAATTTACTTCAAAAAGCCATACAACCATATCACTTTCACTCCTCTTTCTTCCTTCATTCTTTTCTTCTTCTTTTCTTCTTTTGATTCCTCCTGACTCCTGACTCCTACCCTTTATAATTAAAGTTTATTTTTAGCAATCTGTCCTACTCCTTCAGAGATATGATAAACTCGATAGAACAATCATTTACCAAAGGGAGTAGCACAAAAATCACACCCGATTATAACCAAAGGTAGAGACAGGTTGTTATTGATCCCGGAAACAGCCAACAAATTCTAAAACTTGATTTTACAGATTTATGCACTCATGGCTAGATTTGTATTCCCAGTGAACAACGTCTAAAAAATTGGATAAAAATCAATGACCCTTTGTGGTTACAAATAGATAGCTAACGTCAAGCTATCAGATTTAACTTTTGACAAAAAATCGTAAAAATACCTTACAAAATCAGCATATTTCCAATTTTTTGGCGTAGGATCTAATTAAGTTTTTAGCTGCTGGGGGGTCTCACCCAAGGTGAAAATATTAACTTATGAGTTAATACAGAAGAGGGAAGTGATACTTCATTAAGCGTGAATCATAATCTACAATTCTCATCGCAAAGAGATTAATACAGCAGTTATGCTCCAGGACACACAAACCATCCGCTACTACCAAAGACTTACCGACGCCTTCGTCGAATTATGGAATCGCGGTTATCGTATGGATGATATGCGGATGTATTTGGATGGATACCTAGCCGCACTTCGACATAGTAACATCATTGAACCATATTGGATTCATCGCTTAGAAGAGGAAGCCAGCCGTTATTTGCATGATGTATCTAACTTTGCAATGGTTCAACCAGAACCCGAAAAACAACATGGCTACTATTAAAGGTACTATCCGATTTTGCTAACTAGCCCATTACCGCCGATGATCATAGCACGATTTTTGCATTGGTCAATGGGGTATAGGGGACAAATTTTGGGAAATACTGCAATTTATATAAAATCAGACCCCTTAGTTTTACATCACCAAGGGGAATTTTTTTTGTCTATTTGCGGCTCTTCGGTGCTTGTTATGCTATATTACCAGTCGGTAAAAGGGAAAATTAATAGGCTCCAGTTTATGAATATTCTTGAGTGAAATTGACATTGAATAGGCTGAAAATTAGGGTAAATATGTTGCAAATTCTTGACTCAACTTTAAGAGAAGGAGAACTAGCTGAAAATAAAGACCTAGTAGATAAAATTCTCCAAGAGATTAAAGTAATTGCCAAAAGAGGAACTCCCATTGATATAGAAGAAGAACTACCAAAAATTATAGAAAAATTGGGAGCTATATTTTCATTTGTGACTCTTAACAATACTCAACTAAACACAAATATTAATATCACTAATGCACCTGTTGAATCATTAGTTTTAGGTACACAAATTACTTTTCGCTTCATTACTACCTACCTTCCGCACCCTAAACTGTCACACAACGAAAATTGGTCGTTTGGAGATTTGGTTTTAGCGAACTGCTTGCAGCAGCGCTTCGCTATCGCCTACCAATATTTCTTGGTTTTGGTACAAAATACAACATTAAATGGGGATAAAAATCAGAAAAAACCGATTGTGACACCGGGGGGTGCGGAATGTGGGTTACTATTCTCTTAGTTATTTCTACAGTATTTGCAATTTATTTATGGTGGATTGAACAAAAGCGAGTATCAATGGAAAAACTCATTTCTGATATAGATACCTGACTTATTTAAGAAGTCAGTAATCTGGATTTGATTTTAAATGGATGGTTTCCTCAGATAATTGACACAATTCTTCTAGGGATATCTTTTTGTCATTGTATAATTCTTCAATCTTCTTGGTAGCAGCTTCTAAAATTTCCTGACCACTTCTGATTTCGATGTTTAATTTATTTAGATTTTCATCAAAAATCACAAACAGCGATATATTTCTTTCAATAGTTTGTGCAATACCTTTCACTTTAAAATCAGTCACAAATTTACCTTCTGTGGGGACATGAAGAGGTAAATTGCAAGATTGAATAATTTCCTGAATATCTGCAAGTTGTAACCTAGAAATTGCGGTAATTTTCGCTTCTATATTCACAAATTCTGCTAAATCTGGCTGCTTAATTACAACATCTTCAAACGACTCATATTGAAATGTAATTTTCCCGGCTAAATTATCAGTAATTGCATAAATTTGGATAGAGTATGAAGGTTTAGGTACAGAACCCTGTGCATAGAATAAACTCCCCTCTACTGTGACAGTAATTTGAGATGTATCTGCTAGAGTTTGTAAAGATTGTAGATTAGCAATGGTACTTTTAACAAATACAGAATCCAGTCCTAAAATAGATGCTAAATCATTAGCTGTAGGTGGGGGATTAAACTCCATACCAGCACGAATAATAAACTCTTCTAAAACATTAAATTTGCGAGATTCTTTAATAGTTAATTCTAAGGAATTTTGAGTTACGGTATAGCCAAATTGACGCGCAGCTAAAACTAACAAACCAGAATTTTCAGCTTCAATTTTCTCAACTATATATTTGAGATTTTCATCAATCTTCTTAACTACAGAAGCAGGAAACATCAATAAAACCTCCATAATAATTAACAGTGTTGGCAACTTCAGAATACATATTACCCACTGTACCGGGTTTAGCTGTAAATAAATCGTGACAACCGACAATTACTAATAATTCTTGAGCGCGAGAAAAAGCCACATTCACCCGTTCTGGTTTATTTGCAAATCCCACATCTCCTTGAAGATTATTCCGTACCATACTGACAATTACTACTGGTCTTTCCATACCTTGAAATCTATCAACTGTACCTGTTCTAATTTGTAAAGAAGGGAAAAGCTCAGATTGCAACCGTTCATCAATTTTTCGTAATTGAGCGCCATAAAATGTAATTACAGCTATTTCTTTTCTTGGTTCTCCATTTGCAACTTTATGCACCCAAACCCGCTCAAATTGCTGACAGATACTTTCAATCACATCAATTTCCTTAATATTAAAAAATGAAGTTCCATTGCGTTCTTCTTGAAATTGATTTTCTCTAGGCATTTTTACCCAACATAGATGATGATCCGGTTGAATAATTTCCCCTGCTAAATTATGAGCGCGTTTTGTATCAGGTTCTAAAATCCCACATTCCAATTTACCATGATAAAATTGATTAATTGCGCCCATAATCATCGGGTGCATTCGATATTGAGTATTCAGCATTTTTTTAATGCTTTTATCGGCGGTTTCAAACTGACTTTTAAATAATGACTCTTCTAAAAATTGCAATTCTTCTCTGGTATTACCCATTGTTTTCGCAACTTCTTCCACAGTGCTAGTATCAAGCATAGGTGGTAATTGCCGATGATCTCCTACCATGACTAATTTTTTACCTTTTAAAGCCGGAATTAGCAATTCTGGAGGAGTGCATTTACTAACTTCATCAATAATCACAACATCAAAAGATTGAAATTCTTCTGAGAAATTATAATTTGCCGCTTGAACGCAAGTAATACCGACAACGTTAGCATTATCTAAATAAATCCCCCTTAAATCTTTACTATCTTGTTCTGAAGGTTTACGAAGTTTTGCAACCCAATCTTTCACAAAGTTTTGATATTTTTGCAAATAATTTTCTTCACTTTTTAGCTGTCGTTTCCATGACTTAAATTTATTTTGAATACTGCATAAAGAGTCTGAATCAAATAAATTATCATTAGATAATTCTGGTTTGAGTTTATCTGGGATTGTTTGCCAAATTGACTGCCACCAATTCCGTTCGCTAATTAAACTATCTGATAAATGTAATTGTAATTTCTGTTCTAAATCAGATATTTTTCTTTGTAATTCTTCAATTTCTTGTTTATAAATATCAGCTTCTGCTTGCAAATTTATGAACTCCTGATTTAAAGAGTCTTTAATAGTTGCTAAAATGGTAAAAGGTGCTAATGAGGAAATCAGAGTTTCCATTTCATTGACGCGATTTTCCCAAAATTTTACTTGCTGAGAAAATTCCTGTGTTTGTTCCCAAATATTTGCTTGTCTAGTCAGATATTTTTCTGCCATAATCCTTAATGGCAAAGGGATATTTTGCTGTTTATGCAGTGCTTGTAAGTTATGGATAACTTCTGCTAGTTTTAAATTAGCAGCTTCTTTGCTTTTTTTTACCTGAAATTTAGCTTCAGATATTTGTTCTGAAGAAATTGCATTTTGCGGAAGTTCTTGAAATTGCTGGTGTAAGATTTGTAATTGTTGTTCAGCTTCAGTTTTAACTCTTAAAACACATTGACGGGCATGAACTAAGATAATATCTAGTAATTCTTGGGTAATACGGGTAAGAGTAGCTTCAATATTCTTCCATTCAAAGGAATTACCATAAATTTTTTCCAATCTAATTAAAAAGACTTGAGTATTTTCAACTAGCAATTTTCGCTGTTTAGGATTGAGGAGTTGATAATTTTGGAGTTTTTGATAGGTTGTTTGCCATTGAATTTGATCGGGTTTTGATAATACTATCGGAATCTGACTAAAACTTTTCTGTAAAAAATAACTAAAATCATATTTTTTACCTTTTCTATCTGTAAAGTTACCTTCTATTTCATAAGATATGGCTTTTGTTAATACTCCCCAATCTGGCAAACTGATTTGATAATTTTTGGGAACAATAGTTAATTTTAATGTCTTGGCAAACATCAATAAACCTAATGGTAAATCTACCATGTTTTCTGTTAAAACTAAATTAGATTGTTGACATTCTTTTAAAACTTGATACAAGTTGTTGTAAGCTGTAGATTTCCATTCGACAATGGCTTCAATAATATAATCAATTTCCCGTTTGCGATTTTCCCAAATTTGGATTGTTGGCTGTAAATCATTTTGGGTATTAAATTTCTGATAATCTGTTTCTAATTTCTCCAAGGATACAGAATACTGTTGAAAAATATAAACCAATTTGGCTACTTCGGAAATGGCTAAACCTACATCATTAGCATTTTTTAATCCTGGTTTAAATCCAGAAAGATGAGTCGTGATATTTTCCTGTAACCAAATCGCTAATCCAAATGCACCAAAACCTGGACGGACAAAACCCAGTTCTTCAATACATTTGATAGTTTGACGCACATTTTCTCGAAAATCTACTAATTCTTGGTTATTTTCTGTATAAGGTTTAATTTGTGGTAAAAAATTGTTAATTTCCGAAGATTCCCAATCTATATTTGTGGAATTTTTCAGGATATTTTCTAAACCAGTAATTAAATATTCAATTTCTTTTTGCTTGATTAATGTTTGCTGATATTCAAGCTGTTGATTTTGATAAGAGGCTTCTAAAGTTTGTTTTTCAGTTTTAAGTTCATTCTGTTGCTGATTTATTTCTGCTTCTGCGAGAAAATAGTCTGTAAATCGTGGTAATAATAGTAATAATTGATTGAGGATTTTGATATTTTTGTGCCGTTGACTGAGATTATTTTCACAGTCAGTCGCCGTATTTTGTAGCCATGTGCCGATTACTTGATCTTCTAAAAATGGCTGTCCTTCTTCGCCAACTTTTTCGGCTCGTCCTTTTCTAATAGCGCGAATAACGGGATTATGAACTAAGCGACTGAGGGCGTTATCAACGGCTAAATTGGCTTGAGAGGTAATTAATGTCCGTCCTCCACGCAAGGCTACCTGATAGCAAATTTCCGCAATTACGGTAGTTTTTCCTGTACCTGGTGGTCCTTGAATCAACACTAAGTCTTCTGCAGACAAGACTTTTTCGACTGCGGCTTTTTGTCCAGCATTTGCGGAGGATAATAATAAGTCTTTTGAGTTTAGTTTAATCCTTTTGATAATCGGTCTGGCTTGGGAAGCGTCAAAGAGAAAGTTACCTAAATAGGGATTTTGAGTGCGTCCTTGTCTTAATTGTTCTAGAGCTTTTTCTTTGCGTTCGATTTGTTTGATGTCTCCAGCAGCATCAAAAAATAAGTAGCCTTTGTCAGGAAGTTGATAATTACCTTTGGCTATATATTCAATTAGTTCTCGTTCTAGGCGAATATGAATAAGATTATGTTTTTGATCAATTTTTTCAATAGTTCCTAATTGACGACTCTGGCGACGATTTTTATCTGTCGGTACGGAATTGAGAAAGTTGACTTCCTGATTTTTGGCTTTTTTGACTCGTTCCCAGAAATTATCCACACCTAAAATATTCTCTTCAGAACCATCTAATGTGGCTGAGTTAACTTTAATTTCTAACGCGATTTGTCGAGAATTTGAGCTATTGTTAGCAAGCAGAAAAGATACACAAAATTGGCGTGATTTAGCAATACGTTCTTCTACTTTTAAGAAGGCTTTCCAAGCTTTAAGTTGATCTTCGGTGGGGACATGATTTCCGCAAATTGGCATATTTTTTATTTTTGCCAATAATGGTTTGGGAATATCCAAACGATGTTGATGATTTGGGCTTAGTCGCAACCAATAGGGTAAGGCATAGCCGTCAATATTTCCTCGCAATTCATGTAGTAAATAAGCTGATAAAATTTTAAATCCGCCATGTCCATCTTGACGAATGGCAGCTTTGAATGCTAGGGTCTTTCCTAGCTTTTTTAATTTTTTTGGAAGTTGAAAGTTATCTTGGTCTGTGGCTATAGTTAGTTCCCAAATCTCTTCTCCTGATTCTTTTCCTGTTCCTTGACGACGAATATAAAATAACCCCGGTTGTTTACCAACTAAATCAAATAATAATTCATTGGCAAGTTCTCGCCGTTCTCGAAAGTCAGGATATAATTGTAGGGATGATTGACCTTCAAAATGGCGAACTAAATTATCAACGGCTGAACCTATGAATGTATAACCACAATCTTCTATCTTTGTTTTATTATTCATAGTTTTGGTAGTAAATAGGAGTAATAAATAATTTAATATTTAAAAATAAATTTGAAATTGTTGCCAATAGAGATAGGTGTTGGGTTGCGTTCCTTAACCCAACCTACACCTAATAAATGATTTTAAGAAGCTAGTGCTACTTCTACCGCTTGTTGTAATTCACCTTTATTGTACATTTCAATCAAAATATCAGAACCGCCAACGAATTGACCATTAATGTACACTTGGGGAATTGTTGGCCAGTTAGAATATTCTTTGATGCCTTGACGAATTTCTTGATCTGCAAGTACGTCAATGGTTTCAAAGGGAACTCCTAATGTATTGAGAATTTGGACAACGTTATTAGAGAAACCACATTGGGGCATTAATTTATTGCCCTTCATGAAAACCATAATTTTGTTTTCTTCTACCAAAGTATCAATTCTTTCTTTAAGTTCTGGGGTCATGATTAGTTATTTCCTGATGTTACTGAAATTCAAGAGTTGATACGATCTTAGATTTTGTTTTCCTAATCCAAAATCCCAAATCTAAAATCTAAAATTAGTTTGTTGCTTGCCAATCTTCGGGAGTGTAGGTTTTAAGTGCTAAAGCATGAATCGCTTCACTGGACATGGCTTGTTGCAATGCGCCATAAACTAGTTGGTGTTGTTGCACCAGTCCCTTATCTGCAAACTGCGATGAAACTACTGTTACCTGATAGTGATCACCACCACCTGTCAAGTCTTTTACTTGCACTTGGGCATCTGGCATTTGTGCCTTGATCATTGTCTCTACCTGTTGCGGACTCATTATCGCAATTCCTGAAAAACTTACTTCTCTATTATTAACAGATATGTAGCGGTTGGCTGTTGCCTATTAGCATTTGCCGATTATTTTTTACCTTGACGAGGAAAGGGGACATCTACAAAACCTAGTTCAAATAATTGTTGGTATGCTTTTGTTCCTAGTTCTCTGGTGGGGTTTTGACTTTTGATGACTTGCACTAGTAAAGGTATGGCCAATTCTGGCTGATTTTGAGATCGGTGTACTAGGGCTAATTGATAGGTGGCTTCATCGCGCTTTTGGGCAGTTGTTAAAGCATTTTTGCGGTAGGCATCGGCGGCGCGAATGTCAATACCTGCAAAACTAGAGTTGAGGTCTTGGTAAAAGCTTGATAATTGATTATAAACTTGGCGGGCTTCTTGGAGTTTTTTGGCTGCTAGGGCGTAGTTTTGATTAGAAACGGCTTCGGTTGATTCTTTCATCAAGCGATCGCCTCCCTCTATACTTAAAAGATTATTACTTATTCCTGTGGGACTAAGGGTATTAGGTTGATCTCTATCAATAGCTTTTGGTTGTTCCGTCGGTTTTGGTTTTTCAGCGGGTTTGGCTTGATTTACAGGATTAGATACCTTTTTCCCTTCAGCATAGGCAGGTGATAGCAGTCCCAAAAATACTATGATTGATAAAGATGTAAAGCGAATTAAGGTAGCAGCATTCATGAGTTTAATTAGTGCAACAATTCTATAGAAAAAGTTGGGAAACCTTGTGTATCTTAACTCTCTTTGTCCTAGAGATAACGTCAGACACTCGATAACTATTCAAAAAGCAAAAGAGAAAATCCTCCAACTAACGCTAGAGGATATATTCTCCATACTTTTTGTTAGTCGTCAGTTACCTATTTTAAAGTTCCCAAAACAGGTGTTAACTCAGTCGCTGGAATCTGCGGATTTAAGAATCCACTCGCATAAATATGAGGATTGGTTTGGGAAATAATCGTATAAGATTGGCGAACATGAGCATTGACAGCCACAGTTTTTGCATCATACATTTGCATAGCCACCTTGGGGTAGAAACCAATACCAATAATCAGCACCAGAAAACAGGCAGCAATAAACACTTCACGGGGTCTGGCATCAGTGTATACAGTTTCCGTTGGTAAAAGGCAATCTGTACCAAAACAAGCCGTCCCTTCATCTTCCTGATTTTCTAAATCGGCATTGTTAATATCGCAAATCAGGGCTGCACCGGAACCATAAAACACTTGACGCAGCATGGACAGTAGATAAATAGGTGTGAGGATAACGCCCACAGCGGCTAAAAAGACGGTGACGGTGCAAAATGTGGAAGTGTAAACATCGCTAGTTGTGATACCCACAAATACGGAAAGTTCGCCAACAAAGCCACTCATTCCCGGTAAAGCCAATGATGCCATAGCCCCCATTGTGAATAACGCAAATACTTTCGGCATAGCTTGACCAATACCGCCCATTTCTGCCATCATCATCGTGCGAGAGCGATCATAGGTGACACCTGCCAAGAAGAATAACACGGAAGCAATTAAACCATGTGATATCATCTGCAACATTGCACCGTTGATACCCAAATCGGTAAAAGAGGCAATTCCTATCAGGACAAAACCCATGTGGGAAATTGACGAATAAGCCAAACGCCGTTTCATATTCGTTTGGGCAAAGGAATTTAAAGCACCATAGATAATGTTGACAACACCGATAATAGCTAGAACCGGGGCAAAGTAAACATGAGCATCGGCAAGTAGGTCAAGATTTAGGCGAATTAGTCCATATCCGCCCATTTTCAACAGCACACCCGCCAAAATCATAGATACTGGAGAAGATGCTTCTCCGTGAGCATCTGGTAGCCAAGTATGCAAGGGGAAAATTGCCAATTTTACGCCAAAGGCAATTAACAAACCCGCATATAGTAGTAGTTGCAGAGTGAGAGGATATTCTTTATGGGCAAGTTCTGCAACATCAAAAGTTACATTTCCGCCGCCATATAGCCCCATTGCTAGGGCTGCTACCAAGATAAATATAGAAGCCGCTGCGGTATAAAGTAAAAATTTTGTAGCTGCGTAGCGTCGTCGTTGTCCACCCCAAATACAAACGAGTAAATATACGGGGATTAGTTCGACTTCCCACATAATGAAAAATAACAGCAAGTCTTGGGCGACAAATACCCCAACCTGTGCAGAATACAACACAAGCATGAGAAAATAGAAAAGCTTTGGTCTCCGGTCAACTTGCCAAGCCGAAAAAATCGCCAGTGTGGTGACAAATCCCGCCAAAAGTACCAAGGGGGCGGAAATACCATCCACAGAAACAGCCCAGTTTAAGCCCAATTGAGGCATCCAGACATAATTTTCTACCAGTTGAAAATTCGCATTACTGGCGTCGTAATGTTGCCAAAAGGCACAACACATTAAAATAAAGTCGGCAATACCTACGCCCAGTGCATACCATCTGACGAGTTTGCCATCTTTATCTGGCAATACAGGGATGAGAAAGGATGCTACAAGTGGAAATAGGACAATCGCGGTAAGCCAAGGAAATTGATCCGCTATCATGTCAATAGGAAAAAATACTTATTGGTGAATGATGTTATTGTACTAAACTTTTTAACAATTTCTTTATAAGTTTTTCCCCCAGTTTAGCATAGGAGAATATATACCTAAATAAATCTTATGCTTAGGATTGATTTGATTAACAACGGTTTCCTTTGTCTCCCCGATGATTTAAAATAAGGTATTAGACGTACTGTTAAATCAATGACTGAAATTCAATTGGCTAAAACAGGTCTTGACAATCGAGATCAGTACCTCTGGTTAGAGGAGACAATCCTAAAACTCAAGGCGCGAGATTTTCACGATTTGGATGTGGAACATTTAATTGAGGAGATGGAAATCTTGGCGAGTAGGGATAGGGCTGAGATTGAAAGCCGCCTAATTGTGCTATGGGTGCATTTATTAAAACGGATTTATGTTAGTAGTGAATATGATAATCGTGGCTGGGAAGTGACAATTCGAGAACAACGTCGTCAATTAAGAATTCTTCTTAAACAATCCCCTAGTCTGAAGCGATATTTTACAGCAGTATTAGATCAATCTTGGGAAGAGGCACTGATGGAAGTTAGGGAAGATTATCCTAGTTTTCAGTTTCCTGATGTGTGGGAGTTTAGTCTGAATGTTGATGCGCTTTTGAGTGAGAAGTTTTGGAATTTTGCTTGATTTTATGGTGTTGTTTTGTCATAAAATGTAGCCAATTTCTAGGGAAAATAACGATAAAACTCCCGACGATGTAGAACGCGCATTACTTCTATAATATCTCCATTAACTTCTATGCCAATACGATAATCACCAATACGAATACGATAGCGACCAGTGTAACCTCGCATGGCTTTAATATCAGGAATCTCCTCTAACAAGTTAATTTTTTCTAGAGTTGTAAATGCAAGTTCGTAGATGCGTTGGTATGATGTCGAACTCTTCAATTGTTTCAGGTCTTTCAAAAAAGCCTGACGGTATTGGACTTCCAAGATAATTATTCCTCAAGATAGGCTAAGGCTTTGGCTCGATTTAGCAATGGGGTATTCACAGATTCATTCATAGCTTTGTTCATACAATAGTCTTCTACTGCTTCAGCAAGTTCATCCAAAGAAGCATTTTCTGTAGGTAGTAATTGTCTCCAAATGTCAATAGGAATTACCACTGCAATAGTATTTCCTTCTGTGTTGGTAAGATATTCAAGATTTAGCATTTGTTACTCCAAAATTCATTATACAAGGTTGGGTTTTAGTTTGTGGTGTTGGGTTTTATAAACCTAAACTAATTTTATCTCTATACTTCCCTATTTTTCCAATTGACGATAATGACAGCCTCATATCCCCAGTCGTTTTCAAAAGACTTATCAAAATTATCAGGTAAAGGTTGAATGGGATTCGAGTGTCTGATAAATATCTACAATTATAGGAATTGGATGACCATGTATATCTATTTTAAAATCTGCTAAACCCTCATCTTCAGTTGCAGTAAGTTGAAATACTTTTTTACTTAAAAACCAAGCTCCGAAAGAAAGTTCCGTCATTAAACTTGAAAAAGCATCTGTTTTTTCTTTCTTTAACTGAGATGCTATACTCTGTCTGACTTTTGGATCACCATAGTTTGCAAAATCTCCTAGAGAAAAATTTGCAGTATTCCCTCCACTAACTTTGGCAAAAATATAGTTATCAAGCAATATAGAAGTAAGTTTAGGTAAAATATCAGTATTTTCAGGTAATTTAATAACTCCACCTTGTTCAATCATTTGTTGACAAATTTGATATCTCTTTATTGCTCGATGACTTGAGTTGCTTTGGTAGAGTTTTAGCCAATATTCTTCATCGAAAAGTTCTTGAATCAAAATTTGTTGAGCAGTAAAATGCTGAACAGAATCTAACATATTATAAAATTGCACCATATATTTAGTATTCCTATTGGATAGAATTGCAGGCTAGGTTAGTTAATTATTTACATCTGAATTTTTTAGGCTGGGAATTACCCAGCCTAATTTTTTAGAAGTTGCTAAAGTTGGCAATTGCTTCTGTGATTTTATTCACAACTTCATCTACAGTTATGACTCCCAATTCCCCAGAAGCACGGGTACGGATACTCAAGCTGTTGGCTTCTACTTCCTTCGCACCAACCACCGCCATGACAGGTATTTTATCCTTTTCGGCGTTGCGAATCAACTTACCAAGGCGATCGCCACTCAAATCTACTTCTGCCCGAATACCCAACGCAACCATCCTCGCTGCCACTTTTTTGGTAAAATATAACTGAAGATCACCAACAGGTAATAACCTGATTTGCACCGGTGCTAACCACAAGGGAAAATCACCCGCGTACTCTTCAATCAAAATCCCAATTAATCTTTCCAAAGAACCAAACGGTGCGCGGTGAAGCATTACCGGACGTTTACGCGAACCGTCTTCAGCTACATATTCTAAATCAAACCGTTCAGGTAAATTATAATCTACCTGCACAGTTCCCAATTGCCATTCTCGTTCCAAAGCATCACTGAAGATAAAATCTAGCTTAGGTCCATAGAAAGCCGCTTCCCCAATGCCTTCAAAATGCTCCATTCCCAATTGTTGCACAGCGCGACGAATCGCCCCTTCCGCTTTATCCCAAGCTTCATCAGAACCGATATACTTATCACTGGCTGGGTCACGAAAACTCAATCTAGCTTTAAAATTCTTTAATTGCAGACTTTTGAAAACGCTCAAAATCAAATCTACAACATCGAGAAATTCACTGTCTAACTGTTGAGGAGTCACAAATAAATGAGAATCATCAACCGTAAAACCGCGCACCCTGGTTAAACCACCCAATTCTCCCGACTGTTCATAACGATAAACTGTACCAAATTCCGCCAAACGCATCGGTAATTCCCGATAAGAGCGTAATTCACTTTTGTATATTTGTATATGGAAAGGACAGTTCATCGGTTTCATAACAAAACCCTGTTCTATGGCTCTTGCTTCCTCATCTTCAGCCATTAAAGGAAACATATCTTCTTTGTATTTCTGCCAGTGTCCAGATGTTTTAAATAAATCAACTCTAGCGATGTGGGGAGTAACAACAGGTAAATAACCCCGTTTTAATTGTTCTTTTTTGAGGAAGTCTTCTAAAATCGTTCTTAACAAAGTTCCTTTCGGAGTCCACAAGGGTAAACCAGGACCAACTAAATCGGAAAAGATAAACAATCCTAGTTCTTTCCCTAGTTTACGATGATCACGGCGTAAAGCTTCTTCTTTGCGGCGTTTGTACTCAGTTAATTGTTCGGGAGTTTCCCAAGCTGTAGCATAAATACGCTGCAATTGGGCTTTATTTTCATCTCCCCGCCAATAAGCACCAGCAACACTTTCTAGTTCTATAGCTTTGGGATTAATTTCGCTGGTATTTTCCAAATGGGGACCCGCGCACAAATCCCACCATTGATCTCCCAAATGGTAAATCGTGATAGGTTCTTGTTTAATGTCAGCCAGAATTTCTAGCTTATAAGGTTCTTTAATAGCTTCAATGCGGCGTTGTGCTTCTTCTCGGCTGACTTCTTCCCGAATTAACGGCAATTTGCGATTAATAATCTTCACCATTTCTTTTTGAATGGTTTTCAAATCCTTATCACTAAAGGGTTCTGGACTATCAAAGTCATAATAAAACCCATTCTCAATCCAAGGACCAATTGTGACTTGCGCTTTGGGAAACAGCTTTTGTACTGCCATTGCCATGATATGAGAAGCTGTATGGCGAATCTTTTTTAAAGTTTCTGATTCGCTGGTCCGGGGTAAATAGATTTTTTCGACGGCTGGGGTTTCTTGATTTGGCGACATTGGCTGTTAAACTTTTGGCGAAGTGTTAAAAATAAACTTGACAAAAAATATCTTTACAAAATAAATAATAGTCCACTGGCTATGGTTTCTCCTAATTTAGCTCAATCACAGACTGCTGCTAAAAGCCATACAAGACAAAATTAAATTCCATCGAGTTGTCAGGGAATAGGGAACGGGTCATTGGTCATTGGTCATTGGTCATTGGTGAAAACTATTCTTCCTCCTGAACTCCTGACTCCTGATTTCCTCCTTTAGAGGTATCAACACTTACTCCTAAGGAGCTTTACAAAGCTATTGCCAAATTTATATAATCGTGCCTTAGATACCAAGTTACAGAGTTTTTTGTGTGGGAAGTTATAAACTGATTGTTAAGAATCGTAAATGACGTTAATATAAAAAAAGAATTAGGAAATATGCTTCTCATATATGGGGGACTCGAATTTACCAAGTGCTGATTTACTGAAATCAGTCTTAGAACCGCTGTTAGAAGATTTTCAATATTGGTTTGAGCGATATCGTCAAATCCTGGAAAATGAGAAAATCCAATTCATGAGTGAACAAGAGCAACTAAACTTACTAAAACGAGTCAAAGATGCACAATGTGAACTGAACACAGCAAGAATGTTGTTTACAGCAACTGAAAACCAAGTGGGAATTGATATGCCAACTGTAATACCTTGGCATCAATTGGTTACAGAATGTTGGAGTGTAGGAATGCGTTTAGGTCAATCCAAGGAATCATAAATCCCTGGCAAAATCTAAATGAGGTGGAAATTGTAAAGATATTAGACAATTCTTAACATTGTTTTCATAAAAAAATAATGTGTCTCATGTTACCTTAATCTAAATATAAGGATTGCATCACATAACATAGGCGCACAAGTAAGGAATTTTACATTCTTTTTTACCGCGAAGCATTTATTTGCGGAGTTTTAAGTTTTACGAAATAACATTTTAACCTGTACTGTTCTGGAGGAAAAGTCAATGCTACATCTACTTTATATTTTAGCTTTCACCGTTTTGGCATTTATGGCTGTCGGTAATTTAATTCGGAATCTGATCATGTTCAGTTTCGATAGAGAACGGACATATCAAGCTAACCAATCATCAAAAGGTGGCTTTGGTTATTATACAGCTAGAAAGCAGTATGTTTCCCATCCCGAATTGTTAGACAGCGCAGGTAACATGATTAAAGAACCACTGTTAGTCATGCGGTCAATTAATCTTGAGGATGCACGGGAACAGTTAGATGCCCTTTATGAATCCTCTCCTAGTCAAACAAGCGATCGCTCAGAAGGAGCATAATTTATCATTATCAATATTCGGAATTATGTAGGGGCAACCCCCCGTGGTTGCCCAGTTACCCAGTGTCTATTGTAAAACCTGAAAAAGTATTCGAGTTGTCGAATCTCCAATTCCTAATTTTCTAATTTACATTCCAAGGCTTTTTTTTGCATTGTTTTGAAAATATTGTAAAAACCATTAGCGCGGGAAGGAGTCAAACTCACATTTAAGCCAGTTTCTTGAATAAAATCAGGAGTAAGCTGGACTATTTCTGTAGGTGTTGATCCATTTAATCCTTCTATTAATAATGCTAACAATCCCTTCGTTAACTGGGAATCAGAATCACCCTGAAACATGACTTTATCATCTTCTAATGATGCCGTAACATACACCTGGGAAACACAACCTGGAACTTTATTTTCGGGAATTTTCCCATTTTCAGGGAACTCTTTTAGCTTTTGAGCATACCATATCAACTGCTCATAGCGTCGTTTAGGTTCTGTAGCGCGTTGAAAGCGGTGGACGATTTTATTCAGTGCCGGCGGTAAGGAATCAAGAGTTGAGGACATGATCAATCCAGGAAATAATTACCCTTATTTTAGCAATTACCAGCCATTCCAGATACCATCAAGACAGCGGCAAATATCAAAAATTGTGATTGAGTACAGCACTTGCTTCTATTAAGAAGTAAAAACAAATATTAAAACTTGCTACAAAGTAAGCAATTATATAGATTTTTATTACTCAATATTTGGATGATATTGTCAAGCATCCGAAAATATCAGGAGTAAACCAGATGTTGACTTCAAGCTTACTGGCTACAGCGACCACATCTCTAGAATGGAGTCCTAATGTTGGCATAATTATGATTATTGCCAATATTTTCGCCATTGCTGTTGGCAAGTTTACTATTGAGTATCCTAGTGCTAAACCAGAATTACCAGCACCTCAATTTTTCGGTGGTTTTGGGTTACCTGCGGTATTAGCAACCGCTTCCTTCGGGCATATTTTGGGAGCAGGTATCATTTTAGGACTACATAGTATTGGTAAAATCTAAGTTCTGCTGATTAAAAATTAGGGAGAGAAATATATTTTTCTTCTCCCTTTTTTATAATTTAGCTTTGCGATAGCGAAGCGCTCCGTAGGAATCGCTATCTGACTATTATTAGCCCTATAATGGTAATCTTGGTGTATTACAAAATGAAGTGCGGAATGTGGGATGTAAACTATCAAGTAAAGAAGTTATGAGTGCATTATCAAGAATACAAGAACTGCCATCTCAATTGATTACACCAGAAAATTTTCAACCTTATGGACAGGTAATATACGCAAGTAAAGATGGGAAAAATTTTGATCAAGAAGATGCACAGTTAAACTTACAAAATGGTATTCCCCGTTTTTATATTATGCGATTGCAAAAAAAAGGACGGAAATTTCACCAAATTACTCGTCATATCAAATGTACTCAATGTTTAGGTTCTTTGGATGGTAAAGACTGGTTAATGGCAGTTTGTCCACCTAATAATAATATGAATGAACCTGTATTATCAAAAATTGCGGCTTTTCGGATTCCAGGAAATTGTTTTATTAAATTAAGTGTGGGAACTTGGCACGCAGGACCATATTTTGATCATGAGTTTGTAGATTTTTACAATTTAGAATTGAGTGATACAAATGTAGTAGATCATTTTACTCATAATTTTCTCAAAAGTCATAATTTAGCTTTTGAGATGATTTAACTAATGTAGAGTGGGGAATATCCACAAGAACCTGGATATCTTGGATTAATGCCCACCCTAGCTAATATTGCGAATATTAAATATTGGTCATATATTGATCTATTTTCCATGAATTTTGAATAATTTTTTTGAGTGAAGTTTCCTTAACTAATTCGGCGGCTTGATTAACCTCTAACCATTTTCTTTCTCTGGCGGTAGCTTCTGGCCAATCTTCTAAGATTATTTCTACAGGTAGTAAAAATAAATTTACTTGATAGGTATTCCCGCGTTTTCGATATTTATAATTACCTAACTCTTCAGTTGTGACTCTACCGACAACTCCTGCTTCTTCCCATGCCTCTTTAGCTGCTGAATCATGGGGACTCATACCTTTACAAAGTCCCCCTTTAGGAATTACCCAACCTTGACGGCTACGAGTGGTAATCAATAAAACTTCAACTTTTCCGTCGTTGATTCGATAGGGAATAACTCCAGATTGTTGTAAGACTTTGTTGGCTTTGCGAGTCATGGTGGTAGATTCCTTCTGAATGAGTCTTTTTGATTTTAAATGTGTATTTGATGATAATGTGCCATTAAGGCAACTGTCAGAAAAATTAATCCAATTTCGGGTAATCTTTACTATAAATTCATTAATTTTTCACAAAAATCCGGAAGTATACTTTGCAGTATGATACTTACTTTTATGACTTCATCACCCAAAATACGTTAAAATTCAAGCAGAGTAAGCATTTATCACGTAAATATACCCATGCTAGAAACTCTGGAAACACGCATTTATGAACTTGAACAATTTGCCAACACCCTTGTTGCGAACCAACTCACCCACTTGAGTTTCGTCAGCATTGGCATTATTTTTCTGGCTGGCTTGCTGACCAGCCTCACGCCCTGTATGCTGTCTATGCTGCCCATTACCATTGGCTATATTGGTGGCTATGAAGCGAAAAGTCGTTTGCAAGCAGTAGCCCAATCAACTTGGTTTGCGCTGGGATTAGCAACTACATTAGCAGGGATGGGAATTGTAGCAGGTTTAGTTGGTAAAGTCTATGGACAGATAGGAATTGGTTTACCGATTATTGTCAGCATTATCGCTATTATTATGGGACTAAACTTATTAGAAGCATTACCCATACAATTTCCTTCTTTGAATGAAACAAATTGGATTTCTCAAGATTTACCTGCCGGAGTACGTTCATACTTGATTGGTTTAACATTTGGGTTAGTCGCTTCCCCTTGTAGCACACCAGTTTTAGCTAGTTTATTAGGTTGGGTTGCTAATACTCAAGATTTAGTTTTAGGTGCTGTTTTACTACTTTCTTACACAGCCGGATATGTAACTCCATTAATTCTAGCAGGTACATTTACTGCTGCAATTAAAAACTTATTAGAATTGCGCCGTTGGTCTGGTTGGATCAATCCTGTTAGTGGTGGGTTATTAGTAGGCTTTGGTGTTTTTTCTTTACTTTCTCGCATTCCTATTGGTAGTTTCTAAGCAATGACTTCAGATCAGACAACATCCACAGAATTAAGTTGGTGGTTAATCCCTGGACGATTTATCCGTCGGCAAATTTTACCTGTATTAACTGATTTACGGTTGGCAATTATCCTATTACTGGTTATTGCCTTATTTAGTGTTAGTGGTACAGTAATTGAACAGGGACAATTGCCTGATTTTTACCAATCTAATTATCCAGAACATCCTGCTTTATTTGGTTTTCTTTCTTGGAAAGTTATTCAAGTAGTTGGATTAGATCATGTATATAGAACTTGGTGGTTTTTGAGTTTATTAGTTTTATTTGGAACTAGTTTAACAGCTTGTACCTTTACTCGGCAATTACCAGCCCTCAAAGCTGCTCAAAAGTGGAAATATTACGAAGAACCTCGCAACTTTACAAAGTTAGCTTTGAGTGCTGAATTAGAGGGTGTTTGTTTGTCATCAGTTACGCCAATTTTGCAGCAAAAAAGTTATCGAATATTTCAAGAAACAAGTCAAGAAAAAGATGATATTCTCTACGCTCGTAAAGGTATAGTTGGGCGCATTGGTCCGATCATTGTTCACATTGGTATTGTTGCCATTTTGCTGGGAGGAATTTGGGGAGCAATGACGGGATTCATGGCTCAAGAAATGATTACTAGCGGCGATACATTCCAGGTAAAAAATATTGTTGATGCTGGTGCTTGGTCTTCTCAAGATGTGTTAAAAGATTGGTCTGTGCGTATCAATCGCTTTTGGATTGATTACACACCAACGGGGGGAATTAACCAATTTTATTCAGATATGTCTGTGTTGAATAATGATGGTCAAGAAGTTAACCATGAGAAAATTTATGTTAACAAACCTCTCCGTTATCATGGTGTCGTTTTCTATCAAACAGATTGGGGAATTTCTAATGTTCGGGTGAGATTAAATAAAAGTCCAATTTTTCAATTACCAATGGTACAATTAGACACCAAAGGTAGAGGGAGAATTTGGGGAACTTGGATTCCGACTAAACCTGATTTAAGTGAAGGTGTTTCCCTATTAGCCAAAGATTTACAAGGTATGGTATTGATTTATGATGCCCAAGGTAAATTAATTAATACTGTGCGTGCCGGAATGTCTATCCCTGTAAATGGGGTAAATTTACAAATTCTTGATATCATGGGTAGCACGGGTTTACAAATCAAATTTGATCCTGGTATTCCTATTGTTTATACAGGTTTTGGTTTGTTGATGTTAGGTGTAGTTATGAGTTATTTTTCCCATTCTCAAATTTGGGCTTTACAAAAAGGCAAAACTTTGTATATTGGGGGAAAAACTAACCGCGCTCAAGTTGCATTTGAACAAGAAATTTTGTCAATTTTAGAGCAAATTAGTTCTCTCAATAAAACAGAAAAAAGTGAATAGTTATGTAGGTTGGCTTGAGGCTTTGGAAAATCCAACAAAATCTGGAAAATGTTGGGTTTCATTCTATTGCTCCGCAACGCTAACGCGAACAAACCAACCTACAATTTTTTTACACTAAATTGCTCTTTATTCAATTAAACTGCGGTGAGAAGTTCTGACCGCATTTGTTCGATTAATTGATGTAAATTACCTGTATTCAACCGATAACTTAAAGGGTGAACAATTAAGCGGGCTGTACTTTCATACAAAGTCGCAATTTCAATTAAACCATTTTCTTTTAAAGTCTTTCCTGTGGAAACTATATCAACAATTGCTTCTGACATTCCGGTAATTGGACCTAATTCCACAGAACCGTATAAGGGGACAATTTCTATTGGTAAATCCAAACCTTGGAAATATTCTCGCGCACAATTTACATATTTAGAAGCAACTCGACCATGAGCAGGTAAATCTAAAGGAGATTTGTAGGAACTGGTAGCTTTTACAGCCACAGACATCCGACAATATCCAAATTTTAAATCTACTAATTGGGCAACTTGAGGCTGTTTTTCTCTAAGGACATCGTAGCCGACAATTCCCAATTGTGCTTGACCATATTCTACATAAACAGGTACATCTTGCGCTCGGACTAACAACGCTTTTGCTTGTCCACTGGCATCAGGAATTTGCAATTGGCGGTTGCCTGATTCTAAAAAAGCACTAAAATCTAATCCTACAGATTGTAATATGCGGAGACTAGGTTTAAGTAGTTCCCCTTTTGGTATTGCAACAGTTAACATTCTTTTTTTGGTATTCTTGATGTGTTTGCAGTTCACTATATTGAGAATATATCTATATTGCTCACTACTAACATAATGAAAATTTTATTGGTTGATGATGAAGTCGAACTGACTGACCCTTTAAGTCGTCTGTTAACTCGTGAAGGTTACAGTGTTGATGCTACTGATGATGGAATAAGTGGCAGTAATTTAGCGGCAATAGGCAGTTATGATTTACTGATTTTAGACTGGATGTTACCGGGAAAAACGGGGTTAGAGATTTGTCAGGAATTACGTCGGCAAGGGAAAATAGTTCCTGTGCTATTTCTAACGGCAAAAGATACTTTAGACGACAGAGTGCAAGGTTTGGACGCGGGTGCTGATGATTATTTAGTCAAACCTTTTGAATTACGGGAATTACTGGCAAGAGTCCGGGCTTTGTTACGTCGTAGTGGTACAGAATTTTATACTAGTACAAAAGGAAAGTTAGTTGTAGCCGATTTGGAACTTGATATAGAAAATCAAATAGCTTATCGTCACGGAAGAATCATAGAACTCTCTCAAAAAGAAAGTCAGTTGTTACAATACTTTATGGAAAATTCAGGACAATTACTGACTCATCCTCAAATTTTGCAGCATTTATGGCAAAATGAGGAACAACCTAATAGTAATGTGATTGCGGCTTTAATTCGTCTGTTGCGTCGCAAGGTAGAAGGAGTGGGTGAAACACCAATGATTCATACTGTTTATGGTAAAGGTTATCGGTTTGGCTCGACTGGAATTGAATAAGTTTACTGTAATATTTCTCATGAAATTAGTTTATTTATCAAGTAAATACAAATCTTAAATAAAATTTTTTATTCGGCAGGAATCAAATAATATGCGATTTTCTACTGATTTATTAAAACCTCAGTTAATCCAAGAGTACCAGAAAGTAGAGGCAGCTTTACAATCAGAACGAAAGGTAAATTATTGATCCAAGGAGAATTACCAATTACTAATTATCCTATCCAGAAATATGAACTACTAACTCTCTTATATTATTATGTTGACGATGTTCCCAAACATAGATTCCTTGCCATGTTCCTAATACCAAATGACCACGATTAATGGGTATTTGTTCGGAGGTATGGGTTAAAACTGTGCGGATATGTCCTGGCATATCGTCGGGTCCTTCAGCATCATGAATGTAATGGTTTCCTTCTGGGACTATTTTTGCCATGAAATTAGCTAAATCAACTAATACATCAGGATCAGCATTTTCTTGAATTACTAAACTAGCTGAGGTGTGACGTAAAAATAAACTACAAAGCCCAGTTTCTATACCAGACTCGGCAACAATAGCTTCAATTTTGGCGGTAATATTGTGAAATGATTTTCCATTGGTGGGAACTCTTAATAGTTTTTGGTAGTGGGTCATGGCTAGTTTAGATTAGTTTATATATTTGTCTCTAAATAATCTATCACAGCTTTGGCTATTGTTTCATTCCCATCTTTAGTGACAATGTTAGGTTGCTTTGGTGTTTGGGGTAACTGATAAAGAAAATCCCAATCTCCTTGAAAAAATTCTGGTGCTGTAAGAAGTTGATGGTGGTTGTAGTTAGCAATTCCGGCTAACATAAAAGCTGCTTCGGCAAAATCATCACGGGGAATAGTGACAACTGGTATTTCTAGACGGGTAGCTTCTGAAAATGTCCCATATCCAGGTTTAGAGATGATTCTTCTGCAAATCGGCATAAAATCTACAGGACGGTATTGACGATTTGTAACTTTAATTAAGTTAGGTAAATCTGGGGCTGAGGCATCGAAAGTGATAAATTGCCAGTCGGAAAATTTGCTGATATTAGTATAAGGAATTTCTTGCAAACCTAAGCCGCCAAATGTCATTAAGATAGTTTTTTCTAAGGATGTGGTTATTCCCCAATTAGTCCGTAATTCATCAATAGTAAAATGGGGAGAACCACCAGTTAAACCTACATCTGTAATGTTAGTAAATGCTGACATAGGTTCATGGAAAGGAAGACGAAATAGGCGATCGCATTTTCCATACCAATCACTAATCCAATCAGCCATTTCCGTAAATTCTCCCCCCCAATCTCGATAGATAAAATCCCAACCAAAGTTACTAATCATCCAGCAAGGAATATTCGTAGCTTCAGCAAATCCAGCCGACAGAAAAGGAATATCTGCTAAAATTAAATCAACACGATTTTGACGAATAAAGTTAACTTCTGAAGCAATTAAGGAGTGGTAATTTTTTTGAATTTCTCGCAGTTTTGCTAAAGTTGCTGGTTTATCCATTGTCAAACTATCAGCTTGAATCACACCTAAATCAAACGCCCGTTGACGTAAAATAAAATCACCTTCTATATAAGATTCCAGTAACCAGCGAGGTGCAGTGGTGACTAGAATTAATAATACTTCAGGATATAATTTTTGGATGGTGTTAGCGATGGAAGCTGTGCGGGTAGCATGACCAAAACCGTGATTTGTGATTGCTATGTATATAGTTGGTCGTTTCATGATTTAAAACAAGGTGAAGAATAGTATTAGGCGATTGGAAATCACTACTACACAAGCGAAGTCCGCCGTCGCGGACTAATCTAATTTAACCCACGCAGGTAGGTTTTGTCTGTTTAGCTGCGACTTCTAGTCGCCTTTTATAGCTGTTATTAATTTGTCAATTTCTAATTCTAAACTTAAGTAATGAACACTTATGCGAATGCAATTAGGATTGGCAATTGTGCGCGTTAAAATATTTTCCGACTCTAGAGATTGCACTAATTTATAACTAGGCTGATTAGTTAATTGAAAGGAAACTAATCCACTTTGTGGAGGTGAATTTTTTAAACATTTAACATTAGGTAAAGAGTTTAATTTTTGCCAGAGATAATTACTATTTTTGCAAATTTGCTCATATCTTTCCTGTGCCGTTCCCCATTGTTCATGAATTGTAATTGCTTCTTTTAAACCAATATACAATGAAGTTGGTAAAGTAGATACTTCATATCTGCGTCCATCTGGTTGCCAACCCGTCGGTTGGGCTTGATTATTAGTAATTACTCCATTTAAGCCAATAAAAGTAGGGGAGAGATTTTCCCTGGCTTCAGGACGCACATATAAACCACCCACACCAGCGGGACCACATAACCATTTGTGACCAGTAAAGGCATAAAAATCTACACCCAAAGCAGTTAAATCCAAAGGGAGAACGCCCACTGATTGAGCCGCATCTATCAATAACAGAGAATTATTGCTTTTGCATACTTGTACAATTTTATAAATGGGTAGGACTTGACCTGTATTCCATAGGACATGACTTAAAACTACTAAGCGGGTTTTGGGACGGAGGTTTTCAGCAATAATACTAATGGGATTCCCCTCATTTAAAGTAGCCATTAAGGGACAGGTAGTAACCTCTATGGCAAATCTGCGGGCAATTTCTTGGGCGGTGGCAATGACTCCAGGGTGTTCACAGTCAGAAAGGAGAAGATGATCACCGGGTTGCCAATCAATGCCCCACATCGCAATGTTACAACCGACTGTGACATTACCAGTGAGAGTTATTGTATCAGATAGTACATTTAGTATAGAGGCGATCGCCTCCCGACTGGCTTGTATTTGCGGTGCAATCCAAGCATAAGCATCACTCCCAAAAGGCCCTATACTTTGAATATGTGCTTGAGATTGGGTAATGGCATCCATAGCCCTTTGCGGCATTGGACCTTGTCCTCCGTAGTTAAAATAAAGCTTATTACTTAAAGCGGGAAATTGTGACCGATGGTGATGCAGGTTATTCATAAAATAGGTTTGCGGTTTTTTATCTAATCTATTGATATATACTTTTATCAACAATTAATCAACATTAACTTTTACGTCAAAAACTATGAATTGGTGGCAACGACTCAACAAAAACCCTTTAGCACGAACTGGGGCAATTGTCCTCTTATGTTTCTATTTAGCAGTAATTGGTGCTGATTTCATCGCTCCTTATAACCCTTATGATTCACAAACCAATGGTTCACTACTCCCACCCACTCAAATTCATTGGGTGTCTCAATCAGGGCAGTTTATTGGACCCCACGTATATCCTACAACACAAGGCGATACTAACTTAGAAACCGGGGAAAGAAAAATAATTATAGACCAGACAAAACCTTCACCATTAAGATTATTTGTGACTGGACCTAAATATCAATTATTCAACTTGACTATTTCCCTCCCACCAAAATGGCAGGAAGTCACAATTATTCCTGGTATTTCTTTAAATTGGCATTTGTTTGGGGTTATTGGTGACGCAAAATTGAATATTTTGGGAACAGATGAACAAGGACGCGACCAATTTAGTCGGCTGTTGCATGGTGGTCGCATTAGTATGTTTATTGGTATTTTTGGGATTATCATTACCTATCCATTGGCTTTGCTTATTGGTGGTATTTCCGGCTATTTTGGCGGAATAATTGATAGTATCATCATGCGTTTAGCAGAAGTATTGATGACCTTTCCGAGTATTTATTTATTAGTAGCACTATCAGGGATTTTGAGTCCAAAATTAACCAGCACTCAGCGATTTTTATTAATTATTTTGATTACTTCTGTAATTAGTTGGGCAGGTTTAGCGAGGATAATTCGCGGACAGGTATTATCAATCAAAGAACTCGAATTTGTGCAAGCAGCAAAGGTAATGGGTGGTAATCCCATTTATATTATTGTTCGTCATGTTTTACCACAAACTGCAACTTACATCATTATTTCTGCTACTTTAACAATTCCTAGTTTTATTGGAGCAGAAGCAGTATTAAGTTTAATTGGTTTAGGTATTCAACAACCTGATCCTTCTTGGGGAAATATGCTTTCTTTAGCTAGTAATGCTTCTATTTTGGTATTACAACCTTGGCTAATTTTACCGCCGGCAATTCTGATTATTATCACCGTTTTGTCATTCAATGTATTAGGTGATGGTTTGAGAGATGCTCTTGATCCTCGCAGTTTGCAAAGGTAGTTAGTTAGATTCCCGATTTTTGAAGAAGTTGGGAATCTGTGTTCAATTTAATTTACAACCTTATCCAATGGTTTTCAATTATGTCTAGACTTTTAGTAACCCCATACCAAGCGGAAGTAGAAAAAATTATTCAATGCAGTATATAATATTATTAATAACTTATGCAGTTCTATTTTCTATCTACCTCCAATCAAACGATCAAATTGAAGACCTTTCGGAGAGCTAATTTTTAGCATCTTTTCTGGACTATCATGAGTAAGCGTTTGTTTCTCACGCGTTGGTCTCTTATGAATGTTGATATTTCTGATAGTGACGAAGCGATAAACATAACTGTCAAGGAATGTCGATTGCGCCCAAAACTCTTTGCCAATTTTCTGACAATAGGTGGCAAAACACTTTGCACCCTTAAGTTGCTCAATAATTTTCTTCTCTGTGCTTGTCTCTGTTTTCATCTTCATCTCAATACAGAGAATTACCTTTTTTGTGCCAGTATCGGCGATGATGACAAAATCGGCACGCTTACACTCACCTTTTGAGCCAATAAACACTGTATCTGGTGACTTAAATTTATCTGCCTTGATAATAATAACATCATTATTATGGGGCATTTTATGAATTGTTACACAACAGTCGGGAAGATCAGGCTCTATAAGCGTAACTATATTTTTGCCATTTTTCTCTTCTAATGGAACTGTAGCATCTTCCTTAATCATTTTTTTGAGGATAGCAATATCAGACATTACTCCTCACCCCAAACAATTGCTTCCTGAATCCGATTCATTGTTTCAATGGTTATATCAAAACTGCGGGCTTCAATACCCAATTCTGGGCTGATGTCGGCTGGTATCAGAGTTTGTCCTTTAGTTCTTTTTGTCTTTCCCCCCACTGTTGTTACTGTTGTATATGCTTCTTCTGCAATGTAGACTTTGATTTTTTCCGAAGAAATTAGTTCTTCTAAAGGATAACCTTCTTGTTCAGCAATTCGTTTGAGATGAGGTTTATCATGATTGAGCATGATCAGGGTGTTCAGTTCTTTAATAATGTAATCACTGTGGGTAGTGATAAAAACCTTAATCCCCAAGTTAACCAGTCGAGCAAAAAGTCGTGCAACTCGACGCTGATTTTCAGGGTGTAGATTTAGTTCAGGTTCATCTACCATTAGTAAATCGCCAAGTTTAGCTTCATGTCTTAAGTAAAATCCGATGTCTAGCAAAGAACGCACGGCACTAGAACTTTCATCCATAGAAAGCTTAACTCGTTTACCCTTTGGCTGGTAATAAAGCTCATCGTTGCGGGTAACGGTGTACTCACCGCCGATAATGTCAGCGAAATCTGCCAGTACATCAGGATGATTTTCAGCAACAAAACTACTTTTTTTGACAATACTTTCAAGTTGCCGGATAAAATCTACATTTGTTTTTATTGGCAGGGCATAATCTCCATAATCTTTAAGTAGAAGTTCCATTCGATCAATATTTTGTCCACCCTGACCTATTTCTTCAAATAAGCGATTGCGGTCAAAATTCAAGTCTTTACGAAAAATGGCTGCACCTGTTCGTTCGCTACTGGCGATGAAAGGACGAGGGAAAAGCGGATCGAAAATAATATCTTTGAGAGCGTCGCCAATAATGCGCTTAAGAATTTCGGTGGGTATTTTTACTTTCTCTTTCTCAATAAGCAAAGTTGCAACTAATTCTGTGCTTTCTTCACTTTTAGTAATAGAGAACAGTGATACTTCACCAGAGCCAATTTCCAGATCAAATTTCTTTGATAAACGTATATTTTCTATGTTTAGGCTTACTTGAAATTCTGATTCCTTAAATCGTTCAGCCGATGCTGCAAAAATCTTCGGTAATTCCTGGGTATATGCCTGACAACCTTGAGTCACAATCTGCTCAACCTGATTAACATATTCCTGTATATCAAGACGAAGTACACCGTCAGCAAGGAGTTGCTCAATCTTGTCGTCGTTGATTTTAATCGAAAACATCTTGCGCCAAGTATATAAAAAGCCAAACAGCGCGTAAGTGGCGTAAGTCTTCCCCGTATTGTTGTATCCACAAATGAGTGTCAGTTCACCAAGTGAAAATTCTGCCTGTTTTAAAGCGCCAAGATTTTTGATTTTAATTTTCATTAGTAAATTTGGTATACATAAGTTTTTGATTTCAAGTTATTATATAATGCAGAGCCTTTAGTGGGCATTCCCCGTCGGAGACTGGGAACGAGTTATCAAATTCTATCAGGAAGTAGACTTGCGTCAACCCAACCTACTTAATATCTAATTCTTGGATCTACATAGGCATTGAGAATATCAATTAAAATACTTGCACTCACCACAATTGCCCCAAAAAATACTAACACACCCTGAACGGTAGGATAATCTCTGTCAGAAATGGCTTGATATAAACGATTTGCTAAACCTGGCCAGGAAAATGTGACTTCTGTTAAAATTGCTCCACCTAATAAGGAAGCAAATGTTAGTCCTAAGACCGTAATTACAGGAATTAAGGCATTCTTTAAAGCATGGGAGACTAAAATCTTATTTTCAGGAATTCCTCGCGCTCTAGCCGCTTCTACATAATCAGCTTTTAAGGTTTGTTTTAAATTAACTCTGACAATGCGTTCAAAAATGCCACTTAACAAAATTCCTAAAGTTAAACTTGGTAAAGCTAAATGATGTAAAGATGTGAAAAATTGACTTAAATTCCCACTTAATAAGCTATCAATTGTATATAAACCAGTAATATTTGTAGGTGCAGGAAGATTGGGTGGAAACCGATTGGAATTAGGAAACCAACCCAATTGAACTGAGAAAACTAATTGTAATAACATACCCGCCCAAAACATTGGTAGTGCGTAGGTAATAATCCCAAATAAACGCCCACCAATATCAAAACCAGTTCCCGGACGAGAGGCGGAAATAGTTCCCACTAAAACGCCGACAATCAGCGCCACAGCCATACTCGCAAATGCTAATTCTACTGTGGCTGGAAAATATTGACTAATTATTTCACCTATATTTTGCCCGCGACTGGTTAAGGAAGTTCCTAAATCAAAGCGTAGTAAATTACCTAAATAATTGAGATATTGTAACCAAATTGGTAAGTCTAAACCAAGTTGTTTTCTTAATTCTTCTTTGGCACTTTCTGGCGCTCTTCCTCCCAGAATTGCATCTGCTGGATCTCCTGGGGTGGCTCTAAGTAAAATAAAGACAATGGTGATAATAGTTAATAGTTGCAGTGGCGCAAATAGTAACCGGGAAACAATGTAATACTGTAATGCTTTAGAACGGGACATATTTTATGAGGAGTGCAGGAGTTCAGGAGTCAGGAGTCAGGAGTCAGGAGTCAGGAGTTAGGAGTTAGTATGAGGAATGAAAGAAGAAAACTTCTCCCTATCTCCTCTTAACTATCACCTGTCACCTGTCACCTAATTCCCTACTTTTTAATTGTTTTATAAATCAGGTTTTGGGTGGGATCAAGATTGACATTGGCTACGCCTTTTTGAGCAAATACAAAATCTTTATTTTGCCATAAGGGGATGTAGGGAACATCAGTTAATACTTGAGTTTGAATGTCGGCAAATATTTTTTTCCGGGCTTCAGGATTTTGTTCTTTGCGTTGTTGATCTATGAGTTTATTCATGGATTCACTATAATAAAATGCCCCCTGAGTTTGACTACCGCCGGTTTCGCAACCTTTAGCAACTGAACCTTTTTCACAGGCTAAAAATGGCTGCACGTAGTTGTCTGGATCTAAAAAGTCTGGATACCAATTAGTTAAGGTACTGGGATATAAACCTTTGGAAATTTCTTTATAGAAAGTTGCACCTTCGACGGTTTTAACTTCAAATTGCAACATCCCATCCATTTTAGTATCAGCGAGGGATTTTAAGGTTTGGGCAACTAAACTCCGAGTCATTGAACTTGCAGGATACCAAATTTGCACTTTTGCTGGATTTTCTTTGGAGAAACCAGCAGCGACTAAGGATTTTTTGGCTTCTTCAAATTTACCATCACCATATTTATCTTGAAACAGTGGTTGGGAAACGTTGAAGGTGGTGGGAATCATGCTGTAAAGAGGATCAGCCTGTGATAATAATACCCGATCATTTAATAGTTTACGATCAATTAATGATGCGATCGCTTGTCTCACCTCTACTTTATCTAAAGGTTTTTGATTGCGATTTAATGTCATATAAGTAACTACACTACCTTGAGCAGATATAGCTTGCCAATCTCCCTTTTTCGCACTTGCTTCTAAACTCTGAATTTGATCTGGTTGTAAGGATAGATAAGCCACGTCTATCGCACCAGTTTTAAAGGCATTAAATAAGTTGACTGGACTGGTTTGAATTTGGACATTTATACCTTTGTTTTCTGGTTTTGTTCCCCAATATTTATCAAATACATCAAACTTTAAGGAATCAGTTCCATATTTGGCTAATTTGTAAGCACCAGTCCCTACAAAAATATTTGGTTTAAACTTTCCAGCCCCAATTTCATAGGATTTTGGTGAAACCGCACAGACTCCAGAAAATGCTAATAATGAAGGAAAAGCTGCAAAGGGTTTTTTCAGTTTAATTGTTAATTCATACTCTCCTGTGGCTTTAACTGAAGCTACGGTATCAGAAAGTAGGAAAGATGGTTTACCTTTGTTTTCGATGAAGCGTTGCAGACTAAACTCCATTGCTTTGGCATTGAAGGGAGTATCATCATGAAATAGGACTCCTTGGCGAATAGGAATAATATAAGTTAAACCATCTGCACTCACTTTTGGTAATGCTGTTGCCAATTGTGGTTTAATTTCTGTACTACCTGGTTCATAAGTGTACAGGCGATCGCTCATATTAAATATTAAACTCAAAGACCCCAATTCATACGCATCAGCAGGATCAAGAGTTCTTGGCTTTTCCGTTGTCCCTACGGTAATCCGACCGTCACCCGCAGAATTATTCACAGCACTAGACTGTGGTGCGTTTGTTTGCTGTTTAGGAGTACAACTAACGACCAATAATAGACAAAGACAGAATAAAGATAGGAATTTTGTCATCCTACCCCATTGCTTCATTAGCAAGGAACACCAAGTGATCATTATTAAAATTTTTTCAATCAACGGTCAGTCATTATAGCAGGGAACAGGTAATATTGATCTTTTTCCCATAATTTAATTAAATAATTCATAATCTACTTAAATTTTCTAATAAGTTATGTATGTGAATTTGGTAATTTTCCTAAATCAAGATGGATTATTCTATTATTAGAAAAAATCCTGATCAAAACATTAAAAAAATTATGGTTTTAACCGCTTCCACCATGCTGCCTCTAGGCACGAAAGCACCAGATTTTCATCTACCAGAAGTAGTATCTGGAAAAACAATTTCTCTTGATAATTTTGCCAATAAAAAGGCATTGTTAATTATGTTTATTTGTCGGCACTGTCCATTTGTTAAGCATATTCAACAAGAATTAGCCAGATTAGATCAAGATTACAGCAATAGTGATTTAGGGATTATTGCCATTAGTGCTAATGATGCTAAAAATTACCCTAATGATGCCCCAGAATCATTAAAAGAAATGTGTATAGAATTGGGGTTTGATTTTACTTTCTGTTACGACGAAACTCAAGCAACAGCAAAAGCCTATACGGCAGCTTGTACACCGGATTTCTTTCTATTTGATGGCGACAGAACACTCGTTTATCGCGGACAATTAGATGATAGTCGTCCTAGCAATGATCAACCTGTAACAGGTAAAGATTTAAGAGCAGCTATTACCGCAGTTTTAAATAATCAACCTGTGACAAGTGAACAAAAACCTAGTATTGGTTGCAATATCAAATGGAAAGTAGGTAATGAACCTAATTATTAGTTATTGGTCATTGGTCATTGGTCATTGGTCATTGGTCATTGGTCATTGGTCATTGGTCATTGGTCATTGGTCATTGGTCATTGGTCATTCGTCATTCGTCATTCGTCATTCGTCATTCGTCATTCGTCATTCGTCATTCGTCATTCGTCATTCGTCAGTTGTTATTGGGAAGAAATATTTCCTTTGTTCCCTATTCCTTTTAATGCTGAATTTCTAAATTGAGAATATAATGACCTAATTGGACTTTTCCTGTCCAGAATTCGTATTCTAAACGGAGATGTTCTGGAAAAGGATTTCCGCTGAAAGTGAAACTTTTGGTAAAATTACGCAAACGAATGGGTTGATGGGGTTGTAATGATTCATTTGGCAACCAAAAACGACTAATGCCATATACACCTAACTCCCAAAAGTGACGGTAACTGACTTGTGCATTACCTTGCATGGTCATAATTAACCGCCGAGATGAAATTTCTAGCCATAAAATTCTGGGACTACTAGGAGGAGAAAAATTGTTTTTACTTGGGTAAATTGTATCTTCTGGATTGAAATAACTGCCTACCTCACAACTAATCAGAGGTGGTGCAGTTAATAGTAAATGAAATTTATCTGTATCCTTTTGAATTAAAGTTCCAGCAGTGTCAACCACAGACCAAATCGGTAAGTCAGTGGAAATCATTGATAAACATACGGGTTTGCGGTGGTGAGTTAGCATGAGAGTGTGAGAGGTTACAAATAAAGAATAAAAGTTGAGCGATTTTCTAAATTGCTGATTCTGCCTACTATTTAACGTTACGGCTGAAGTTTTTGGTGGTTGGAAGCAACAAAAAACAAGACATTCAAGCAAGATGTCTAATAAATAGTAAAACCTGGTTCATCGTCAGCAAATATTTTGATTTGTTAATCTAGACAATTCAATATGGTATTACCTGTCACCTGTTATCTACCAGAAGAAAGATTATAGTTGGCAAAAAGCGGTAGGATACTAAATTGGAAGTGAATAGTGATAAACAAGTCGCTGTTTAGCTTTTATTCTATTCAAAAGTCATTGTATCCTAATGTCGGCTATTGTTATTACTTTAGAAACTCAAGCAAACTCTTCGGATCACTTAATTATTCAGCGCCCTGCGGCTGGACTGTCTTTGCAGGGACGTATCCGAGTTCCTGGTGATAAGTCTATTTCCCATCGCGCTTTGATGTTGGGGGCGATCGCTGAAGGTGAAACTCAAATTCAAGGACTGCTGTTAGGTGAAGACCCCCGTAGCACTGCTGCCTGTTTTCGGGCGCTAGGGGCGGAAATTTCGGAATTAAATACAGAATTAGTCACAGTCAAAGGCATCGGTTTGGGAAATTTTCAAGAGCCTATAGATGTCTTGGACGCTGGTAATTCTGGGACAACGATGAGGTTGATGTTGGGCTTATTAGCATCCCATCCAGGGCGATTTTTCACGGTGACAGGTGATAGTTCTCTGCGATCGCGTCCCATGTCCCGTGTTGTCAAGCCTTTGCAACAAATGGGGGCGCAAATTTGGGGACGTAAGGGTAATACCTTAGCACCTCTAGCCATTCAAGGACAAGCCCTCCAACCCATTCATTATCATTCTCCCATTGCTTCGGCGCAAGTTAAATCCTGTATCCTCCTGGCGGGTTTAAACACCGAAGGACAAACCACCGTCACCGAACCTGCTTTATCACGGGATCACAGTGAACGAATGTTAAGGGCTTATGGCGCAGAATTAAGTATAGATCCAGACACAAATAGCGTCACGATCACAGGTGGGGCGAAACTCTACGGACAAACCGTAATTGTTCCCGGTGACATCAGTTCAGCGGCTTTTTGGTTAGTTGCGGGGGCGATCGTTCCCGGTTCAGATTTGGTAGTGGAAAATGTCGGTGTCAATCCTACCCGCACGGGGATTTTAGAAGCTTTGGCACTGATGGGGGCAGATATTCAACTAGAGAACCAGCGGGAAGTAGCGGGAGAACCTGTGGCTGATATTCGCGTGCGTTCCGGTGGTTTAAAAAGCTGTACCATCGCTGGTGATATTATTCCCAGATTAATTGATGAAATTCCCATTTTGGCAGTTGCAGCGGCTTTTGCTGAGGGGACAACAATTATTCGGGATGCGGAGGAGTTAAGAGTCAAAGAGAGCGATCGCATTACCGTGATGGCACAACAACTCAATAAAATGGGGGCAAAAATCAGCGAATTACCCGACGGAATGGAAATCACCGGCGGTACTCCCTTAGTCGGTGCGGCAGTAGATAGCCATACAGATCATCGCATTGCCATGAGTTTAGCGATCGCCGCCCTCAACGCCATCGGTACAACCACCATTCACCGCGCTGAAGCTGCTGCTATTTCTTATCCCAACTTCACAAACACATTACGGGAAATTTGTCAATAATTTTTAGGGACAGGGAATAGAGGACTGGGGTATAATTGATAAACAACAAATATTCTTAATCAGCATTATGACTACAGTTGCCATTTTACCTATATCAAATGCCCGTGGTGAAAGGTCTTATCGTGCCATTGCTGGAGATAAACAGTCTGTTGGCAAAACTGCCGGTCAAGCTTTAGATGCTTTGACTACACAGTTAGGTGAAGTTGAATTTCGGGCATTATTAATTATTGATAATTTTCATCCCGATCAATTCTTCACTGAAGATCAACAACAACGTTTATCCGAACTAATGACTATGTGGAGAATAGCACGAGATCAAGAACAGAAACTTCCGCCAGAAATACAAATTGAGTTAGATAATCTTGTTAATCTTGAACTCAATGCTGCTACTGCTAGAACCGCATCCTTAGCACAACAATGGAGTCAATGAATCAATTTTATCATCTTGTAGCAGATCGCGCCATTCATCGTTGTGAATATTGTCATGCACCTGAATTAGTATTTAATTTTCCCTTTGAAGTTGAACACATAGTTCCTACTTGTCGCGGAGGTACTAATGCTGAAATTAATCTAGCTCTTTCTTGTCGTTCTTGTAATCTTCGTAAAGGTTCTCGTATTAGTGAAATAGATCCTGAATCTAATATTGAAGTTCGTCTTTTTAATCCTAGAGAAGACCTATGGGAAGAGCATTTTCAAGTTAATTCTGAAACTGGTTTGATTACAGGTATAAAACCTATCGGCAGAGTAACTGTAAAGTGTTTAGAGTTAAATAGTCAATCACAAGTGATAGCAAGACAATTATGGATTCGTTTGGGACTATTTCCGTAAAATAAACAGAGTTAATAGTCATTGAAGAAAACGTTTAATCACTATTCAAGAGAAAATTATGCTAGATGTAACTATCACTAATGGTAATAAAAATCTAAGTACAGGACAAAAAATTGAGAGAGAGAAGAAAGTCGTCATATTTCAAATCTAAATCAGTAACAAGAGAACGCAGATAATCTAAACCGTAACGAAAAACACTTTTAGCAAAAGGTCCATGTTTCTTGATTTTGATAGGTTGGTGTTGATGCAACCATTCTCCAGTCTTGACAGCCCAACACATAGCTAATGACAGTAAAGCTAAGAGCTTACTCAATCGGTTAGAATCAATAAAATGTGTAGATTCCAAGCAAAAACCACGAGTTTTAAACATACCGAACAAAGTTTCAATCCCCCAAGGACGGCCATAGTCAGCAATCATGGTTTGGGGAGAAGTATCAGAAATCACGATTAATAACTTGCCATCATCAAGACGTAAACCAGCTACATAAACTGAACGACCCCAGACCCAACGACGAGTAGATAAAACCTGAGATTCACCCGCAGCCAGATGAGCAAAAATGACGCTACCTGGAAGAGTCTTTTCTGTATCACTAATTAAATCAGTGTGACGAATCCTGATTCGGAATGGAATATTTGGTTCAAGCAGTAAATAACTTAACCATTCTGCCCCCACGAATTCTCTGTCAGCACTGATATAGTCAACTTGTGCATCTGGGAACAGTTGTCCAAATCGGTCAAGTAAATCCATTCGTTCATCCGTGTTGGAGTTACCTTTCTTCTCCAATATCTGCCAAACTAGGGGGTAAGCGACACCATTATGTACTACTCCCAACATGAGGATATTTAACCATATTTGACCAAAACGCCATTCAGTCCGGTCAATACTTAACACCCAAGGCTGGGGAATGTTCATGATTTTTACAATCATTTTCGCTATGACTGCATAATCTATATCAAAATCTCGGAAAAATCTTTGCAACCGTTTGTAATTGGATTCGTTTTTAGCACAGTTGCGAAAACCAGTTGCTAATTCTACCAAGTTCACTGTCTTTACTCTTAATAAAGATATTAAAAATAACGCTAAAAAGCTTAGACGCGCTCCATGCCATTCCAAATGTGGTTTTAGTGTGTCTCGTAATAGGTTAATCTGGTTCATAGGGGTTTCTTTGATTGTGTGGTAACTTTCTATGAAACCCTTTCTCTGTTTCCTTTGCAAGCTTTTTCTCTATTTTTTGTCCTGTACAGAGTACAATCCTTACAACAACGGTATTTAATCACGAAAATCAAAGAAGATAAGATTCTGTTTAAATTGGCTCCAGTTTTTCAAGAATATGTGAGAACTTGTTGTTAATACGAAAATGTTAGCATCATAGGGAGAGCGATCGCATTACCGTGATGGCATAACAACTCAATAAAATGGGGGCAAAAATCACCGAACTACCCGACGGGATGGAAATCACTTGCGGTACTCCCTTAGTCGGTGCGGAAATTGACAATTAATAATCTTCTTTGACATTTACAGGTATCAAGACGAGAATCTGATTATACCTTTTTTTTGTTGGTTATCTCAACCCAAGTTACAAGTATTGCTCATTTTAGGCTAGACTGTACTTTGATGAAAATTTAATATAAATGTTGGGTTTCGTTACCTCAACTCAACCTACCATATAACGAATATGTTGCCAACGATTCCTATTTTTAATAAAATATTCTTAGTCTGAATGCTTACTATCGGAAACAGATGCTAAGGTAACATCAGTTGTAGTAATTGGAATAACTAGTCCTTCCTTCGCCATAATTGCACCGGGAAAACTCGCATAAGCATCTTCACCCACACGATCTAAATAATCATCATTGTGGGCTGGATCATGATGGTAAATTACTAAGGTTTTCACATTAGCAGCTTTAGCAACTTTTATAGCCTCTTGCCAAGTGGAATGTCCCCAACCAATTTTTGGGAATTTGGGGTTACTGTATTCTTCATCAGAATAGGTAGAATCATAAATGAGTACGTCAGCATTGCGAGCTAACCACAAGACATTTTCATCTAAATGATCAGGATAATGTTCAGTATCAGTGATATAAACAGCAGCACCACCTCGCCAATTAACTCGATATCCTACTGCTTCACCGGGATGATTTAAATGAGCGGTTTCTATAATAATGTCATCAATACTGATGGACTGTCCGATTTGCACGTTGTGAAAGGTCAAATTAGACTGCATAATCTGTAATGGTACAGGGAAGTTAGGATGCAGCATTTGGTCATTTAATCGCTGTTCTATGGTAGAACCATCTGGGGCGATCGCTCCATAAATATCAAATTTATTACCACTAATAAAAGCCGGGGTAAAAAAGGGAAATCCTTGAATATGATCCCAGTGGGAATGGGTAAAAAATAAATGCCCTTCTACTGGCATTTGGGACAATAAGGATTTACCTAAAATGTGCAATCCTGTCCCCGCATCAAAAATTAGTCGTTTACCGCCCACCTGCATGGAGACACAAGGAGTATTACCTCCGTAGCGGACGGTATCTAGCCCTGGACTTGGGATGCTGCCCCTAACGCCCCAAAACTGCACATTAAATTGGTTCTCTATCCTATACATGGGTTGGGTATTGTTGGCTGGCTGGACTGAGCAAAAGGATAATGAAAACACACGACTACTTATTTATTTAAGTGTATGCTGTTTTACAAATTTTGTTGCTGAAAACAACAGAGTCAGCTTTGAGACTTACAAACACTTTGGCGTAAGATGCAGCTAGTTTTAGCAGAGTTTAGTGAGAATCAGCAATCTAGGAATTATTATATATAGCAACCGTCAAGGTAGTTAGGACATGAATTGATAAGAAAATTCCTTCCACAACAGGTTTTTACTCCTGACTCGGTGACTCCTGCTATAACTGTTTTTTCATCAATGTCATTATATGTTACTACACTTACTTAAGTAATAGCTAGTCAAAATCCAGTAAAGTGACTGAAAATAATTTTTTCTAGCTGAGATGAAGATGCCTAAATCTACGGAAATTCAAATTCCCATCCAGATAGCTGATTAAGTCCATGCCCATAAGTCAAATTATATTGCAATGGAGTAATACTGATATATTTTTTTTGAATGGCATGAACATCAAGGGGAACGTGGGTTGGTAAGTTTAATTCTATAGGTGGTTCTACGTCTTCGATCACTTCTCCAGTTAACCAGTAGTAAGTTTTACCTCTGGGATCAGTTCGCTTGTCAAAAACATCTACGTAACGTCGTACTCCTTGTCTGGTAAAAGTAACTCCAGCTATTTCTTCCCAAGATAAGGGGGGGACGTTGACATTCAGTAACATCAATTCTGGGAGTGGTTGGACGGCAATTTTAGCAACTAGGATTTCGGCAAATTTAGCTGCTGCTTGAAAGTCTTTATGAGTATGACTGGTTAAACTAAAAGCAATACTAGGAATACCTTCGATTACTCCTTCCATTGCTGCGGAAACAGTCCCAGAGTAGAGGATTTCTGTCCCTAAATTTGCGCCTTGGTTAATTCCAGATAGCACTAAGTCGGGTGGAGAATCTAATAAAGCCCATAGTGCCAATTTTACACAATCTGAAGGCGTACCATCACAAGCCCAAGCTTTAATATGAGGATGAAAAACAGATTCTACTATTTCCGCGCGAATTGGTTGCATTAAGGTTAATCCGTGTCCTGTTGCCGATCGCTCTCGATCTGGACAAACTACTGTTACTTCATGACCCGCTGCTGCTAAAGTGTCGGCTAGGGTACGAATACCCAAAGCAGAAATTCCATCATCATTGCTAATTAGTAATTTCATTTGTCATTTGTCAGTTGTCAGTTGTTCGTTGTCAGTAGGAAAAATATTCCCCCTGTTCCCTGTTCCCTGTTCCCTGTTCCCTGTTCCCTGTTCCCTGTTCCCTGTTCCCTGTTCCCTGTTCCCTGTTCCCTGTTCCCTGTTCCCTGTTCCCTGTTCCCTGTTCCCTGTTCCCCGTCCCCCGTCCCCTACTATAGACTAATGACTAATGACTAATCACCAATAACTAATGACTAGCAATTTAGAGAATCAACTTTTAGCATTACGGCAAGAAGGAGAAACAGCGATCGCATCTGCTGATACCCTAGAACGCCTAGAAGAACTTAGAGTCAACTATTTAGGCAAAAAAGGGCAATTGGGGGCGCTATTGCGAAGTATGGGGCAAATGAGCGCGGAAGAACGGCCTAAAATTGGGGCGATCGCTAACACAGTCAAAGAAGCTATTCAAAACAGTCTTGACCAGCAACGCACAGCCTTAGAATCTGCTCAAATTCAGGTACAGCTAGAGGCAGAAACCATAGATGTTACCATGCCCGGTATTTACCGTCCCCAAGGTCGGATTCATCCCCTCAATGGCATTATTGACCAAACCCTAGATATCTTTGTCGGCATGGGTTACACCGTTGCCCAAGGATCAGAAATGGAAACAGATTACTACAATTTTGAAGCACTTAACACTCCCCCAGATCATCCAGCCCGTGATATGCAAGATACCTTCTATTTACCAGATGGTAATTTATTGCGGACTCATACTTCCTCAGTGCAAATTCGCTACATGGAAAAGGAAGAACCACCCATTCGAGTTGTTGCCCCAGGTCGAGTATATCGCAGAGATGATGTAGATGCGACTCACTCAGCAGTTTTCCATCAAATCGAACTTTTAGCCATAGATGAAGGACTAACTTTTACAGACCTCAAAGGAACTGTCAAAATCTTTTTACAATCAATATTTGGTGACTTACCAATTCGCTTTCGTGCCAGTTATTTTCCTTTTACTGAACCTTCAGCCGAGGTAGATTTACAGTGGAAAGGACGTTGGTTAGAAGTCATGGGTTGCGGAATGGTTGACCCCAATGTTTTAAAATCTGTCGGTTATGACCCCGAAGTTTATAGCGGCTTTGCTGCTGGTTTTGGTGTAGAACGTTTTGCTATGGTATTACACCAAATTGATGATATTCGCCGTTTATATAACAGCGATTTACGCTTCTTACAACAATTTTAATATCCGGGTGGGCATAAGTTCCGCCTGGGAATGATAGCGAAGCGTGGCGTTAGCCATATTCCCAGTCTCATAGCAAAAGTTGTCTTTTGATGACTGAATAATCTTGAGTCTACTAAAGTAGACTTTGGTTATTAGCCCTGAAATTCATTTCTGGGCGGGGTTTACCCGCCCTTGATAAAGTTTCTCATTCCCCTTTCCTTGCTACCGTTATGAACCAAAACTCAACCAACCAAAAATTTCCTTAACTGTTAATTCTAAATTGATATTTTCCAAAATTGGTAATTTATCATCACCTTCATATATTTCAATTTTTTGTCCAGGAAATACAGCCAATACACTTTCTTCTTCTGGGTTTAATAACCAAGCTAACTCAGTTCCATGTCGGGAACAATGCAATAATTTTGTTAATACTTTTTTCTGTGGTTGTTCAGGAGAAAGAATCTCTATTACCCAGTCAGGATGAATTTCAAAGCGGTTAGCAATTTTCCCAGATTCAGTTGTGGGAATTCTCTCCCACCGGAACACCGCAATATCAGGAACAATGGTACTACCACCAAAAGTACAGCGTAGTTCGGAGAAAGCTATGGCAATTTTTTGACTTCTGGTTAGTCCATTGACAACTTCAATAAAAGTAGTTTGAATTAAGCTATGTTCACCCTGTGGCATAGGTTTTTGTAGGATTTCCCCGTTAATAAATTCTGATGCTGGTTTAGTTTCTGGTAACTTGAGAAAATCTTCTAGTGTAATCTGGCGTTCAGTGGCTATAGTCATAATTGGTAACTAGAAAGCATAGTTATATTATCAACGATAACCATACCTGCGCCATTTTTTGTAGGTTGGATGAAGCGACAGCGCAATTATATTGGAATGTTTCTTGGTTCTACAATACACATTTTGGTTAGTTCACGTTTATACTCAAAACGGCTAAAACTTGGACTTTTTTATAATACAAATAACAGTCTCAAAGCCTCTCCCCGTTGCGGGGAGAGGTTTGGAGAGGGGTTCCATATTTAGTTAAACAATAAACCGTTTGCAGTATACCTACTTAGTGCCGCCAGGCGAAAATCAAAAGTCAAAAGTCAAAACAAACGCGGTATAAGCTTTTGGTAGATTTATAGTGGTTGGTTTATTTTCGCCGTGCTGTATTAATCTTTTTAAGATACAAATCTTTACAAAGATTTATTATTCGTCAGGAAAGTAAATCTAAAGAAATAGTTAAGGAATTATCAAATTCGCAAAAAATCAGAGATTATTAATTTCGATAACATCAGGGTCAGCCTAAAAAGACCCTAGCAGATAATAGATAAATATAAACCCGTACAGCGCCAACCTTCACCATAGAGGGATTGGCGCTGTATAATTTTTTGGGAATAACAACTGACCACTAACTAATGACCAAAACAATTGTTGTTAAAATCGGTACTTCTAGCCTTACTCAACCAGAAACAGGACAATTAGCCCTTTCTAGTATTGCTACTTTAGCGGAAACTCTCTGTGATTTGAGACGACAGGGACATCGGGTAATTTTAGTTTCTTCTGGCGCGGTGGGAGTCGGTTGTGCGCGGTTAGGGTTAACGGAACGTCCCAAAACTATAGCTTTAAAACAGGCTGTAGCAGCAGTTGGACAGGGTAGATTAATGCGTATATATGATGATTTATTTAGTATTCTCCAACAACCAATTGCTCAAGTATTGTTGACTAGGGCAGATTTGGTACAACGTAGCCGCTATCTTAATGTTAATAATACTTTTCAAGAATTACTAGGTTTGGGAGTAATTCCTATAGTTAATGAAAATGATACAGTAGCGGTAGAAGAATTAAAATTTGGGGATAATGATACCCTGTCTGCATTAGTAGCTAGTTTAGTAGAAGCAAACTGGTTATTTTTATTAACGGATGTTGATAGATTGTATTCAGCCGATCCTCGTTTCGTACCCGATGCTAAACCGATTAGTTTAGTTAGTAGTATGCAAGAACTGACAGATTTACAGATTCAAACTGGTGGACAGGGTTCTCAATGGGGGACTGGAGGGATGATGACTAAAATTTCGGCAGCGAGAATTGCGATCGCTGCTGGTATCCGTACAGTCATTACTCAAGGACAGTTTCCCCGAAACATTGAAAAAATTATTCAGGGGGAACTCATTGGTACACATTTTGCACCGCAACCAGAACCAACCTCAGCCCGCAAACGTTGGATAGCCTATGGTTTGATTCCTGGAGGAAAATTATATTTAGACGAGGGGGCGATCGCTGCCGTTGTCAAAGCGGGAAAATCCTTACTAGCAGCGGGAATTAAAGCCGTAGAAGGGGAATTTGACAATCAAGAAGCGGTGCAATTGTGTGATAGTAATGGTGATGAAATTGCTAGAGGATTAGTGAATTATAATAGTGAAGAATTGCAGAAAATTTGCGGACGACATTCACGGGAAATCCCCTCAATTCTGGGTTATGGAGGCGCAGATACTGTGATTCACCGAGATAACTTAGTTTTAATTTAAATACAGCATTTCTTGTAGTAGGGGCGGGGTTTCCCCACCCAGGAGTCAGGAGAAGAAAGAAGAAAATCACCAATTACCAGTTACCAAATTGTGAATCTACTCCGTTTAATCCCAATTTTTGATAATTCTGTTTCTAGCTGGGGTTTAGAAGCCCGATTGTTGCGCTGGCTAACATTAACGTGGATGTTTATTGGCTTAATCATCCTCTTTTCCGCATCCTATCCCGTTGCTGATGCCCGTCATGGTGACGGTTTGTATTATTTTAAACGGCAAATTCTTTGGGCTATAGCTTCCTTAATTATTTTCAACATCATTGTTAATCTGCCATTGCGAAAAATCTTGGGTGTATCTCATTGGTTTTTAATATTTTTCCTGATGTTGATTTTTCTGACATTAATACCAGGATTAGGAAAAAAAGCCTTTGATGCGGCTAGATGGATAGCCATTGGACCGATTCCTATCCAACCATCAGAATTAATTAAACCTTTTTTAGTTTTACAAAGTGCCACACTTTTTGGCCAGTGGGAAAAACGACCTTGGGGAATTCGATTATCTTGGTTAGGTGTTTTTGGTCTTGTGCTTTTAGGAATTCTTGCCCAACCTAACTTAAGTACCACAGCACTTTGCGGAATGACAATTTGGTTTATTGCCTTAGCCGCAGGAATACCATATAAATATTTGGTAGGAACAGCCTTTGGTGGCTTACTTTTAGCATTACTCAGTATTAGTATCAGAGAATATCAACGCAAACGCATTATGTCCTTTATGAATCCTTGGGCTGATGCCACAGGAGATGGTTATCAGTTAGTACAAAGTTTATTAGCTGTAGGTTCAGGTCAAACTTGGGGGTCTGGATTTGGACTTTCTCAACAGAAGTTATTTTATTTACCAATTCAAGATACTGATTTTATTTTCGCAATTTTTTCCGAAGAATTTGGTTTTATTGGCGGTATTTTACTATTAATAATGTTAGCCATATTTGCCACTTTAGGATTAATTATTGCTCTCAAATCCAAAAATATCACATCCAAATTAGTGGCAATTGGTGTAGTAGTTGTCATGATTGGACAATCATTATTACATATTGGTGTAACGACAGGTGCTTTACCAACTACAGGTTTACCCTTACCTATGTTTAGTTATGGTGGTAATTCGATGGTTGCCAGTTTGCTATCTTCTGCCTTATTAATTCGAGTAGCTAGAGAGGGTAGTGAAGCAGAAGTAGTTCTTTTACGAAAAACACCGTCTGAAACTCGGCCAAGAAGACGATTTTTTTAGCTTGATTATCTAGTTGATAATTCATCTTTTGGATTTAGTATCAACTTAACGTGAAACCTATAACCCGACTGGCAATGAATTCCCAGTCCATTGGTGACAAGTTAAGGCTGTAAGTCTTTTGTCAAGAGGTGCCAAGTGGCTTCCGTGACGTTCGTTATCTCTTGTGAGACAATTTCTTTGTTGAATTAAAAATAATTGTTAAATCTATGAGCAATCAAACTTCTATTCCGGTTATTGTCAATGGTGCTGCTGGTAAAATGGGACGTGAAGTAATTAAAGCAGTAGCAGAAGCATCTGATTTGACTTTAATGGGTGCAATTGACACAACTCCTGAACATCAAGGTAAGGATGCGGGGGAACTGGCGGGTTTAAGTGAACCCTTGGAAGTACCAATTACGAATCAATTAGAGCCAATGTTGGCGTATGTGGCTGGGGAGAGACAGATGCAACCGGGCGTATTGGTTGATTTTACTCATCCTGATGCAGTTTATAATAATATTCGGAGTGCGATCGCCTATGGAATTCGTCCAGTTGTGGGAACTACAGGTTTAAGTCCGGCACAACTCGAAGAATTAGCTGATTTTGCCGAAAAAGCCAGTACCGGTTGTTTGGTTATTCCTAACTTTTCCATTGGTATGGTACTACTCCAAGAAGCTGCCCTCAGAGCTTCCCAGTATTTTGATCATGTAGAAATTATTGAACTCCATCATAACCAAAAAGCTGATGCTCCTAGCGGTACAGCCATTCAAACTGCTCAACTATTAGCGGAAATGGGCAAGACTTTTAATACTGCTATTGTGGTAGAAACGGAGAAAATACCCGGAGCTAGAGGCAGTTTAGCAGACGAAGGGATTAGAATTCATAGTGTCCGGTTACCAGGACTAATTGCCCACCAAGAAGTCATTTTTGGGGCAGCAGGGCAAATTTATACCTTACGTCATGATACAAGCGATCGCGCCTGTTATATGCCAGGAGTAATATTAGCCATTCGCAAAGTTAATCAGCTAAAGTCATTAGTATATGGGCTAGAAAAAATACTTTAACTGTTAGCAATTTTCGATTGGTGATTTTCCAATCCAAAATCTAAAATCCAAAATCCAAAATGTAAAATATGCTCGTTCCCTTAACTCGCCAAAAATTTGAACAAATCATCCCCCTAATTGCCTCTGGACCACAATATAAATACTATTGGGGGAAAGTAAGCAGTTTTGTGCAACGGATACTAGTTTCTGTAGTTATCTTGGCTGTACTACTGCTGATACAATTCTTGTTTAGATTAGAATTTGGATTTATATTCTTTTTTGGAGTATTTGGTGCTTTCTTTTGGCTTTGGTATCCCATATTCCAAGCAAGTATCCGCAATAGAAAATGTCGCAGGTACAAATACAGTGGCTTTTTTCGGGGACGAGTGTTAAACTGGTGGATTACAGATAGGTTGATGGGTAAACAGGAAACCGTTAATAGTAAAGGTGAATTAGTCATCATCGAAAACCGCGAAAAGCGGATTAACTTAGAAATAGGCGACGACACGGGATTTACGGTGGAGTTTGAAGCTCCACTACGTAACGCTTATAAAGTCATTGCTCGTGGACAAATAGCTGAAATGATTGTCATGTCAAATACTGCTGATTTAAGCAGCATTGAAGAATTCAGCGATATATATATTCCTAGTCGTGATTTGTGGGTAAGTGATTACCCCTATGTCCGCAGAGATTTTTTCAATGAAGTTAGTGTGCGCTTACGTGCAGACCAAGAAAGAAGACCCCGCCGTCGTTCGGGAAATAGGAGGTAGGGGCGCAGGGCCTGCGCCCTTCGTCAGGAGTCAGGTTTCGCCGTGAGCGTCATCAGATCGAGTGAGCCTTCGCCGAACTCCTTCGCCGAACTCCGAACGGAGTCAGGAGTCAGGATAAAGAAGGAAGAATTACCCCTGCCCCCTGCCCCTCCTTCATCCCCCTACATTTCTATCTTGTCCGTATACTTGCCAAGCCAAATCCACTAAACCATCAACAATAGCAGCAGCTACGACAGCGCTACCCTTGCGACCTTCAACAGTAATATAAGGAACTAAGGATTCTTGTAATCGTTCTTTTACAATTTTTGAATTGATAAAACCTGCTGGGGTAGCAACTATTAAAGCGGGTCTAATTTCTTCCGCTTCAATTAATTCCACCAGTGCAGTTAAAGCTGTTTGTGCTTGACCAACTACAAATATCCCTTCTGGATAACGCCTAGCCAGAGTTTCAATACCCCAAGCTGCACGGGTTTTTTCCTTTTGGGGTCGTGTTAGTGCTTCCATACTGCAATACACTGGATTAGCAAACGTATTTTGAATATCGTGGGATATACCCACCTGTACCATTGGCGCATCTACCACAATAGTAGTTCGCGTAGCTAAGGCGGCTGCTCCAGCTTGTAATGCTTGTTCTGAAAACCGAATCAAGCATTTATACTCAAGATCGGCTGTAGCGTAAACTACGCGACGGACGATTTCATACTCTGCTGGTGAAAAAATATGATCACCAATTTCATTATCAATAATTGCCAAACTTTGAGCATCAGTTACGTGCCATTCCATTGCTATTTAGCTTCTTATATATTAGCCTTCAGCTTATCAGTATTTTGGATTTTGAACTGTAAAATTGCAAATTTCCCTTCCTAATCTCTATTCCCCAGTCACTTTTCAGGATTCAGCACCGGGGAAAGTCCGATTCAGCATCGGAGATAAATAAGCTACTAAAGCACCAATGGCAAAAGCGGAAATATTGCGGACTAGAGGCAACCAATCGGTTGTCCGGGTAATAACTGGAGCAATACCAAAGGCAATAAATAACATTCCCCATAAAGGTGAGAAAATTAATGCCCATTGCCAAGCAACTATTTTTTTATCGTCACGGGGTTGAGCGGCAAAACCACAAATAATCCCGCCAACAGCGGAGGTAACAAGGGTGAGTATCCATTGTTCTCTAGGTAGCCCAGGAACGACGTTACAGCCACCTTTAAGTAAACAACCTTTAACTGAATTTAGAGCCTGGAGAATGGCTTGATCTTCTCCTTCTTCACGAACAAAGTATAAGTTACCAAAGCGGGTTTGTAGTTCAATCCAGAAGGTGCGAGGTAAGAATTCATAAACTGCATCACCCACACTAAAACTGAGGATGTTACCACCACGGGCATCTGCTACCAAGAGAATACTCTTATCATCTAAACCCCAATATTTAATCACTGCTCTACCTGGGGTACGGTCGTACTGAGTTAAGACGCGCAGTTTCCAACCAGTGTCAGTTTCAAACTGTTCTAATTCTTTAACTAGCTTTTCTTCCTGGGGGTCAGGGAGAGTTTTTGCTAAATCTACTACTGGTGTGACAAAGCTGGGGAGTAAATCGGGATTTTCATAAGCTAGGGCTGATGGGGAATTAATTGCCCAAATTGAGCCAATAAAGCAAAATGCGGCAATTGATACTAAAATTCGTCGCCAAAAACACAGGTGCATGAACGTTTTTATACTATAAAATTCAGAAGGATAATGTAACAAGTGCTTTTTAAAGCGTAATGTAAAAATGATATTTCTTTACACTTCTTTACTTTACTCTAATATTTAGGTATCTCAACAAAATCTGATCGAGAAATTAGAACATACCTCAAACCATTTTCACTCCTGACTCCTGACTCCTGCTGTATATTTAGGTAGTTTCTCATTCGATTTTTGGATTGATAAGTGTTTTTGGATTTTTCCTGGTATTTTTTGGGCGTGTGAAACTTTTCCAAGCGGCTTTCAAGCCAACTAGGACGCTACGAGTGCCGATTTGCATACTTTCTGCTTGTTTTTTGGCATTGTCCAGGCTTTGATCAAATTGTTTAACAACTTGACTAGCACTTTTGACACCTTCACTAACATCTTCAGTTAAGTCCGTTATTTCTATGCTGGTGTTGCGAATGGCGTTGAGAGTGGGTGGTAACTCCCGTGAAAGGGTGTCAAAGAATTTCTCGGCACTACGAGCAGCACGGGCTAATTCCTGCAAAGCGGGGATGGCTGCCACTAAAACGGTTGTTACACTGGCAGTAACTAGGAGGATGGATAGTCCCAGCCAAAATAAAGGATCAATCACGGTTATGGCATTTATGAACGTTCTAGTTTTTCAGTCAGGGAATCGGTATCGTCTGGGGTGCTGCTGATATCAACAGTATTTTGTTTGTTGAAACTTTGGCTTTCGCGCTGGGTAGCATCTATGCCAACTGCGATCGCTTCTCGCAATCTATCTACAGTTTCTTCCCAGTTTTCCAGGGTACTACTAGAAAGACGATCTGCCTGAATTTGCACACTGGTAGAAATATCTTCCGCTAATTCGGGGATAGCATTGGCAGATTTTTTAATTAGTTTACGGGTTTCGCGTCCTGTACGCGGTGCAACTAGTAAACCTGCTAAAGTACCTATAGCTGCTCCTAACATCAAACCACCAATAAAGATTCCAGAACGGTTGTTAGACATTTTTTTATTTTCCTACTCCATAAAATTTAATTTTATACAGGAGTATAGTTTTCTTTTAAGTATGTACTTAAATTAATGAGGTACAGGATCTAAATTTAAAGCCGTACAGTCAGTTTTACTTCTGACTCCTGACTCCTGACTCCTAACTCCTGCCATATTTTAACTATAAGTTGCCACTTTCTTCGCTACCAGCCAAAGATTAGAGATAGCATATTTCAAACATACTGTTTCTTTGGTGGCATGACAAGAAACCTTTACTGTTTGTGTTTTCACATCATCTTTGATAAGTTTGGCGTGATAAGTGTAGAGAGTACCGTCAGGTTGTTCAAAACTTAACTCACCAATAATTGTATGATTATCTAAGCTTTTTTCGATGATTTTACCTGTTATTTGATAGTTAAACCAATCCCAACCTAAACGCAGCATGAGTTCTCTTTCCAAGATTTGGAGAGGATTTGGCAATATTCCCCAACCACGATAAACTTTATGTAAACATTGTATATCCCCAGTATGGGTGAGAATTGATTTCAGGGTATCTTGATCGAGGATACCATAATATCTTCCTTGGGGAAAATCTATGGCTGTAGGAGCAAATCTATGTCCTCCAAAATGACTTGATTTCCAAATTCTGATGTGATTTAACTGTAAATCAGCAATTGTATTTTGAGAGTAAAAGTAAAAAGGATTGCCATATCTAGCACAACATTGATCATGGCTACCATGAGTACATATTAAGATATCTCTGGTAATACTGGATTCTATTTCATAATCAACACTCATCCCTGCTAACCATTTACTGACAATTCCGGCGACTTGTTCAATATTTGGTAATTTAAATTCTTGTTTTCGGTATCCTTGACTTAATCCCTGTTGCTGTTGATAAATTAATAGGGTTGTTTCTTGGACTTTATGGGATTCATCATTGGCAATTAATAGAAACCGAATTGGTAGTTGGGCGCGGTTTACATCTTCTATTAAAGTGCGTAAGTTATCTGGTACCCATTTAGATTCAAAGGCTTCATAAACCCAAGGGGTAGGACATTCTATTAAAATGTAGGTTTGGTAGTTGGTGGCACTACCAATTATATCTTCTTGGATTTCCCGTGAATTATCTGCACAAAAAAGTTTATTCATTTACACTTACTCAAGTAAAAATTTAATGGTCAATGTTTAGATAAAATCCTGATTTTTAAAGTTGCGTATGCTTAAATAAATCCTATTCAAAAAAATATCTCAAAAACTATTCAAAAAGATACAATAATTAAAAATACAGTATTATTTTATAATTTATAGAAGTTATTTCTAGAATGGTTACGGCTAATTTATGACTTGTTTGATGGATACCGAATGGCATAGATTTAGCAGTTAGTAAATTATATCTTAATTTATCCATATTGCGAAATATTCTCAATTGGTTGCTAAAAAAATATAAAGATGTAGATTTTTATCTTAAACTAATCATGTATTTTGATTCCAGTCTAACCTAATTAATTAGGTGAATTCTACAAAAATACATCTTTGTATTAATTTATTCTTCATGAAATTTAACAATGTCCATAGTCTAACAGAAATTGAGGATGACTATGATTGTATTTACAAATGTAATGAATTAGGTTACATATAGGACATAAGCATGATGGATATACAAATATTTTATATCCAAATAGCGAAGACGGTTTCATAATGAACTACAGCAAAATTGTTATTAAGTAATAATGGTGAATGGTTGATGGTTGTTTCGTAAACCTCTTATTTTTAATAATATGACATTAATTTTAGCTCTAGACTTTGGCGGGACAAAATTGGCAGCAGCAACAGTTAAGGCTGGTGGGAAGGAGTGGTTGGATCATGAATCACGATTTTCTCCTACAAATGGTGATGCTTTGACTGATTTGGAAATTATGCGATCGCTTATTGATTCCGTGCTAAAAGGAAGGAAACCGGATACTATTGGTGTCAGCTTTGGTGGTCCAGTGGATGCCACCACAGGTTTAGTCCGCTTATCTCATCACGTTCCTGGCTGGGAAAATGTTCCCCTGAAACAAATCCTCGAAGAGGATTATCACGCACCCGCCAGTATAGATAATGATGCTAACGTTGCTGCTGTTGGTGAACATCGTTTTGGGGCTGGTCAAGGATATGATAGCTTATTTTACATTACCATTAGTACAGGTGTCGGTGGAGGCTGGATACTTGACGGTAAACCCTGGCGAGGCGCATTAGGCATGGCGGGAGAAATTGGACACATGGTGGTTGATCCTAGAGGTCCATTATGCTTATGTGGAAAACGGGGATGTGTAGAACGTTTAGCTTCTGGTCCCTACATGGCGCAAAATGCCCGGGAAATGTTGGAGAAAGAACCACCCAGCACTAACGGTAAAATCAGGGGAGACGTACTCAGGTATTTGACTGGTAATGATCTTAACTTACTTACAGGCAAAGTCGTCAGCACCGCAGCAGCCAACGGAGATGAAATAGCACAAGAAGTATTATATAGGGGTGCTTGGGCTTTGGGGGTCGGTATTGGTAATGTCGCCAACCTCATGAACCCCCAACGGTTTGTTTTAGGTGGTGGTGTCACCAAAGCTGGGGATAATTTCTGGACTGTGGTGCGAAAAGTGGCTAGGGAAACCGCACTCCCAGAGGTAAATTTTGAGGTTGTGCGGGCATTATTGGGTGATGATGCACCTTTATGGGGGGCTGTAGCTTTGGGTTTGAATGTTTTGGATTAAATTTCTTTCTCATGCAGAGGCGCGGAGACGCGGAGATAAATCTTAAATATTCGCTTGTTGTCTTTGATAAAGTGACCAATACAAACCTTTTTGTTTTAAGAGTTCTAAATGTGTTCCTCTTTCGGCTATTACTCCTTTTTCCATGACTAAGATTAAATCAGCACGTTTGAGGGGGGCAAAGCGGTGGGCAATTAAGAACACTGTGCGGTTAGAGGAAACATTTTTGAGGTTTTGTAATACTTGTTGTTCGGTTTCACTATCTAAGGCGCTGGTGGCTTCATCTAAGATGAGAATTGGTGCAGATGCTAGGAATAATCTGGCTAATGCTATGCGTTGTCTTTGCCCTCCAGATAATGCTGTTCCTCTTTCTCCCACGTTGTTTTCATAGCCGTAAGGTAGTTGACTAATGAAGTCATGGGCTACTGCTAATCTGGCGGCTTCGACAACTTGTTCTGAGGTAATATCTGTATTTCCTAATGTGATGTTTTCCAAGATTGAACCATTAAATAAAAAGTCTTCTTGGAGAACTACGCCTATTTGTTGTCTTAAAGATGCTAAGTCAGCACTTTTGATGTCAAATCCATCAATGAGGATTCTTCCTGACTCAATTTGATAGAGTCTTTGCAGAAGTTTAGAAAGGGTACTTTTCCCTGAACCACTTCTGCCGACAATGCCTACAAATTGTCCTGGTTCAATATTAAAGGAAATGCCTTTTAATACTGGTTCGGTGTTGGCATGATAACGAAAGAAAACTTGGTCGAAATTAACTTCACCTTTGAGGGGTGGCAATACTAATCCTGTGCCGGCTTCTGTTTCTGGGGCAGCGTTGAGAATATCACCAATTCTATCTACTGATAATAACACTTGTTGGAGATTCTGCCACAACTGGACTAGCCTTAATAAGGGACTAGTAACTCTTCCTGATAACATTTGAAAGGCGATTAATTGACCAATTGTCAATTGATGATCTATGACTAATTTTGCCCCAAACCACAGGATAATTAAGGTGGAAAAGTTAGTGAGAAAGTCACCAATATTACTGCTAATATTAGATGTGGTGGAAGCTTTAAAACTGGTACGAATGAAGCGGGCAAATAAACCTTCCCACCGTTCTCTCGCTACTGGTTCTGCGGCATGGGCTTTAACAGAATGAATGCCAGTGATTGTCTCTACTAAAAACGATTGACTGTCCGCACTCCGGTTAAAAGTTTCATTTAGCCAATTTCGCAAAATTGGTGTGGCGATAATGGTTAAAGTGGCAAATAATGGTAATACGGCTAAGGCTACAAATGTTAAGGGAATGTTGTAATAAAACATCAATCCCAGATAAACTACGGCAAAGATACTGTCAAGAATGACGGTTAAAGCTGTACCTGTGAGAAATTGGCGAATTTGTTCTAATTCCTGGACTCTAGCAACTGTATCACCCACTCTCCGCGATTCAAAATAAGCCAAGGGTAAACGCATTAAATGGCGGAAAAGTTGAGCCGATAAACTCAAGTCTAAACGTCGGGCTGTGTGGGTAAATATGAATAGCCGCAGCATACCCAGGATAGATTCAAATGTCGCCACGAACAAGAGGGCGATCGCCATCACATCCAAAGTAGCTAAACTCTCCTGCACCATCACTTTATCAATGATGACTTGGGTAATTAATGGAGAAGCTAAACCCAATAATTGCAAAGTAAATGAAGCTAATAAAACCTCACCTAATAAACCTCGATATTTCCAAACTGCGGGAGTAAACCAAGCTAAATTAAATTTCTCTTGTTGGGAAATTAATTCAGTTTGCCATAATGTACCATCCCAACAATTATCTACCACAGATTGAGGTAAATGTTCACAAATATAATCAGGATTTTGGGGATTGGCAATAATTAAAAAATTGCCTTTCATTCCATAGGCTACAACCCAATTTAATTGGGAATTTTTATCTTTCTGATTCCCTTGATTCCACAACAATAATGCCGGAAAAGATAATTGACGTAATTCACTACAATTAACTTTTAATTTCCGCAATACTAATCCTAATTTCTCCCCTGCTTCTACCAGATTTTTCGGCTTTTGTCCTCGCAACTGACGTTGTACCCATTCTAATTGCACAGGATTTTGTAAATATTGCGCCACCATTGTTAAACAAGCTGCACCTGTATTTCCACTTCCCACAAAAGGATAATTAGAAATTGTGGTTTGTTCCCATTTAGCAGGATGTGAAGGTGGAGACATGGGAGAATTAGGAACTGGTGAAATAGTTTCAATCTCTTCTACCTCTGTTGAATTATTCCAAAATTCATCAACTTGAGGATTTAAAAACTTTTTCCACAAAGCTGAATTCCAACACACAACTATAACTTCCTTACTAGCAGCTACAGCTTTACAGTCAGCAAATAATGGTTGACAGTTACCAAACCAATCTCCTGTTTGTAAAGTAGCTACGGTTTTATTTTCTTCTTCCTCTCGTAAACGCACTTTACCAGCGACAATAAAAAATTGGTCACCACCTAATTTTTGTGACCAAATTTTTTCGCCAAGTTTGTAGTTATGTATTTCTGCTTGCTGTTTTAATTCGCGTTGTTCTTCAGCATTTAGCCAGGATAGTGGCGGTTCATTCCAGGGTAAATTGTTTAACACATTTATTCGTTAAAATTGATTATTTAGAAGTTTTAATCCAATTGAATTTTGACTGTCAGATTTTGAATCTTATCCCCTAGCCATTTCTCAAATAGCTCATTTTTTAGTGATTGTTGTAATTGAGGATCTTCTAAGGAGGCTGGAAGAATTTGTTCTAATCTAAATAAAGCAAAACGTCCTTCTATTTCTATGGGATTGATCAATTTTCCAGGGCTGGTTGAGTCTACAGCCGCACGTAATATGTCTGGTATAGTCCCCCGACTAATTGGTCCCATCATGCCATTAAATACTCTTTCATCGGCTAATGAATACTCTTTTGCCAGTTGTTCAAAACTACTTCCTTCTTCAATTTGAGTTTGTAGTTCTTCTGCTAATTCCCGACTGTCAACTAGAATCCGCGAAAGTATAACTCTATCCAAGTAAATCTTCTTTTCAATAAAGTATTCTGGTAATTTTGATTCTGTGATTAATGCTTTGAGTTTCTCCAACTGAAAGCTCAAGGTAATAGATGTATGAAAAGTTGTATAATCTGTACCATTATTTGTTAGCCATTCTTGAAATTTTTGGGCATCAGTTAGTTGATTTTTCAGACGAAAATCAATAATTGTCTGTTCAATTAATGTGGAACTAATCTCAATATCTGTTCTGGCACTAATTTCTTGTTCAATTACGTGCTGACGCAGTACGTCACTCATAAAATTTCCCAGTCTACCAGATATTTGTAAGTATTTGACTACTTCAGCTAGGGTAATTTCCTGGTCATTTACAGTTAAAAAAGATGAAGATTCCATGAAGTAATTCTCAGGATAATACTAAAACATCTATAAGACTTTCCATTGAATAATGGAGAAAACAGTAGAAAAATATATCTAGGAATCATAAAGATTCGATAAATTAAATATGTAATTAATATCTGGTAATTAAATATGCTATCTTTTTATTAAGAGTAAACTAAATGATTTTAAATGATAACTATTTTTAAGTCTGTAAGCAAGATGACAATATCCCCAAATTATTCAAGAAGTTGGGGATATAAAAATTTTAATTTGAGTCAATAGTTAAACAAAGATACTTTGGTAAATTAATGCCAATATTATCGCCGCAGTTGCACCAATCAGGGTATTGAAGATATTAACAACCTCATTAGTCAGCCACGTATATTTAGATTGCAAAGTTGCACCAATAACACTTTCTAAATTTGTAGCGATAAATGCAGCTATTACACTCCAAATAATACCCAGGGGATTAATTAAATTTACACTCCAGCCAATGAGTGCGATCGCTATTGATGCTACCATACCAGCTAAAGTCCCTTCTAAACTTACCGCCCCTTCTGTCCCTCTCGGAACTGGTTGCAATGTGGTAATTAAAAAGGTACTTTTACCATAAGCTTTACCAACTTCACTGGCTGTAGTATCCGATAGTTTAGTGCTAAAACTGGCAACATAACCCAAACATAGTAAATATTTAAACTCAGGTAAAAACAAGACTCCCAACGCACACAAAGCCGCTATTAATGCTGAACCCCAAACGTTCTCAGGGCCTCTTGCACCGGCACGTTTTTCCGCAATTCCGGCGGCTTCTTTTTCTGCCATACCAATGCGCGTTACCCCAGAACCAACAATAAAATAAAATACCACCACTAGATATCCCTGCCAACCTAGTGTTCCCCAAATGATTATTCCTAATAATCCAGCATTAAGTATACCTGCCGGGGTGAGCAATTTTTTGGGAATAATTGCGACTATTCCTAGTAAAATTGCATTTAAGCCTACTCCCACTAACCAGGGATTAACAGAATCTATTAAAGATAACATCTGTGATAAATTATGAGTTTTTTCAGATTTTTATGCTAACAAAATGATTTTATCCTCTTTTACCGCAGATTTATCGTAATTTTACTCCTTCACTTTTATTTGTCAAATAGCTTAGAATTATTCTCTACTTTGCTGTTTCATTGCTTGTTGTACTACTTCAATTTTTAATTCTAGGGCTTCGGCAATTTGTTCTACACTCAACCCCATTTTCAAAAGACGAGGAGTTGTTTCTAACTTAGTTTCTTTCTGTACTTCTTCCTTAACTTCTTGATAAAATCTGGTTTGTCGCCATTCTGTTAATCCAAACATTACTTCTAACTCCTGACGGCTATAGGTGAAAAACTTGTAAATTAAGACTCTTTGACACATTGTGTTTTCATAGCTTGTTGCACTATTTCAATATCTAATTCCAGTGCTTCCGCAATTTGTTCTACACTCAAACCCATTTTCAAAAGACGAGGAATTGCTTCTAACTTAGTTTCTTCCTTAACTTCTTGATAAAATCGAGTTTGTCGCCATTCTGTTAATCCAAACATCGCTTCTAACTCCTGACGGCTATAAGTGGAAAACTTGTAAATTAGCATCCTTTCTACTAATTCTAAAAGATAACGACTGTTTGCCGCATCTGCTTGTTGTACTAAATTAATTAAACTTCTTGCTGTTTGTATTGCTTCATCTTCAGGCGCAACTACTAATTGAATAATTCCTAAACCAATTGAAGATGATGTATCAGTTCATTCATCTAAATAAACTACATGAATTTGTCCTGCAGCTAGTGAACTTTGATATGTCAAGGGTATTCCAGGATCAAGACTCCGTTTAGCCCACAATACTACAGCTTGCCATTTTTTATCAGGTTTATACTGGTTTAAATACAGAAATACTTCCGTAATCAACCGCCAGTATAAGTTATCATCATCTTGAAATTGAACTTCGACAAAATAAATCGGATCTTCTGGGTACTCAGCTTTGGGTAAAAATACACCATCAATACGTCGTGCTAGTTCTTTGATTTCTACTGATGACAATTCATAGTGTGCAGTATTAAGTCACTGGCTGATAAAACAACGTTAGTTTGTCATGCCGGGTATAAAAAGTATGCTTCTGTGAAAGTTTTAAATATGCGATCGCTTGACAATCAAGTTAGTTCCCACACAGGATGAGCGATCGCATTAGTTACATATATAACCATAATAGTCAGTTTATTTGCTATGGGTAGAAGTTCTTAAACCAAGATTTTACGAACGTTACCAGCCATTCCATTATGCTCTAATTTTATACAGTCCTGAGCCTCCAAGATGAACTTCTCAATTTTGCGGTTCAGACGATCTCTAAATATCTCATTACCCATAACATCAAACTCGAAATTATTGATTATTTTACTATTATTGATAATAAACCTACAGAGAAATTAACTAAATCCTACTTTTATTCTCCAACTCACCCCCACCATGAACCAAACCATATTTCACCTCGCCTTTCCCGTCACCAATATCCCCCAAACCAAAGCCTATTATGTTGATGGTTTAGGCTGCATACCCGGACGCGAAAACCCCCACGCTTTGATTCTCAACCTTTATGGACATCAATTAGTAGCACACATAACAAAAGACATCCTCACACCTCAAAAAGCAATTTATCCTCGACATTTTGGACTAATTTTCACCCAAGAACAAGATTGGCAAGAATTACTAGAAAAGGCAAAAAACAAAGATTTAAAGTTTAGAGAAGAACCCAAATACCGCTTTACCGATTCCCTTCTAGAACATCAAACTTTTTTCTTAGAAGACCCATTTTATAACTTAATGGAATTTAAGTATTATCGTCATCCAGAAGCGATTTTTGGCAATGCTGAACATACCCTCATTGGGGATACACATTAATCGGTTCTACTAAAGCTGCGGCTACTTTTTCTAAAGTCCGATCATCTGTTAACATCCAAGAATGAAATGCAACTCGTAAAATAACGTCCTTACTTACAGGGATTTTTGAACTACTAGCCGGTAAAATCATCAAATCATAAGGTGTCCAAATAGATGTAAAATTCAACTGCTTTAACATCTCGACATCAGCATTTAAATCATTGAGAAAATCACTATGAGGACGCATTTGCAAAGCACCAGCCAGCCAAGTACCATAAGCAACTATAGTTCCATAATGAGGTGAAGAAATTGTCATAAATCGCTGGACTCTATTTATTCCCCCCAACCGCTGAATATAATAACGGCTGACAATTCCTCCCATACTAAAACCCACTATATCCAGTGGTTGCGCTGCTGCAAAGATATTATTTACATAATCAGCTACTTGCTGGGCTAATTTCTCCAAAACCTCAGAACCATTGTTAGGGATTAAATCCACCGTATACACGGACAAACCTTGTTTTCGCAGATAAAATGCCATTTTATTGAAAACCGCCCCAGTATCGTTAATACCATGCACTAATAAAACGGGATTTTGCTGTTTTGTTGTCATGATCTTAATTAGTTAGTATTGTTAATAATTTAACTCAGTATTGTAATACTAAATATACAGTATGTGACAGTTGTGAAACTGAGTGGAGATTATTAAGATTTATTAAATAAGTTCTCATAATCTTATAGTTATAATAAAATTTAATAATTAATTTGCGTTATTTACTAAATACTGTTTTAGACAAAAAAGACCTACAAATACTTGCCAGTAGTAATTATAGGCTTTTAATCAGCGAACAGTAGGTCTAATGATTGACCGTAGATAACGCAATCAAATGTAATATTACACCGTAATTTTTAACAATTTCGGTAAAAATCCCGACTATTCAAACCAGGAGCATTTTTTATGGGCTTTATCAAAAATATCATTGCAGGTATTGTGGGTTTTATTACTGGATTGTTTAGCAAAAAGGGTGATAGCTACTACCTAGAATTAAAGGAAGAAGCTAATGTTACTCAATCTCCAGCAACAGTAGCAGCCAAATCTACACCAAAAGTTGAACCAAAAGCTACACCGACAGCCGTAAAAGCTACTAAGCCTGAACCAGTTAAAATATCAGTCCCCACTGAAGCCAATTTTGCCACCAAATATCTCATTCCTACTAATAGTCCTCGTCGTCGTCCCGGCGTAAATATGAATGTCTTCTTAGACATGGCGCGTCAAGTTAAAACTCCTGGATAAGTTTTTTAATTGGGATTATCTTTTTTAAAGGATGTTTGAAAAGTTTTTAATGTATAAATAAACCCCTCTGCAAACCTCTCCCCGACCCCTCCCTGACCTCTCCCTGACCCCTCCCTGACCGAAAAATTTTGGATTTTAGATTTTGGATTGGGAATTTTCGGTACAAGCCCCGCCCCTCCAGGGCGGAATTAATCAAAAACCGCCAATCTAAAATCCTCAAGCTCCACACTTTAGGTTGGAGTCAATCCAAAATCTGTTGACCCTCCCCTAAAAGGGGCTACCGTGTACACACATCCTTACCCAAAGCGAGTTTTCTACAACGAGAAAGAATCTATTGAAAATCCAGTTCCCCTCTCGAAAAGCGGGGAGGGGCTAGGGGTGGGGTTTTATGGCAACCAACAGGAAATTTCCGACTTGTGTGTACACCGTAGGTAGGGAAGGGGGGAAGGGGGTTAGGTTTCTAGAAATTATCGGTTTCATCTAATACTTTTCAAACAACCTCTTAGACTTTTTGTAATTGGGCTACTCTGGGGTCTACAATTTTTTGTCCTAAACTCAGGAATTTAATCGCTACAGACACCTTATTTCCTTCTCCGAAAACGTGAGTAATTTCCCCAAGTCCAAAGGACTTATGTAATACTCTGTCACCTACTTGCCAAATTCCGGGAGTGCTTTGTTTACTAGTGGTTGCAGAAGTGGTTTTAGTCGAACTCCGGGTAACTTTATTTTGGGTGGTTAACAATTCTGTGGGTATTTCATCGAGAAATTGCGATCGCATTGCCGGTTCTCTAGACCCATATAAACGCCGTTCTCTGGCATGAGATAAAAACAACCGTTCTTGAGCGCGGGTAATTCCCACATAACACAAACGCCGTTCCTCTTCTAACAATGAAGGATCTTGTAAAGAACGATAACCCGGAAAAAGTCCCTGTTCTAATCCCACTAAAAAGACAACAGGAAACTCCAACCCTTTAGAAGCGTGTAAAGTCATTAAAGAAACCGCTGTTTGTCCCTCTTTTAAATTATCTAAATCAGAACTCAAAGCCGCACTTTGCAAAAATGCCTGTAAAGAAATATCTTCTCCAGCATTTTCTTCTTGAAATTGCAGCATAGCATTATATAATTCATTGACGTTACTAATTCTATTATCAGCTTCATCTGTAGCTTGATCTTGCAATTCCTTAATATAACGAGAATCTTCTAAAATGCCTTGTAAAATTTCCGAACCGGGAACAACTTTGACTTGTTCTTGACGATTTTGAATCATGGCGGCGAAATTATTCACAGCTTTCGCCGAACGTCCTGCTAAAGTATTTACAGATGTTTCATCACTTAATATTTCCCATAATGTTGTTCCTAACTGCTGGGAAGCATTCACCAAAGCATCAACAGTAGATTTACCAATTCCCCGTCGAGGTGTGTTGATAACTCTTAATAAACTTACAGTATCCGCTGGGTTATTAATCGCCCTTAAATATGCCACAGCATCTTTAATTTCTTTGCGATCATAAAATTTCATGCCTCCCACAACCGTATAAGGAATTTGATATTTTACTAATAATTCTTCAAAAGGTCGAGATTGAGCATTTGTTCGATATAAAATTGCAAAGTTACCCCAATTTAATTCCGGGTTTTGATGCTCTAAATTTCTAATTTGGTTAATCACAAAAGCTGCTTCTGCCATTTCTTCATCAGCTTTATGACAATAAATTTCTTCCCCTGGTTCTCTTGTGGCTTTGAGGATTTTATCAATCCGTTGAGTATTATTTTCAATTAATTCATTAGCAGCTTGGAGAATGTTTTCACATGAGCGATAATTTTCTTCTAATTTCACCATAGAACGAGTATCATCATCTGCTAAACCATCCCCAAAATTTTCCTGAAACTCTAGCAAAATGGTAAAATCTGCCATTCTAAAACTATAAATTGACTGGTCAGCATCACCAACCACAAACACAGATCGATTTTGCCATTTCCATTCATTTTTCCGGCTTTCCCCATTTGTTACCAAAAGCTGAATTAAATCATATTGAGTTCGGTTAGTATCTTGATATTCATCAACTAGAATATGACAAAATTTTTGATGCCAATAACCTAAAACTTGTTCGTTTTGTTGAAATAATCGAGTAGGAATTAAAATTAAATCATCAAAATCTAAAGCATTATTTTGGGCAAGTTTATCTTGATAGCGATTATAAACATCAGCAATCACCCTACCTCGATAGTCTGGTTGTTCACTTTCAAATTGTTGGGGAGAAAGTCCTTGATTTTTAGCATTACTAATAGCGTAGCGAATAGATTTAGGTTCAAATTTTTTACTATCTAAATTTAAATCTTTGGTAACAATTTCTTTAATCACACTTTGGACATCCGATTCATCAAAGATAGAAAAGTTTTTATTCCATTTTCTGCCTTTTTCATCTTGATATTTTTCGATATCCCAGCGCAGAATCCGCGAGAATAAACTATGAAAAGTTCCACACCACATATCTTTAATAGTAGTGCGGTAAACCTGTGTTTTTAGTAAGCTTTGTTCATATTCTGTCAGTAAATCAAATTTTTTACCATGTTGTGATATTGCTAATGGTTCAGTAAATATCCTTTGAATTCGTTCCTTCATTTCCTTTGCAGCTTTATTCGTAAATGTCACCGCGAGGATATTTTCAGGATTAACACGATGTTTAATAATCAAATTAGCAATGCGGTAAGTCAGCGCCCGGGTTTTCCCTGAACCAGCACCAGCTACCACTAATAATGGTCCGCAGTAGTGTTCGACCGCTTGACGTTGACTAGGATTAAGATGAGTCAGAAAATCAATATTTGTGGTCATAAAATATAACAATGATGAAAAGGACAATTTGTTATCGGGTTATTCTGTCAGCGTCAAACTCAGTACGAATAATAAAACAAAATCAGCATAACCAAGCAAAAATGATAAAAATTTACTTAAATTGCTAAACTTTGAGAAAATTTGATATAGTGTTGGATTATTTAGTTTTATCCTTGCTTCCTAACTAGCAACTTAATGTTACTGGATTTTGTGTAAAGTTTTATCATACTTGTGAAGAACTCTAGATGTAAGATAAACCAATAATCTCTAATCTCTCACCCTGATTAGCGAGGGAAAGTACCGATTAACAGCCTTTTGGTTGTAAATATCTAAGTAAGAAACTCAACTTTCAAAATCATGGAAACGAAAATGCAAGAACCAGAATTTAAAGAAACCCAGTCTAAAGAAACAACCATACCCGAAATTAACACCCAAACCGGGAATTTGACGAAACTTCAACCTCCTATGCAGTCTCAAGAACAATGGCTGAAATACGGACAACAAATTTCTGGGTTTTTGGGGACATTACCAGACTATGTAGGTAAATTTTTCGGTCAATATCAGCAGCCCATCGTTAGTATTGGTTTAGTCGTGACAGCAGTAGTCACAGTTAAGGTACTATTGGCTGTATTAGATGCTCTTAATGATGTTCCTTTGGTAGCACCTACCTTTGAATTAATTGGCATTGGTTATTCTGTGTGGTTTGTTTATCGCTATTTACTCAAAGCTTCTAGCAGACAGGAGTTATCTGGAGAAATTAACACCCTCAAATCCCAAGTTGTGGGTAAGCACACTCCTAAATCTTAACTCACAAATTTAGATAATCTTAGATACCCGACTCTTTAAAGAAATCGGGTATCTTTTTTCTTTTTTACTTTTTTATATACTCAAAACGGCTAGAAGCTGGACTTTTTTATCATACAAAGAACAAGTTCAAAGCCTCTCCCCGTTGCGGGGAGAGGTTTGGAGAGGGGTTTCATATTTGGTTAAACTATGAACCGTTTTCAGTATAAATATGGTTTGCTGATAGCGTAGCGTAAGCCATAAAAGTTGTCTGTGAGGGTAGGGAACAAGGAACTTTCTAACAGGTAATAAATTGGTGTGTACTTCATGAGAATGGGAAACGCTATAAAGCCAAGAGTTCGTTGTTTTTTGTGAATTTAGAATATGTTACTTATGTGACACTAAGTATATGTAGTAAAAAGATTATTTATAACTGAAAAATCACGGTTGTGTTTATAAATAACACATCCTAGCATCATATACATATTTAACCTGTTTGGATAATAATTTGTAAACGTTTACTACTGCTCAACAGTGTCAAGTACCTTCAAGCCAGGGAATTAATTCCCTGTCTAATAGCTCAAGTCGGTTGAAACCGACTATTTTGGCGGTATTTATTCTATAAATAGGATAATTTTTGATTTTGATGTCATCAGAGTGCGTTTCAACGCACTTTAGATATTAGACCGGAACTTCAGTTCCAGGTGGGTATAAAAGCTTAGTTACCAAGCGCAAAGGAAAAAAATATGTCTAACAACTCTTTTCTCCCTCAAACCGCGACAACCATTGTTTTTATAGATGCCTCCGTTTCCGACTATCAGACCCTACAAACAGGAGTTGTAGAGGGTGTAAAATCAATTATTATTTCCCCAGATCCAATACTGTAGCCAAAACATTGAAACCCTATTGATATCGTCACGATTTTCTTGGTTTTCAGACCTAGTTTGGGAAAATTGGCAATAGTATTGAGATCAAGACGGGATTAAATTACCCAAATTTTACAATAACATCCTCAAATAGATTATTTATATCAGTTGCATAAGTTCTGAAAAAATTAAGGACATAAAATCATGGCTACTCGTAACGTCATTGCAGATGGTAACTACAGCGACTCGACTATCTGGTTTGAGGGGATTTTGCCTGGCGCTGGGGATGATGTGGTGATTAATCTGAGTGATAGTGATATCACGGTTACTTTGACTAATAACACCACAATTAAAAGTTTGTCCCAGTTTGAGACTTTTCAGTGGAATTCAGGAACGATTAATGTTTCTGATGGATTTACAAATAATGGCAATTTATCCATTGGTTATGGGGATAAATATATAACAGGAGTGCTACAGAATAAGGGAGTAGTTACTCAATCCGACTATTATTCACCCTGGTGGACATACTACGGCAATATCTACCTGAATAACAGCAGTCAAATCATCAACCAAATCGGTGCTACCTATGACTTGCAAGGGGGAAATATCCGTCCAAACTTCCCCGCAGATTATCAAGGTGCAGAAGCAAAATTTGATAACAAAGGTACATTTACCAAAACCAGTGGCTATAGTGCCAGTATCTATGTAGACTTTGATAACTCTAGCACCGTAAATATCAACGCAGGGAATCTAGGTTTAACCAATGATTTTATTAACACAGGAATAGTTAACGTTAATGCTGGAACCCTAGCAGTCACAGGTAAAACCACAAATAGCAACAAAATAAATGTCGAAGGTGGCAGCTTATCTCTCACAGGGGGAGGGACAAACACCAACGGTACTATTTACGTAGACATAGATGCAGCTTTGACATTAGAAGGAATCTTCAACTTTGGGGTGGGGAGTCAAATCACAGGACGTGGAGGTGTAACTCTCAACTCAGGACAATTGAACTTCAATCTCAATCAAACCAGTATCAGACAACAACTTCACCACCACACCCCAACAAGATATCATCAATGCTGAATATGGAGACAACATCATCACCAGCACCTTTGCCAATTTACAACAAAACGATACCATTAATAGTGGTACAGGCACAGATACCTTAATTATCACAGGAGGGACAGTTGATGATACTATCTCCATTGATACTAGTAACACCACCAATCAATTAGATATTCCAGGGACAACAGTATTCGGATTTGAATGCTTTGATTTAACTAGCTTTATAGGTACAGTCAGCTTTAACGGTACATTTGGTAATAATTGGATTAAAGGTGGTACAGGAAACGACGATTTAAGCGGTGGAAGTGGTGATGATTATCTCAATGGGGGAAAGGGTGCAGATTTATTAATCGGTGGTAGTGGCAATGACACTTATGTGGTAGACAATGTGGGAGATATCATTGCTGAAAGTTTAAATAGTGGTATTGATACCGTTGAATCTTCTATCACTTGGACATTAAAAACCAACTTAGAAAACCTCACCTTAACTGGTACAACTTCTATTAACGGTACAGGTAACACCCTCAATAATACCCTCATCGGTAATACTGGCAACAACACTCTTAATGGTGGCGCTGGTGCGGATACCCTCATTGGTGGTATAGGTAACGATTCTTATTATGTGGATAATGTAGCAGATACCATCATAGAAAATATCAATGAAGGAACAGACAGCGTTTCCAGCACTATCAGTTACACTCTAACCGCCAACGTAGAAAACCTGACTCTAACCAGAATAGACGCGATTAACGGTACAGGTAACAGCCTCAATAATAGCATTGCAGGTAATATAGCCGCAAATATTCTCACCGGTGGTGCTGGTAATGATATCCTCAATGGTGGCGCTGGTGCAGATACCCTCATTGGTGGTATAGGTAACGATTCCTATTATGTAGATAATGTAGCAGATACCATCATAGAAAATATCAATGAAGGAATAGATAACGTTTTCAGTGGTGTAACTTACACCCTAACTACCAACCTAGAAAACTTGAACCTAACCGGAATAAACGCAATTAACGGTACAGGTAACAGCCTCAATAATAGTATTACGGGAAATATAGCAGCTAACATTCTCACAGGTGGAGATGGTAATGATTACTTAAATGGAGTAACTGGTGCAGATACCCTCATTGGTGGAATTGGTAATGATAGCCTGTATTTGGGTTTAAACGATAATGTTGTAGATAACGTTAACTACGCTTTTGGTGATGGTACGGATACAATTTACCAATTTGTGCGCGGTGTCGGTGGCGATAAACTGAACTTTACAGGTATTGCCAATTTTGATGTTAGGACATTGGGTACTTCTACATTAGTAAGAGTTGGTGATGGGATTGGTGGTAATACTGGTTTTGGTACTGGTCAGTTATTAGTGACCTTATCAGGGACATCTGGATTTACCAGCGCCAATGCGAATATCAACCTCTTTGGTGGTAATTTCTTGTTCAATTAAAACGAACTTTAGCTAGAAGACAGGGAATCAATTCTCTGTCTTCCTGATTTACATCATCAGCCCATGATGTTTCGCTAAAAAACGCAAAAACGCCAACCGAAAAAAAGAGATTTATGGTATTGACAAACAAGTTTTAAAATGTTATCATGAAAGCGATAAGGAAGAACTATCTTGTTGTCATTAAACAACAAGACCCCCGACCTCTTAGGGATCACCAAAAAATAAATTACCCAATTTTGTGGGATGGGCATCCTGCCTGTCCTTGGTAATTAGCGGGCAAGATGCCCGCACCACAAGAAACTTTTGGGGATTTTTTTAATTGGAAGTCCCTTAGAGAACTCCACAAAAAAGATGAACTGCTTGCAGCAGCGCCTCGCTATCCAATCTTGTGGGATGTGGGATGGGCATCTTGCCCGTCCTTGTATTATTAGCGGGCTTTTCGTCCCGCACCACAAGAAATTTTGGGATATTTTTTTAATTGGAAGTCTCTTAAAAAAGTCGGGGATATTTTTATTTGTTAAAGCACTCGCAACACGCTAGGAATACTATCTATTGATTCCATAGCTTGAATTTCTGCCAAAGCTTTTCTAAAGTCCCCTTCCCGGACATTGTGGGTAACAACAACAATTTCTGCTAGTTCTCCCTGAAAACCAGTTTGGACAACTGACTCTAAACTCACGCCATAATTGCCAAAACAAGTTCCCAATCTACCAATAACTCCCGCTTGGTCTTTGCTGAGGAAACGGGCATAAAACCGGGTTACTAACTCAGAAATGGGGGTAATTTGCGAGTAATGTTGATGTCTACAGGCTAGAAGTGAATTCGGTTTAGCTGTATTAGTTTTAAGGGTAGCGACAAGATTTAATATATCTGATGATACAGCACTGGCGGTAGCACCAGCCCCAGCCCCAGGACCGAATAACATCACCTGTCCTATAGGTTCTCCTTCCACAAGAATGGCATTGTAAACACCGTTAATACTAGCTAAAGGATGGGTTTGGGGAACTAGGGTAGGATGAACTCTCACGGAAAGTCGGGAATTATCTTGATCTAAGTGTTGAGCTATCCCCAATAGTTTAATCACAAATCCTAATTTAGCGCTGTATGCAATATCTGTTTTTGTAACTTGGCGAATTCCTTCACAATGGACATCTTCCCGATTAATTCGTCCATCAAATCCTAAAGATGCCAAAATAGCAATCTTATCTCCGGCATCCAAACCATCAACATCCGCTGTGGGGTCAGCTTCAGCATAACCCAATTTTTGGGCATCTGCTAAAACATCATCAAATTCACTACCTTCTGTTTGCATCCTGGTGAGGATGTAGTTGGTTGTACCATTGACAATGCCCATGATAGCGCTAATGCGGTTGACGCTTAAGGATTGCTTCAGGGGTTGAATTACAGGAATACCACCACCAACGGCGGCTTCTAGCAGCACATAAACACCTGTTTGGTTAGCAGCGGTGAATATTTCAGCACCAAATCGAGAAATTACGGCTTTATTGGCGGTAACTACGTGCTTACCATTTTTAATAGCTGTCAGGATGAGTGTGCGTGCGGGTTCTAATCCCCCCATCAACTCTACAACTATATCTACGGCTGGATCATTAACAATGGCTTCTAAATCCGTAGTTATTACCTCTGGGGATAATTCTACAGCACGGGGTTTCGTGAGCGATCGCACACCCACTCGATATATTTCAATTTCCTGTAACAGCGGATGACGACCTACTTTGTCTTGCAACAGTTGCACTGTCCCCGTTCCCACCGTACCTAATCCAAGTATTCCTAATTTGACAGCCACAGATTTTGCACCCACATTAAATTTACATAAAACAATTGTAGGCAGAGCCATAAGCCCTACCTACTAATTATCTGCTTTTAATTGTCTAATAACCAATGACCAATGACCACTCACCATTGACCAATAACAAATTAGTATGTTTCTACGTGCCAGCGGTGAGCTTTTTTTAGATCCTTTTGGTAATCACTCCAAACTACACCTTCTTTAGCCGCAGCAGCGCTTAAAGCAGCATCAATGCCATCTTCCATACCGCGCAAACCGCAGATGTAAGTGTGAGTTTTTTCATTTTTAATTAACTGCCACAATTCATCAGCGTGTTCCGCAACCCGGTCTTGGATGTACATTCTGCCACCTGCGGGGTTATTTTGTTCCCGGCTGATAGCATAGGTGAGACGGAAGTTTTCCGGATATTTCTCTTGCATTGCTTCCAATTCTTCTTTGTAGAGAATATTGGGAGATGTTGGCACACCAAACAACAACCAGGAAAATCCTTTAAATTGATATTCTGGGTTAGCTTTTCTTTCTGCATCCTTAAACATCCGCCACAGGTAAGTCCGCATAGGCGCAATACCCGTACCTGTTGCTAACATGATCACATTAGCTTCAGGATCTTCCGGCAATAACATTTCCTTACCAACAGGACCAGTGATTTTGACATCATCACCTGGTTTAATTTTAGTCAGATAGGTAGAACAAACACCATAAACCGTTTCACCTGTTTCTGGATGCTTATACTCTAACTGACGAACACACAGAGATATTGTTTTATCATCTAGATTATCGCCGTGACGAGTAGAAGCAATGGAGTACAGTCTGAGTTTTTCAGGCTTACCATTCTTATCTACACCAGGAGGAATAATCCCAATACTTTGTCCTTCTAAATACCTCAGGTTGCCAGCAGACAGGTCAAACTTGAGATGTTGAACAATCCCAATTCCACCCTCTTTAACTAATGTTTCATTAGAAATACACTTACCAATAAACGGAGCATTAGGACGATAAATGTTCACAGGAACATCAGCATGAGCATCTTTTTTGGCTTTTGCTTGAGTCATGGAGTTGCCTTTCTTATCCTTAACTGGTGTTTTAGCAAAGCCTTTAGCTTCACTAACATTACTTACAGGTGTGGATTTACCATGTTCATCTTTGTTAGCACTTACTTCAGCCGCGACTTCGCTGCTAACTTTAATGTCAGCAGTTGCCAATTCAACTTTTTCGTTAACTGCTAAGTCAACTTTGCGATTGAGTTGCTGTAAAGCTGTAACAGATTGGATACTAACAATTTTACCGCCCAGGCGAGTGATCCGTCGCATTTCTTGATTCATGCGGTTGTAAGGTACTCTGATGAATACACTGCCACTTCTACGAATTTGGTAGTTGGTTTGATCAGTTTCTTCAACCTGACGCAGACCCACCACTTCGTAAACGAAGACGCGGCTACCTGATTCTATATTGGCAGCACCCTCAACAGCACCTTGATTGTACATTCCTTCTAACACTCCGATATTTACTTAACCGTTTATCAAAAAAAAATCATTCCCATCCTTATGCGAGGTTTAGTTTACCGGATTTTCGGATCACAAAACTAGCCATCTGGGAAAACGACATCATTTATGATGATGCCTTGCTCAGTACACCCGCCCAAGACCAGTAGGCATTGCAAAAAACACACCTGTTCACCTTCTAAATTAGAGGATAAGTCTTTGCGAGAATGTTAATAGTGAATCACTTTAATCTTTTTTCTCGAACTACATAGTTTTAGGCTTGTTGATCAAATATTTTACTATATATTGATCATGCAAAAATCCTGGGTTTGCAAAAAAAGCCCTTTCATTTGTGAAAATACCCCTAAAGAGCATATTTTGACACTCTCAGCGGCTAAAGCCGCTGAGATTCTTGGTTCAACGAGTCCACTTAGTTTAGATCCCTTGCAGTATCTAAACCAGAGGTGGTTCTCTCCCCAAGCGTTGACTTTCCCTCTGCCCGAAGGTAGTTGCATTAACTGCAAATTTTGATTGAGTTTAAATTCTGTGTCGTGTTTCGACTTCGCTCAACACAAGTGTAGCTCCCATGAAGATTTTACCTATTCCTGGGGTAGGAACTAGAACTATGGAATAGAACTTATATCTTCAATTGTCAAGGTACAGATTGCCGTTAGGCAGCTAGGTTTTTAGACAGGTTGATTACCATTCCTGTTGTCAACATTATAACACCATAAGTTACCCAGAAGGTGATATATTATGATTTTTCAACCCACTTTTTTGTAGTTCTTTGATAGTGCATGACTCTATGCGGTTAAAACTGACCGTGTCGCTTATATCTCAGCACTGAAGTGACTGAGCTTTACGCTTACCGGGCATTCCTGTAACCGACCTTATTAATAATCAATTTTATATGTACAGTAGATTCCAGGTAAATTAAGTACACTGTACTATCAAACACTAACATGCCTTTATTCTTTCTTCTTCATCCTGACTCCTGACTCCTGACTCCTGACTCCTATTTTCTCTCAAATCTAAAAAAAAATGTATCATCTATGGCAGAATGTTAAACAGATAATTGCTAGGGAACTAGATTCGTTCTCAAGGTAAATCTTGTGAGAGTACACCCCATTCTGTTAAAATCTAGTGCAACACTAAGATTAAATACTTACCAGCGATAAAATTAGACTAAATTAGGACGAGTAACTGCTATAGGCGTATAAGTTATTTGTTGAAATCTGTCATCGTTATGCTGGGTAGCCAGAACGTAGGAATATACCGTTGGGTTAAGCTCCTGGATTCAAAATCTGTTGTGAGAAAAATTATTGATTGACACATTTAGTATTTAGAGGAAATTTATGACTAAGCCGGAACGCGTGGTACTAATTGGAGTAGCCGGAGACTCTGGGTGCGGTAAATCTACGTTTTTACGTCGGTTGATTGATTTATTTGGCGAAGAATTTATGACAGTTATCTGTTTAGATGACTATCATTGCCTAGATCGTAAACAACGTAAAGAAACAGGAATAACTGCACTTGACCCCAGAGCAAATAATTTTGACTTAATGTATGAGCAAATTAAAGCTCTTAAAGAAGGTCAAGCAATTCATAAGCCGATTTATAACCACGAAACCGGCATGATTGACCCACCAGAATGGATTGAGCCAAATCATATTATTGTTGTAGAAGGACTACATCCCCTATATGACGAACGAGTAAGAGATCTTCTAGATTTCAGCGTTTATTTTGATATCAGCGATGAAGTCAAAATTGCTTGGAAGATTCAACGGGATATGGCTGAAAGAGGCCACCGCTATGAAGATGTTTTGGCACAAATCAATTCTCGTAAACCTGATTTTGAAAAATTCATCGAACCACAAAGAGAATTTGCTGACGTGGTTCTGCAAGTATTACCCACAAACTTAATTAAAAACGATACAGAACGTAAAGTTTTACGGGTACGGATGTTACAACGGGAAGGTAAAGAAGGCTTTGAGCCAAGCTACCTGTTTGACGAAGGTTCAACGATTCAGTGGACTCCTTGCGGACGCAAACTGACCTGTTCTTACCCCGGTATGCAGCTTTACTACGGTACTGATGTTTACTATGGTCGTTACGTCTCTGTTTTGGAAGTAGACGGTCAATTTGATAACCTCGATGAAATTATTTACATCGAAACTCATTTGAGCAAAACATCCACTAAATATCAAGGTGAGATGACTCACTTGTTATTACAACACCGTGAATATCCAGGTTCTAACAATGGTACTGGTTTATTCCAAGTATTGACAGGTTTGAAAATGCGTGATGCTTATGAGCGATTGACAGCTAAAGAAGCAAAACTAGCAGTCCAAGTCTAAAACAGCAGTTTGTGTCAAAGATCAGGGGGGACAGTTGAATATGTTCCCTCTTTTTTTTGTCAGAATCAGGATGTCCAGGATTTGAGGATTTGCAGGATTGTTATTTGCATATTATTTGATTGTGGCAGAATTAAGTGAATATTTTGTCTGAATCAGGATTTCCAGGATTTGAGGATTTGCAGGATTGTTATTTGTAGATTATTTGTTTGTCGCATAATTCAGGATTATGATGATAAGTGGAAAAGAATAAGCTGTTGTACATTTAGTTTGTATAATTCTAGCGGGCAAGATGCCCGCACTACAAAGTTCAAGTAAATTATGGTTATCAAATTTAGCTGCGTAACAGCTTATCTAGTAAATGCCTAAAATAAACAACATTCTCTAAACACTATAAATTGCGGAAGATTCCTAGACTAATTCAAAAATAACATCCTGTAAATCCTTTAATCGGTGGATATCCTGATTCTGACAAAATTTATTTCTGATTAAATTTACATTTAACAGTAATTTTAATATTACTGCTAGTTTTTCCTGTGACAATATAAGGGATTCCTGTCATTCCTCCGACATTAACGCCAAATTCTAAAGTAACTTCAGCAACTTCGGCTAGAGCTAAATCTTTGAAGGATTGAATAATATGTTTTGAATAGGATTGAATAGTTTTTTGGAGTTTGTCTCCCTGTTCTTTAATATTCAGTTTTTCGTTCAGTTTTTCTAAGCCAAAACTGCGGTCTGCTTGTTCAGGGGTGGGAATTAGAAAATCTAGGTTCTCATTTTCTGGAGGTTGGGGAATAGATACAGCAATATTTTCTGATGCTTCAATATAAATAATTGTTCCGTCTTCTAGTTGAATCGGCGTTAGTTGTGACATAAAGGTAAATTATTTTTTACAATGTAACCGTCATCTGATGCCACGACCAAAGCGCGACTCAATACCAGGATACAGTTATCATATTACCACTCGTTGTAATAACCGTGAATTTTAATTAACTCGTCACAAAAGCCGTCAGGTGTTTCTCTATACTCAGATATATTTATGCTAACCCAAAGGCTGCGGAAATGCAAAAAGGCTTTTTGAATAACGAATAATCACCTATTCAAGCAGTAGCAAATTCTGTTAAACTGCGTTTACTGGGATGCTGGAAACCTAAAATAATATCGCTTTGAGGTATTCCTGTTGATAGCAAATCATCAACAACACATAAATTAGTTGCATCTTCTTCTACCCAAACTTTACCGTTTTTGATGCAAAGATAGATGATAATATGCTGTATTTGTTTTTTGTCATCCCAGCCAAACCTAAACCAAATATATTGATCTCTTTTTTCATCAAAAGCTAAACGTTCACTAGCCTCCATTTTGCCATTTTCAACATTTTGAGGATTACTCATTTCGTAATATTCTGTCAATATCTTTTTGATAGCATGACGATATTGTTCTAGTTTATCCATTGTTCAATTTCCTCCTTTTCTGTATTCACAACTATTAATAAAAGTTGATTTTCTTGGATGACTGCTTGTACAGACTTACGTTGAAAAAACTTTTCATACACAACATCATCAATAGCTAAATAAAGTTTATATTCTGGTGCAGTAAGTTGAATAAGTTTCCGATAAACTATGTATTGTCCCAAGGCATTATGAAAATCATACATCTGCGACTTACCCACAAAACTCTTGATTTCTACCACAATTTTCTGTCCCTGACGTTCTGCTGCTATAGGTTTTTCTGCTGCTAGGTCTGCGTAAAGTTCAGCATCTTCATATTTAATAAAGTAAGGGTCATCCGTGATAGTCCAACCGTCTTTTATTAAAGCCGTTTTGACTTCATTATGGTATATATCTTTTGCTGGCATGATGTAACTATTGAGTAAAATTTCATTATGACATCTAATGCCACGACAAAAGCGCGACTCAATACCAGGATACAGTTATCATATTACCACTCGCTGCAATAACTGTGAATTTTGATTAACTCGTCACGAATGCCGTCAGGTATTCCTCTATACTCTCAAAAAGGCATTGGCTAAATTCCAATTTAAGCTTTATGCCGTCTGTGGGTATTAAATACGCTTATATATATTTACTCTAACTCAAAAGCGGCGGGAATGCAAGAAGGCTTTTTGAATAACGGGAAGCTTTCAACTGGGAGATTGTGCTATAATTTGCCAATGATTAAATTGTCAGAGATTTTATGATAACGTTGCAAGAAATTATTAATTCACTGGCCAGTTTATCAAAAGAAGATCAAGATTTTCTATTTGAAATACTCCGCAAAAGAAGAGAAGAGGAAACTAAGCAAGTTATAATTCATTCATTACGAGGGAAGTATTCTAATCTGGCAACAAGTAGCGATGATTTTGCAGGTAAGAAACAGATAGAGATTGCTTTGGAAAATTAGCAAGATGAATATTATTTTAGATGCTTGTGCTTTAATTGCTTTTTTCAGAAATGAGTTTAGCAGATTGTTTTGCATTAACTCTGGCTAATCGAGAAAGTAGTATTTTAGTTACTTCAGATCGTAAGGAGTTTGAACCTGTTGTTCCTCTTAATATTTGTCAAATTAATTTTATTCGTTAGGACTTGTGCGAGGTATCGAATTTCTGAAAAGCCTATTCTTTCCTGGAAAATGGGTGCTAAAAAAATATTTACAAAAATCCTGATCTGCTACACTCTACAAATCTAACCAAGAATGTCGAACCATAATCAATTGGTAACGATCCGTTTACGAATGAATCCATTCGCTCATCCAAAACCACTTCCCCATAGCTCTTCCATTCACCCCCCACCTTTATCCTGAATGTAACCCCATTCCTGTCCCATCCCACCCTTTTGGCAAAACTCTTATATTCTGTTGTATGAAATATACTTCCTTTTTCCCAGTCAAAATCTAAAGAATTGCCTGTTTCCAGATATATCCTTTTTTGGACGCTATAACCGAATTTTCCTTTTGAGTTAGTAACCCATAATTTATCTACTTCTTTTAAATCCTTACATTGAAAGTTTTTAATATCATAGTCTCTTAAAGAAAGTTCTTTTTCTTTTTTAGCGGAAATAAAAAGAAACTGATCATGTTTTAAAGCTGCATCTTTCCATCTATTTTCCTTCATTAAATAGTCTAATTCATTTAATAAATGTGTTTTTAAAGATTCATAATAAACTGTATTTGATTTATCTAAATCATTAAGTTGACGATAAAGAGAAGCAACAATATCAGCATTACCATTGTAGAGAATATTGAGATCTAACTTAAATAAATTAGTATTAGAAGATTTTAATTGAGATTTGAGAAGATTATATTTATCTGAGGCTATTTTGTAATTATTTAATGATTTTCCTAATTTACCTTTTACATAGTAAATATAAACTAAAGTAGCTAAATAACTAGAATCATTTTTATCAAAATTATTTTCTTTTGGTAATTTTTCAAAACTTTTATTCAAATCTTCTTTAGCTTTATTATATTGTGATTCTAGTTCTGTATTTTTTTTCTCCTCTGTTTTTAAAGATTCATATCCTGAAACTAAAGAACTATCCAATAAAGCTTCTTTAAGTTCTTGATTTTTGATTTTATCTTGTAAAACCAAACCTGCAATATTTAAAAATTGATTAGCTTCATTATTTTGTCCTGTTTGTTGAAGTTGAGAAGCTACTGCTGATAGTTCTCTGATTTTAGAAACATTTTGTTCCATTTTTTCAATATTTTGTTTTGCTATAAATGCAGTTATTCCAAAAACTACAGCAAAAACTACACTAATAGATAAAACTAATCCTCCTGTTTTTAATTGTTTTTCTGCTTTTTTTCTAGCTTCTTCCTCAATAATTCTCGTTCTTTCTGCTGCTTCTTTTTCCTTTCTTTCCCTTTTTAACTCAGCTTCCTTTTCCTTTTCAATAATTTCTTCTTCAATTTCCTGCTTACGAGAAGCTGCTAAAAATTGTTTATCCTGAAAACTTACATTCTTAGATTCTGCCCATACTTCTGCCGTTTTTAAAGCATTTCCTCGTAATAACCAAGAACTATCCTGACAACCTGAATTATACCATGCCCTAAACGCTTCAGAATAGGGACGTAATGCAGCTAATTGATTATCAATCCATTGTTGATTAAAAACTTCTCGATAAATGGGATTATAAACTTGTAAATGATTATTTCTTTTCACAACTAAACCCGATAACTGTAACTTTCCTTCCTCTCCAGTATTCTGACTAATTACTTCTCCCTGTTGATAAATCTTTTGATAAATATCTAATAATTCACCTGCCATTTGTTCATCAATTAAAATCCGTCTTTCAATGGTGCGTAAATGTTCCGGGTCATCTTTTGCTTGCCAATTTTCAATAATATTAGTTCTAATTAAATTCTCTAACCATTCTGCATACTCCCCACTTTCCAAGGGGGGTTGGTGGGGATCATTTAAAACTAAATTACAGACCTTTTGAGTTAAAAAAGGTTGTCCTCCAGTCCAATTTAAAATTAATTCTAATAACTTTTCCGGTTGATTGGTTTTAACACTTAATCCCTTTGCTAATGCTTGAGATTCTGGAAATGTAAAACCTGTTAATTCCACCCCATAACCAATATTAAAAGGAGTCCGCGTTTTATCTTGAATTAAATCACTGGGAGTCGCTACACCTAATAATACAAAACTCAGACGATTATATTCAATATTATCAACTCGACGATTATAAAAAGAGCGAATCAAAGCGAAAAAATCATCAACATTAAACTTTAAACTAATGATACTATCAATTTCATCTATAAAAATAACGATATTTGACTCAACATATTTTAAAAGAATATCTCGGAGAAAATTACCAAAGAAATTTACCGCAGATAAAGATTCTTGGTCATATTTATCCCACCAACTATCTATATCACATTTTTCATTTAATTCAAAGGTATTAATTAATTCATTAATAATTCCTGCATACCATTGTAAAGGGGTAATATTAGCTGAACCAATATCAGTTAAATCAATAGCAGCACAAGCAAATCCATCTACTTCTTTAAGTCGTTTCATTGTTTGAACTCTTAAAGAAGATTTACCCATTTGTCGGGAGTTTAAAACATAACAAAATTCTCCCTTTTTTATAGCCTGATATAGTTCATTATCGGCTTTTCTGGTAACATAAGTAGGAGCAGAAGCTGGGAGCGAACCACCTACTTGATATTCATAATTCACTGAGTCTATATTTTCCATTTTTATGTCCTTGCAAAATACCAAAATTAAAGATTTTGTAAGTGTTCATTAAAATTATCAACAGTTAATTCAATTTCTTTTAAAATTTCTCTTAACAGTGGTCTTGCTAAATCTCTCCCTTGATGATTAGGTACAGTTGTTGTTCTTCCATCAGAATGACGATAAAAGACATGACTTCCTTTTTGTCTAACTACGGAAAAACCCAACTTTATTAAAAGTTGATTCAGCGTTTTATAGTTAACAATAGGTAAGCGACTCATGAAGCCACCTCAATTTGTTGAATACCGATAAATTGAGGTAATTGACTTAAATCTTCTTGAGATTCTTCCAAACATAATTCTAAGACTTCTTTTAAATTCTGTTGTAATTCGTCTAAAGTCGCTCCTTGAGTATGAACTCCTCGAATAGCGGGAATAATTCCTACATATAATTTGGTATCGGCATCATATTCAATATAAGCGGTGAAAATTTTAGTCATAATCTTAAATTAGGGGAGGTTAAGATCCCCGACTTCTTCCTTGATGATGTCAATCAATTATAAACCAATGTCAGAAGTCAGGGATCTACTTTGTTATATTTTAAATGACATCAATTAATCTTGCAAGCGATCGCCAAAATAAAGCCGATATAAATTACATAGTGGAATTACCTTATTACCTTTTGATTCTGCCAATCCCATGCTTTTTAATTTAAAAGCATAAATCGGTTCTAAGGTAACGGCATCATCACTATTAACCAATTTTAACATAGCTGATTTTAGTTCTTGATTTTCTTCCAAAATCAAAAGATGACGATACAAATGATCTTCATATAATCCTTCTTCAGTGGGGGCAATTTCTAAAAATTGCTTTAAAGTTAAGTCGTTATTAGCAATATGATATAATGCTGTTCTCACCAAATAAGGATGACCGTCAATCATCCCCATTAATTGATTAATTTCTGTATTTGACCATTGCAATCCATGTCGTTTAACTAAATCCTGAACCTGTGCTGAACTAAACTTATTTAAATCAATTGGTAAACCCACATTAAAAGGAGATTTATTCACATCCAAAGAAATATAAACTTCTTGAGAATGGGAAAGAACTAATCTCAGTTTTTGCCAAGTTTCATTATTTTTGCCTTTTTCATGCCATGAACGTAACATAGTGAAAAATTCATCAGCAATTTCACTATATTGAAAGATTCTATCTACCTCATCTAATCCTAGAATCACAGGCTGTTTCAATTCTTTTAAAAGATAGGATTGGAAATAATTTGTACAATTAGTTTGACTGCTATAACGTTGAGGTTTCCAATATTGATCTATCTTTTCTTCAATCCCTAATTCTAAACTGACATTTGCACAAAAAGACTCTAAAAAACTATCGAGATTTTTAAATAATTCTCGACTCCATAAATTAATAAATCCTGTTTGATAACCTTGCTTTTCTCCTTGATCTAAAATCCTACTCATTAATGAAGTTTTCCCCATTTGTCGAGGTGCTTTAATCCTAATTAATGCCCCAGGTTTTACAATAGCAGTGTAACAGGTAGCTTCAATGGGAGGACGTTCAACATAGAAAGGAGAATTTAGGGGGACTTGGCCATCTAAATTTTCAAAAGGAATATTAATATCTCTTGGTTGAATAGGTTTAGATTTCGACTCAGGTACACCCTGAATAATAGCTTTTTTAGTCGTTGCATCTTTTGTCCTCAAAATCGGAGTTAAATGCTCTGGAATATGTTCCATTTCAATCGCATTACATCCTAAATAAAAAGCACTTTTAATTGATTGTCCTGCAAATAAAGTATCGTAGAAACCAATAGCAAATTGTTTAGCGGCTTGATCACCAATTTTTTGATTCATTCCGACGACATAATTAACATAAGGATAAATACCTTCTGCTTGTACATCTGAATAACAAGCATTGAGAAAAACACAATCAATAAAAAAGATTTCTTGTAATGCTTTAAACAATTTGGCTAAAGGAGCAACTTTGACTAAAAAGGCTTCTCCATTATCTGTCATTAAAGCTAAACCCTGTTCTCCTCCACCATGTCCTGAGAAATGCACAATATCTGGCTTATGACCTAATAGGGTACGACGAAGTTCTTGAGGACGGACTGCCTCTTCTACAATAATTGTAAATTGTTCACGGTTGAGCGATCGCTCCCAAGCACTTTTGATTTCCCTCACTTCCTCACTTACACGCAACGGTTTTGTGTTAGTAGGGTTAGCGGTTAAAATAAGAATTCTTTTCATCACCATCATTTTGTGAAGATATTACCAATACTGTGTATATGAAGTATTGTATCCTTTATAGTTACCAAAACCGTAACGGTGATCCAATCTCAGGTTACTGAGGACTTTTCTGGTAGATACTCTCAACAACAAGATCCCCGACTTCTCAAAGAAGTCGGGGATCTGAGTGCTTCTTGTTATACATATAAGCCTTTAAACACTGGGATAAAAGATACTTATTCCAAAAACTGTAAATATTGTTATGATTTCAGAAATTAGTAACTGATGTATCTCATCAGTGAAAACATTCTTTCAGGAGGAAATTCCTTTGTCTCGACGCTATTTATTTACTTCCGAGTCAGTTACAGAAGGTCATCCCGATAAAATTTGTGATCAAATTTCGGATACCATTATTGACGCGCTATTAGCAGAAGACCCTAATAGCCGTGTGGCAGCAGAAGTTGTAGTTAATACTGGTTTGGTGCTAATTACTGGAGAAATTACCACTAAAGCTCATGTTAATTACGTCAATCTTGCCCGTAAAAAAATTGCGGAAATCGGCTATACTGACGCTGATAATGGCTTTTCTGCGGATAGTGCCAGTGTTCTAATTGCCTTGGATGAACAATCAGCGGATATTGCTCAAGGTGTGAATATTGCTAAAGAAGCCAGAACTGAGGATAGTGAAGAGCTATTCGATAAAATTGGTGCTGGTGATCAAGGTATCATGTTTGGTTTCGCTTGTAACGAAACACCGGAACTTATGCCCTTACCTATCAGTTTAGCGCACCGCATTGCGCGAAGATTGGCAGGAGTTCGTAAGGCTGGTATTCTTCCTTATTTGCGTCCTGACGGTAAAACCCAAGTTACTGTGGTTTATGAAGATGGCAAACCTGTGGGTATTGACACCATCTTAATTTCCACCCAACATACAGCTACCATTGGGGATATTAGCGATGATGCTGGGGTACAGGCTAAGATTAAGGCTGACCTGTGGGCAGAAGTAGTAGAACCTATATTTGGTGATATTACTGTTAAACCAAGTGAGGCAACAAAGTTTTTGGTTAACCCCACTGGTAAGTTTGTGATTGGTGGACCACAAGGAGATTCCGGTTTAACGGGACGGAAAATTATTGTTGATACCTACGGTGGTTATTCTCGACATGGTGGCGGTGCTTTTTCTGGCAAAGACCCCACAAAAGTAGACCGTTCCGCAGCTTATGCGGCTCGTTATGCAGCAAAAAATATTGTTGCGGCTGGTTTAGCAGAAAAATGTGAAGTGCAGCTAAGTTACGCCATTGGTGTGGCGCGTCCTGTGAGTATCTTTGTTGATACTTTTGGTACAGGTAAGGTTGATGATGAAATTCTGTTGAATTTGGTCAAGGATAACTTTGAACTCCGGCCAGCGGGAATTATCCATGTGTTCAATTTACGTAACTTACCAAGTGAAAGAGGCGGACGTTTTTATCAGGACGTTGCGGCTTATGGTCATTTGGGAAGAACGGATTTGGATTTACCTTGGGAACACACTGATAAGGTGGATGTTTTAAAGAAAGCGGCCTTTGCTTAATCAGTTAGTTTGATAACAAGATATAAGTTGAGGTTATAGACAATTTAATTATCTATAGCCTCTTTTTTTTAGAGTTTTATAAGTTAATAGGACTTACGCATTGACAACTTTTACTAAAGATGGATTGCGGTTTTTCGCCTCTTGTAGGGTGCGTCAGACCCGATAATTTAACCACATTAGCCATATTTTTCCATCTGACGCACCCTACGCATAAAACATATCAGGTCTAATTTGTATAGTGCGTAAGTCCTAGTTAATCTACTTAGTCCCAATCAGGAAAGTTAGCTCCATCTTCGCCACCAATACCAATTCCTGTGTTATATATACCAGCATCGGTAATGTTAAGATTGTCCATTGATGCTTGATAGACGTTGGAATCATTAACTGTGGCGCGGGTAAGGTTTGCGCCGTTTAAGTTGGCTTTTTTCAAATTGACGTTGGTAACAAAGGCTGATGTTAAGTTAGCACCGGCTAAGTTTGCTCCAGTTAAGTCAGCACCTTCTAAGTTAGCATTTGTTAGGTTAGCGCCCTGAAGGTTTGCGCCTCGTAAGTCTGCACCAATTAGATGAGTACCACTGAGGTTGAGTCCTGATAGGTTACACTGGATACATTCTCTAGTTGACAAAAGTTTCTGTAGATCTTTTTGGCTTCCAGCTTGAACTGAATTAGCTAGAAACAGGGGAGTTATCAAGGCCATGGCGGCTAATAGTTGAAGTCTCATAAAGTTTCCCCCTCTCACAATATAGTTATGTCCGTTCTTTACCTCACGAATTCATTATCTCACTAATTTGCGGAAAAATGTTGATTTAAACTACAAGCTTGATATTTCTTTTTCTAGATTCTGGATTAGGGAATAGACAAGGGGGATAATGAAGCCGAATAAGTAGATTGGTGGTAAAGTTCTTTAGTTCGTAAGTCCTAGTTTTTTGTGGTGGTTTTTGTTAAGATTAATGAAATTTTCCTGGTGAAATACCACTATGGCTTTATACGCAGAATTGCATCGGCATCTAGGTGGTTCAGTTGTACCTCGTGTACTATGGCGGTATTTCCAGCGTCATAATGCTGAGTTGATTTCTCGCTTTGGTGAATATGCAGAGTTTGAAGATTTTTATACTCGTCCTCGTAATACTTTAGATGAATATCTAGAATTGCATACTCTTGTGGAAAGTGTGCAAACTGTGGAGACTTTACCTTACTTTATTTACCGGTTATTACGTGGTGCTTATATTTTTGAGAATTTGGCTTATTTGGAATTACGCTATACTCCCTATTTACGAACTCCTGAACATTTAAGTCAAGATGAAAGAATTGATAAAATGGCGGAAATTGTGGATATTGTGGGTAAATCGAGTTATGTACCGGAATATCCGATTGTTACTAGTCAAATTCTTTGTATGCACTCCCGTTTGTCTTTTGAGGTAAATAAGGCAATTATTGATTTGGCGGCGCAAAATAGAAAGTATGTTTGTGCGATAGATGTGGCTGGTGGCGATCGCTATTATGCTGAAAGAATGGAAGAATGGATTAGTTTATATAATTATGCCCATTCATTGGGTATTAACACTACAGGGCATATTTATGAAACTAAGGATGGTTGTTATCCAGAATTGTTGCCCTATTTAATGCGAATTGGTCACGGTATCCAAATTCCGCTTTTGTATCCTGAATTGCTGCCAGAAGTTGCTAGAAGAGGACAATGCTTAGAAGTTTGTCCGACAACTTATTTAAAAACAGGGACTTTACAGGATATTCGGCAACTGAAGTTGGTTTTTGACCGCTGTTTTGAAGCTGGGGTGGATATCGCTATTTGTACGGATAACGCGGGCTTACATAATGTGCGTCTCCCGTTTGAATATGAAAATCTTTTGACTTACGACATTATCAATTTTCAACAGTTACAAGCTTGTCAAGATGCAGCTTTCCGTCATGCTTTTGCTTGGCCTCACAGTCAACGTCCAGCATCTTTGTTAACTGGGTTGTTGAGGTAGGGAACAGGTGACAGGTGACAGGTGACAGGTGACAGGTGACAGGTGACAGGTGACAGGTGACAGGGAAGCAGGGAAGCAGGGAAGCAGGGAAGCAGGGAAGCAAGGAACAGGTAATTGGTGAAAAAAAACTATTACTATTCTTCTTCCTCCTGAACTCCTGATAGCGCAGCGTGGCGTTAGCCATACTCCTGACTGGGCGCAGGCCCTGCGCCCCTACTTCCTGACTCCTGAATATCTAACAGTCTGTTCCTTCTGTAGCGCCATTGATGGATTTCCAGGCTGGTAAGCCACCGCTGAGTTCAGCTACGGCTGTAAAACCGAGAAATTGTAGGGTTCTCACAGCTTGGGCTGATTGGCTGTCATTTTCGCCGTAAATGTAGATTTGGCGTTCTCTGGATAGGGAGGTTTGGGCGCGAGATTCCAAGTCATTGAGGGGGATGGAAATTGCTCCGGTGATGCGGCTATAATTGTACTTTGAGCGATCGCGCACATCAATAATTGTAAAAGCAGGTTGACCCCATTCGAGACTGGTTTTTAAGTCTTGAACATCAGCAACTAAATTAATACTCATAAGCTTTTTCTGGGGATAATCTAATCAGAAATTTACCAAATATCCCTTCTTAATTCGTATTTCTTTAGGATCACAGCAGATTTTAGGAATGATAATTTTGTGATCATAATATTGTAAGCTAATTCTCTGCACAGTAAGACAAGTTTTAATTTTTAATTTTTAATTATTCATAATGGCATCTACTATTCAAGCTTTACCAACAGAAGTTGTATATTTGATTACGGCAGGAGAAGTAATTGATTCTTTGGTGGCTGTTGTCAGGGAGTTGGTGGAAAATTCCCTAGATGCTGGAGCAACGCGCATTGTCGTTTCTTTATGGCCGCAATTATGGCGAGTTCGTGTGGCGGATAATGGTTGTGGCATGAATTTGGATGATTTACAACAAGCTGCAACCGCCCACAGTACGAGTAAGATTCATTCTAGTGCAGATTTATGGAAAATCAGCAGTTTGGGGTTTCGTGGTGAGGCGCTACATAGTTTAACAACTTTGGCAGATTTAGAAGTTTTAAGTCGTCCTTTGGGGGGAAGTGAAGGTTGGCGAGTTGCTTATAATAATGAAGGAAAAGTATCACAAGTAGAAGTGGTAGCGATCGCACCGGGTACGGTAGTAACAGTTAATAATTTATTTGCTAATTGTGAGGCTCGTCGGCAAGGTTTACCGGCGACAAATCAACAATTAAAGGCTGTACAAAATGTCATTCAACAGATAGCTTTGTGTCATCCTCATGTGAATTATCAAGTTTGGCAAAATGACAAAGAATGGTTTACGATTTCTCCCGCACCAACTGTGGGAAAACTCATTCCTCAAATTCTCCCCCAGGTGCGACAAGGTGATTTACATGAAGTGAATTTACAAATACCAAATCGGGAAAATTCATCTTTGCATTTGGTGATAGGATTACCCGATAGATGCCATCGTCATCGTCCTGATTGGGTGAAGGTGGCAATTAATGGCAGGATGATTAAAGCACCAGAATTAGAGCAGACAATACTTGCAGCTTTTCATAAAACATTACCACGCGATCGCTATCCCGTTTGTTTTCTCCATTTAACTATTTCCCCAGAACAAATTAACTGGAATCGCAACCCAGCTAAAACAGAAATTTATCTCAATGAACTAACTTTTTGGCAAGAACAAATTACTGAAGCTATTAACAAATCTCTACGGATTTCGCAAAATAATATTAAAGAATCCATTCACACAACTAGAGTTAGTAATTTACTAAAAGTCGCAGAATCAAAAGGTGAATATAATTTCAATTCTCAAAATTCTCAAAAATCCCAAAGTAGTGAAAATCAAAATTATTTAAAAGCCATTGCTCAACTGAGTAATACTTATATTGTTGCTGAACATTCTGGAGGAATGTGGTTAGTAGAACAACATATAGCCCATGAACGAGTATTATATGAACAATTATGTGATAGTTGGCAATTAGTAGCTGTAGAAACCCCAATTATTATTTATCAATTATCACCAGCCCAGGTTTCCCAATTACAACGGATTGGTTTAGATATAGAACCATTTGGTGATAATCTTTGGGCAGTACGTAACATTCCTATCATGTTAAAACAACGAGAAGATTGTGCTGAAGCAATTTTAGAATTAAGTTGGGGAGGAGATTTACAAACTGCTCAAGTTGCTGTTGCTTGTCGGAGTGCAATTCGCAATGGCACAAAAATGAGTTTACCAGAAATGCAGACCTTATTAGATAATTGGCAACGTACCCGCAACCCGCGCACCTGTCCTCATGGTAGACCAATTTATTTATCTTTGGAAGAATCAGCACTAGCACGGTTTTTCCGACGTAATTGGGTAATTGGCAAAAGTCATGGAATTTGAAATATTTTGTTTTTTATGCGGCTGAATCTTCATACAATATTTCATGGTTAATTAGTCTAAACTCCAGAATTAATGAAATTGTATATAGAACAACTCAATCCCACAGAAAGAATAATCTTAGCGGGAGATCATACAGCTTGGGCGAGAATAGATGCACCGACGTTAAAGGACAGAACCTATGAGCATCAAGAACAACCAATGTCAGGAACAAAACCCGTAACCTTGGGACAAGGCTACAGCACAATTGCAGTCATCCCAGAGACATCTGGAAGTTGGGCTTTACCGCTATTACATCAACGCATTACCAGTTTTGAGAATCCAATTCAAAAAGCCTCTGCACAGCTAAAGCTGGTGTGCGAAAATCTACCTACACGTCCGATTAGCTTGTGGGATTTGTGAATATGGCTGTGCTAGTTTTATCAATCAAACTAGTGATATCCCCGCAGATAAGTTAATGCGGTTACGTCCCAATCGAGTGGTATATGATGCACCACCACCTTATAGCGGCAGAGGTCGTCCCCGTTCTCATGGTGCAAAATTTAAGTTGAATGACTCAAGTACATGGTGGACACCAGATGAAACTAGCGACGTTAACGACCCAGAAATGGAACGATTGTCGTCCTTGCCAGCCAAGATCGAGAATTTGATAATGATCATGTTCTGTATCAAAAATGAGTTGACATTCAATATTTGGCTCGTTTGTCGTCGCATGAGAAATTAGTAACTCGCGGACAATTTGACGATATTTAGCTAGTTTTTCCATGCGATTATCTCCTTTTGATTTGGTTCGTAAGCTATTAAAATGTACCGACAGAGTTTAGGCACGGATATTTGATAAAATAAAGTGAAATCCCACTAATTTCTTGATAAACATTGACTAAGTATTCAATGTCTTTAAGTTTTTACTAATTAAATCGTATGCTTACGTATAATTACTGTATACGCGATAGCAGATAATTTGTATTCTTATTAAAGAACGTATAACTACACCATAGGATAAGACAATTAAGCTTACTAATTGTTCCTGCTCCAATTTATCATGACGTAACTACTACATAGCAATAAAATGTATACTCTTGAACAACTAAAAAACCAATACAAAAAATTTAAGGCAGCTAAAGAGCATTTTGGAGTCAAGTCTGCTAGTTGGCAGAAATTATGTGACAAGCTAAATGGTGAATTTCTAAAAGATGCTCTTATTAAAGAACTTGAAGGTAAAGTTGCAAGTTTACAGGCACAGTTAGTTAAATCATCAGCAAAAAGTGATCTAGACCTAATGTTGATGGATATCGTTTATAAACGTGGGGTTGGTGCAGATGAAATATTTGAGTCACAAGAAGCAATAAAGGATGAATCTGAAGGAACAGGAAGAGATGATTGGGCTTATTTTGAGTCAGTATTAAAGCGTCGCTATTATAGATTATAGGACTTACGCAAGTGTCACACT
>NZ_AP018316.1:769672-790460 GCF_002368115.1 Dolichospermum compactum NIES-806 | reverse complement strand
ATTAGCAAAACACTATCATCCCGATAATCAATACACTTGGAGAAGAAAATCCAAAGAAAAAAATTCAATACTTAGCCGCAAGAGCCTATATATCGGCATTTTTAGCAAACAATCCTGATGTATTTAAAGATTCAATGTTGCGAGGTATAGAATTAGATAAAGAACAAATTCAAGCTATGCAATATGTTAAGAAAAATTCTAAACATTGCGCCTTAACTCTAAAACCTTTTCAAAAAGGTATTAAATGCCATATCCATCATATTGAAGGAGTTAGTGAACGACCGGATCTCGCAACTAATGTAAAGAATCTTTTACCTCTTTGTGAAGATGTCCATACCGAATATCATCAATGGGTTATTTCTAATCAAAAAAGTGTGACAAGAGCTACATTAAAACATTTCGCTAAAGAAAAAAAGTATGAAACAAACTGGTAAAGATATTCTTTTTTTCATACTGTACCCTAAGCAGAAAAACTGCTAACCACACACAAAAATAATGCTTCAGTCCACTCCACCACAGCGCCATAAGTATCTCCCGTATGTCCACCCAACTGATAATTAAACCAAGCTGCGGTAACAACAGAAATCAGACTCCCAGCCAAAACCATCCCCATAGATAAAACTAACTTTTGGGGATGAATTAACCAAACAACAGCACTTAAACCCAGCAATAAAAATAAGCTTGGTAACAAATCCAAATAAGAACGAATTGCTTGTTTATGAAATGCACCTTTACCAGTTGGTTTTAGATAAGGATATTGACAAATAGCCATTTGTTGTCCCCAACGTCCCCACCCACAAGCGGCCATTAATACAAAATAATGGTTTTCAGTTATCTCTGCTAAAGCTGTTATTTTCAAAAGAATAATTACAATAGCGGACATTGCCCCAAACGCACCAGTAGCACTATCCATCATTACCTGCAATCTGCGTTTAGGATCACCTACCGCTAAACCATCAGCCGTATCCATCGCTCCATCTAAATGTAATCCTCCCGTAATTGCTATCCACACAGCCACTACCAAACCATTACGAGTTAGCACGGGGACACCTAAATAATTCATCCCCGTATCTAATCCACCTAAGATTCCGCCAATCATCAACCCAATTACGGGCGCAAAACAAGCAACCTTTTGGAAGTCTAAGTTTTGTAAATAGGGTAAAGGAATAGCAGTATAGAAAATTACAGCCGCAACTAAATTTAAGAATTGCTGTTGCCACCAGCGTAAAACGTTAGCCATACTTGAGAAAGAGTTCAATTAGCCAAATACTTCCAGTATTCATGAATATAAATGTTCTCATGATCAATTGCTCCCAGACTGGCAATTTACCGCCAATGATTAGGCGATCGCCTCCTACCTAATATTTTGGAACTATGGGAAATTAACAATCCATCTCTTCGATTGTCTGGCTGCGTTGTCACTCACCTTCCATAACCCGCTATTTCTCTATGAGTCATCATCTACCCCACACAAAAATACCAGCCCCGTGCATAGTCAACACGGGCATAGTTGTCAATAAACTCGATATCCGCAGATTACTGCATGATTTAGGTAGAGTCCACTACATTTACACCCAAGAAAATCAGCTACTGAGTGAGGGTGAAGGGGATGTAATGGAAGTATTCGCTAATTCTCATCGGTCTACCTTAGTCACTAATAATGCACTATATGTGAATGTGGATAGTTTTGATTATCTGGAATTAAAACAATCTCCACAAAAAGAAACCTACTTTGACTTAATTCAAGAGCAAATGTGTTTACGCCTGATTCCCCTTTCTACACCTTTGCAAGCACGACGCGATCGCCAATTTAACGTCACGGTGATCGAAGCGATGATGGATCAAGTCCTAGCAGCCAGATGGGATGCAGAAATTGATGACGACTTTTGTGATTCTTTTTGAAGGAGTCAGCACTTCGACTTCGCTCAGTGACCGTCAGGAGGAAGAATGAAGCAGAAGTAGGACTTACGCATAATTCATGTAATAACGAACCACAGAGGCACAGAGAACACAGAGGAATGAGGGTTTGAGGGATATTTTGCGTAAGTCCTGAGAAGAAAGGAGGTATCACAAAACCTTAACTAAAGAAATCATATCCTCTCTGGGGTAATAGTGGATTGCAGGGTATGACCCTCACAAGACAAAAACCCCCACAAACTGCCTGAAGTAGCCCCAGAAATGTTAAGTTGATGGATAAATTTAGCTAATTAGTATTTTTGCCTTGAGTGCCAATTTTTCCTTTGAAAGTCTCGCTACCTGTAGCCAGACTAAAGCCAGAGCCGGAATATTTTCTACTCCCCACGGAATTGTAGAAACACCCAGGTTTATGCCTGTGGGAACATTAGCTAATGTCAAAACTATCACCCCTGCCCAATTGGGAGCAACAGGAGCGCAGATGGTTTTAGCTAATACCTATCATTTACATCTCCAACCGGGAGAAGCCATCGTTGCCGGTGGTGGTGGGCTACATAAATTTATGGGTTGGTCTGGTCCCATGCTCACAGATTCCGGTGGATTTCAGGTTTTCAGTCTGAGCGAAATGCGAAAAATCACTGAAGAAGGTGTAACTTTCCGCTCACCTCACGATGGACAAATCATTAAATTAACGCCAGAACGCTCTATTGAAATTCAGAATGTTTTAGGTGCAGATGTGATCATGGCTTTTGATGAATGTCCTCCCTATCCTGCTACTCGTCAGGAAGTTGAAGCCGCCACAGACCGAACCTATCGCTGGTTAAAACGCTCTATATCCGCCCATCAACGCGCAGATCAGGCATTGTTTCCCATTGTCCAAGGGGGAGTATATTTAGACTTACGCGCCCGTGCTGCTCAAGAATTGGCGCAGTTGGATATGCCGGGATATGCCATTGGTGGGGTGAGTGTGGGTGAACCAACGGACTTAATGGCGCAAATTGTGCAAACGACAGCGCCGTTGTTACCGGTGAATAAACCCCGTTATTTGATGGGTGTGGGGACTTATCGAGAAATGGCAATAGCGATCGCTTCTGGTGTAGATTTATTTGATTGCGTTATTCCCACACGCTGGGCTAGACATGGAACAGCTATTGTTGCCGGTGAACGCTGGAATATCAAAAATGCTAAGTTTCGTGAAGATTTTACACCATTGGATGAGACTTGCCCTTGTTACACCTGTGAAAATTTCAGTCGGGCTTATTTATCTCATTTAGTGCGATCGCAGGAAATATTAGCTTATACTTTGTTGACTATTCATAACATCACCGAACTAATTCGCTTTACCCAAAAGATTCGCGCATCTATTTTGAGCGATCGTTTTGTCACCGATTTTGGTCATTGGTTAGAACCATCAGAAATTGAACTAGAAAAAACCGATAACTGAATCAACACAATCCCTTTAAAACCAACGCAGGTGGGTTTCGCCTGTGTAGCCGTGACTTCTAGTCGCCCGGATTCTCAATCAATCCAAAATCCAAAATCCAAAATCCAAAATTGGATCACCTAACCATGTTAAAATACATATCGCATATAAAAGCTGTATTTGATTATTAGGTGGATTTAAACAAACATGGAAGCAGCACTATTACTAGCAAAATTGCCTGAAGCTTACCAAATCTTCGACCCCTTGGTGGATGTATTGCCTGTTATCCCCGTCTTCTTCTTGTTACTTGCATTTGTGTGGCAAGCAGCAGTGGGTTTCAGATAAATTACCCATCTCCAATTTTTTGGACAGGTAACATCCACCTGTCCTATTTTTTTGCATAAAATTAATAGTTCTTAATATTCTGCAATAAATCAATATAATTAATCCAGTCACATCCTCAATCACCGGTAATCTACGATGGGAAACATCAAATTTGTCAAAGAGAATCGAGAAATAGTCGTCGCCAAAGGTGCTAACCTTCGACTAAAAGCCGTAGAAAATGGCATTGATATTTATAAATTTTTCAGCAAACTCACCAATTGCGGAGGCGCTGGACAATGTACCACTTGTGTTGTCCAAATTGTCGAAGGACTAGAAAACCTATCTCCCCGCACAGACTTAGAAACCAAAAAATTCAAAAACAAGCCTGATAACTATCGTCTAGCTTGTCAAACCCTAGTTAATGGACCAGTTAGTGTTATCACCAAACCTTAAAGCCAATAAAAAATTTGGCTTCACTCCGTCATCTATGATGCTATTCTGGAATAGTTGACTCGAAATTACACAAAAGGCTATCTTGCTATGCAAGTTAATGATTTGGGTTTCGTAGCGAGCATTTTGTTCGTATTAGTACCCGCCGTGTTTTTAATCATGCTTTACATCCAAACCTCCAAGACTGAAGGTTAATTGACAGCTTTACGAACAGCTATTAGCTTTTGTGAGCAATTTAAAATCGGTGGAAAAGACAGTTAATATCTGGTCTATAAAATAAAAACCCCCCTAAACTAAATATAGTGCAGGGGTTTTTATTTATTAATTGCTAATCCGAAGACACTACCCAGTAGTACGTGCCAAAAGCACCGGGCAGGTAGCATTAACACGAACATAATCAGATAAAGATGAGCCAATTAGCCGATCTATATCAACAAAACTCTTAGCAATAGATGGGCGACGGTCTGGAGAACCAATTAATAATAAGTCTATATTCAACTCATTGGTTAAACGACAAATTTCTTCTCCTGTTTTACCACTGCTAGTAACACAACGCACAGCTACAGATTGTCTCTCGGCTTCTGCTAAAGCCATTCCCAAAACAGAATTCTTCTCTGGTTTAAGGTCAGTAATACCTGATAATTTACCACCTAAATCTGCATTAACATTAGCTAAAACCAATTGTCCACCCGTAACACCCCGGAGTAAAAACAACGCTAAATTTAAGCAATTTTTAGCAGCATCAGAATTATCCATTGCCACCATAACGCGCTTAATATTCTTGACATAAATGTCATCTTTCACCAGCAACATGGGACGGGAAGACAATTGGAAAACGTACTGACTGACGGAATTGGAGAAAATTGATTGTAGTCGCTTCATTCCCCGTGAACCCATAATAATCAAATCGGCTTCTATTTCGTCAGCGACTTGACAAACCACATCCTTGGGATCACCTTGACGTAAAATTGAAGAAACTTGGCTGGGGTCTAAGTTTAAATACTGAATAGCCTTAGCCAGAATTTTGCCCCCCTCTTCCCATTTGTCGGTCATTACAGACGCGGTGCTTTGTGGAGTAACAACGTGGAGAACTGTGACTTTTGCTCCTCGAAATGAAGGTAGTTCTTTCAAGTTCTTGAGCATTTCTTCCGCGTGTCCCAAACCGGAGACAGCCAACAAAATTTTTTGGATCATTTTTCCGTCTTTGTCGTGAAGGTTTTTGTGGTTTTTGCTGCTAGTATTTTATTTAGCTATGGCTGCGTCAGGCAAGCTATCAGAATGTTTTTTCTGATGTGCTAAATAACCAAGTTAAGCATTTAGGCATAAATTAACTAATTAGCATTGACACTCTCAGGTATAAAGACACTGAAATTCTTTAATCAACGACATGACTTGCTCAGACAAGATTTATCCAGCCTGAATAGAGGTCTTGTCTCCTAAAGCGTTGCTCATGTCTAGCATGAAAGTTCCGGTATGCCCTACCGTACTCAATCCTCGACTAAGGATATTTCTAGCTGCGTTTTCATCTCTATCCATTACACAACTGCATTTACAAGCGTGTGTCCTAGTAGATAGGGTTTTTTTGACAACTTCACCACAGCTAGAGCAAACAGCGCTAGTATATTGCGGATTAACAGCCACCGTGACTCTCTTAAATACTTTTCCAAAATATTCAAGCCAGATACGGAACTGATACCAAGATGCGTCGTTAATAGACTTGGCTAAACAATGATTTTTCACCAGATTTTTAATTCTCAAATCTTCATAGGCTATCAAGTCGTTAGACTGAACTACGCACCGTGCTAACTTCACAGCATGGTCTTTACGTTTCCTACTTATTTTGAGGTGGCGTTTTCCTAAAATCTGTCTAGCTTTGCCCCTATTCTTTGAACCTTTGATTTTTCTAGAAACACGACGTTGCGAACGTTTAAGAACTTTTTCCCCAATACGCAGAAATTTAGGATTCTCAATCATTACACCATTGGAGTCGGTGTAGTATTCTTTCAAGCCTACATCTAACCCAATCGTATTTCCTGATGGTTCTATATTCTCTTGACGGTTAACATCAATACAAAATTGACAATAATAACCATCAGCCCGTTTCATTAATCTTACTCGTTTTATTTGGTTGATTTGGTAGAAATGCAGGTCACGAGTCCCTTTAATTTTTAATTTACCAATACCTTTTTTATCGGTAAATGTGATAGATTTACGGTTATCTGCAAGTCGCCATCCAGATGTTTTGTATTCAACAGAACGACAATCTTTTTGGAATTGAGGATATCCCTTTAAACCAGAAATCCCCTTTTTGCAGTTCTCGTAAAATCTAGAGATACAAGACCATGCTCGTTCAGCACTAGCTTGTCGCGCCATCGAATTAAGTTCATTAGCAAACGGGAAATTAGCTGCTAGTACAGCACAATATTTCTGCAAGTCGTTTTTACCTGTATCTTTAACATCCATCCATAGCCGAACACAACTATTCCGAATGAATTGAGCAGTCCGAATTGCGTCATCTATTGCTGTTAGCTGAACTGATTTTCCATAAACTTTAAACTCAAAAACTAGCATTTTTTTACCTCCAATCTTATACTAATATTTATGGCGTAAGATTGTCAAGATATTTAGCAGTACACGATTGAATGCCTTTTTTACAGCCCGTGTCGCTTATATCTCAGCGGCTTTAGCCACTGAGCTTTACGCTTACCGGATACTTCTGTAAAAATAATACCAACAAGCAAGTTATTAATATTAAGTTTTTTTATGCATAATTACGTGAAGTTTTTGACTGAAACTCTAAACAATAAGTAGGTGGACACAATAAAACCAAACTGTGTAAAGAAACGTAAAATAGCTGAAACCTTCTTTACTCTTGCCTTGCTATAACGACAATTTTCAACGCCAACCTACTTATATCAGAGAACTTCAACTTTATGTCCCCAAATTTTAATATTATAAAAATAATTAGCATTGCCACAATAGTATTATCTCTAAATGCTTGTAGCAGCAACCAAAATCCACCTCAATTAAAAACCAATAGTGAGTCTTTAAAGGTTGCCATTCCTCACAATCAAGTGAATCTCAAATCACAACCACCAACTAAAGTGGAAACCCTAAATTTCACCGTTCCTGCTAAATATCAGGCAAAAACCGTTTATAAAGTCGTACCCAGCAACAAAGAAAAAGTCATTGCTTTAACGATTGATGATGGTCCCTGGCCAAAAACTACCGTAGAAATGTTAGATATCCTCAAACAAAATAATGTAAAAGCCACATTTTTTTGGGTAGGAAGTGCTTTGCAAGAAAATCCTGAAATTGGTAAACGAGTTGTCGCTGAAGGTCACGCTATTGGTAATCATACTTGGCATCATTGGTATAGCAAGATGGACGAAGCTACAGCCAAAAGTGAAATTGAAAAAACAAATGAATTAATTTATCAAACTACAGGTGTCAAAACATCTTTTTTCCGTCCCCCAGGAGGCTATTTAAACAACGGATTAGCTGCTTATGCTAAAAGCCAAAAAAACTCTGTTGTCATGTGGTCAGTGACTTCAGCAGACACCGATCCGCGTGCAAAATATCAAGTATTTATTAAAAATGTTCTCAGAGATGCTAAACCAGGGGCTATTGTTTTAATGCACGATGGTGGTGGAAATCGGGAAAGAACCGTAAAAGCTTTGCCAGAAATCATCAGCGGACTCAAACAGCGAGGCTACCGATTTGTTACAGTTCCTGAACTTTTAAGCATGACAGAAAAATGACAGAAAAATAAATTACCCGATTTTGTGGGAGTGTCAACCTGCCTGTCCTTGGTAATTAGCGGGCAAGATGCCCGCACGACAAGAAACTTTTGGTTTTTTTGAGTTGGAAGTCCCCTAGAAACTCATTAAAGGGAACGGAAAATAGAAAATTTATCTATTCCCTATTCCCTGTTCCCTTTCCTTGGTGATTTTATTCAGTGACCACAGAAGCACAAACTTGAGACTCTTGCCAAAGTTTATACAAAAAAAACTCCGCGCTATAGCTCATAGTGGTGACAAATACACCTACAGCATCATCATTATCATGAGATAACCAAGAACCATCTAGGGTAACTTCTAAGTATTCAGCATCACAGTTAGATAAGCCCATGATTTTACTATCATGGCGATTTACTTCGGCTTTCAGTCTTTCTACTCCTGGCAAATCAAGAGGTAGCAAAAAGGAAGCTGTGGTGGGTTCAACACGCAAAGCTTGACTGACGCGCAGTGCCAAAATCACTCTTTGCGCTACCCATTCTTCGAGAGATTGAGTGAGACACTCTAAATAAAAACTGTTATCGGTGTAATTTAATTTCAGCATTCCTCTTGCTCTCCTGTTATTCCAGGTTTGCTTGCATATCAATCCAAAACTTCTCAGCAAATGTCACAGTTGGGTGAACAGGTGCTTTAGGTAATTTCCGCAGCAGCATCCCAGCTTCAGCCGGTGTTTTATCGCCTTTGCGAGAATTACATTTTTCGCAAGCTATGACTACGTTATCCCAAGTATGTCTGCCCCCTTTAGAGCGAGGTATAACATGATCTAGGGTGAGCTGTTTGTTAATACCGCAATATTGACAACTGCTATGATCTCGTCGTAAAACCTCCCGACGATTCACTGGGGGAATTTTCCACATCCGTTCCGTCGCAGCAATTTTTAAGCGAATGTGTTTGGGTACAGAGAGGACGAATCTAGGTGAATTAATTAACCAGCCGTCTTCTGTAGAAAATTCCAATGGTTCGGCTTTATTGCTGACTAGCAACACTATCGCCCGCTTGATATTTACTCGACATAGTGGCAAGTAATTCTGGGAAAACACGACCACAGATTGCTCTAATACTTGGATTGCGCTTGTCACAGCCTGACTCCTTATAAAAAAACCCCCGCTTTTTGTCTGAGACACTGCGGGGGTTAACAATTGACCTGATGGTTTTTCGTCTTATTTTGGTACAGCATTTTTTGGCTTGTACCTCCCGCGTTTGATCTCTATTTGTGGTTTTGTATTCAGCAAATTCATGCTGGGATATTTAAAATCATAATTGCCTTTTGTTCTTTGCCCTTGATGTTGGCTATCCTGGCGCATAAATAAATTCTCCACGTCCGCAGCAGCAAATTCCCAACTGCCGAGGCATTTGGTTGCTTGTGAGGAGGTAGAGATGGGATAAATGGATTTCACAGAAAATTTCACCTATTGAACATTCCTTTAAACATACTACACTTGTATTACTATCCTGTCTATACCTATAAGGAGAAAAAATTATGCAGACCATTACACGCACCCCAACAACTGATATGGAAGTTACTAGTATCCGTCTAGAACGGGAACTGAAGGAGAAACTCAAAGATATCGCCGGCAATCAGGGATATCAGTCTTTAATTCGAGATATACTCTGGAATTATATCCAGCAAAAATCAGGTGAATGGAAACCCCGTTTTTCTAAATCTGATATTCGCGCTAGTATTGCTGCTGTGGCACAACAAGATGAGCGCTGTGTCCTGACAGGTAAATTAATTGAATCGCAACAGTCAATGTTATTAGGATTGACTAGGAATGGTGATATGGTTCCTCTGAGTCTCGAAAGTTTGGTTGATTAGTCGGCAGTTTTAGTTAATTTTACCCAGCCGCTACCTTAGTAACTGGGTAAAATCCTAATTTTTAGTTTTATTTAAGACAATTGTACGGATTAGGTCAGGTTTCCCGTGTTAATTCGGATGTAAAAGTTGATATTTCTAGGTTAATTATAGAGAAATTACGGTTTATATCTAGTTAGAGACAGGATATCCTAAATGCCAGGTTCACACAAGCTCAAAATTTAATTCAACAATTAACTGTCCTCAATCGCAGTAAATTAGAGTTGAATCAAATGCTTCAGTTGGTGATTAGCTCCACTGCTGAAGCACTAGAAGCAGATCGGGGATTACTAATTTTATTTAAATATGCAGATCCATTATTTAGAAAACTTCCCCAGCAGCAAATACCCAAGGTGAAAGCAACTTTAGTAGGAGCATGGACGAAAAAAATACATACTACTGCTATTAGTGAACTAGATAAATTAGATCAGTCTTTCTGGGTGTCTGATTGTAGTTTATGTCAACTTCTATTTACAGATCCAGGAAAACCTATCATGACTCATAATTGTGAAGATGAAAATACTAGTAATTCTGCTCCTTTATTTGCCATTACAGAGTTTCCTCATACAATATTAATGCCATTGGAAAGTCAAGGTAAGGTTTTAGGATTTGTAGTTTTACAGCAAGCAACTACTCGTAATTGGGAAACAACAGACTTAAATTTAATAGAAATGCTTTGCGCTCAATTAAGTGATGCTGTTATTCAATCCCAAACATTGCGACAAGTGCAAACTTTGGTAGATGAACGGACTGAACAACTCAATCGCAGTTTGGAAGTTCAAGCAAAATTGTATGAAAGAACTAGGCAATACGTAGAGCAACTACAACAATTAAATGAACTTAAAGATGAATTTGTGAGCAATATTAGCGATCGCTTGCGTTATCCTCTGACAAATATGCTTATGTCTATCCGTAATTTACGTTTACCAGGAATATCTCCAGAACGTCAAAACCGATATTTAAACATCTTAGAGTCAGAATGTACTAAAGAAATTAACTTAATTAACGACCTGTTAACCCTGCAAAAACTAGAATCTCATCAAGAATTTCCGCAATTTGAAAGTCTGGACTTAAATGCTAAAATTCAAACCCTCCTCACGTCTTTTGATCAACAACTTACAGATAAAGAATTACGTATTGTAGTAGAACTACCGAATCAGCCTTTAAAGTTACAAACAGAAGTCGAGACTTTTGACCGGATTATACAAGAATTATTAACCAATGTCTGTAAATACTCGGAGCATGATACAACCGTCCGCGTAGAAGTCACTCCCCAAGTGACTGGGAAACTTGATCAGGTTATTATTAAGGTAACAAATACCGGACGGGGAATATCTGAAGAAGAAGCGGCTTATATCTTCGATAAATTTCGGCGTGGTAAAGGGCGCTGGACTCCTGGAACTGGTTTAGGACTGGCTTTGGTGAAGTCTTTAGTGCAACATCTCAATGGGGTAATTACTGTGGAGAGTATTCCTATTCCCGATTCTCAACTGAGTGAAATTAGTTTTACACTCACTCTTCCTTTATCTTTGACTCCAATTAGCTGATATGGGAGGAGTTAGGAGTTAGGAGTCAGGAGTTAGGAGTTAGGATTTAGGAGGAGGAAAGAAGTTAGACATTAACCTTGAATAGCTAAAATCGGCTACTTTTTGCCCATTTTTTCTATTTTCTCTATCACTGCTAATTTCATTAAGGATTTAACTAATAAATATAGACAAAAAGCACATACACAAAAAATGGCGATCGCCCAATTATGATAATTGACAATGATCAAGATTAAACCCGTCAATAGACTAAATCCTGTTAAACAAGCATAAATTAAGGTTTTGATGGCTAGATAAATTTGTCCTAAGATGCTATCGCTTTCAACATTTTTAACTCTTAATTGTAACTCTCCCCTTTCAATTCTTTCTGCTAATTTTTTCACTAAAACTTCCGTTTTATTCGGTTTTGTCAGTTGATATTGAATAAAATCCCTAGCTTGATGGCTTAATTGAGCGAGAGTATTTCCTTTACTTTTTGTGACTGCTAGACTTTTGATAAATGTTTGGGATAATACTGTAGGATTATATTGAGGCTCTAAAGTTCTGGCAATACCATCTAATGTGGTTATGGCTTTTAAAATAAATGTCATTTGAGCAGGTAAGCGAAATGGTTGCTGTTCAAACATTTCATAAAGTTCAATTTTTACCTCACTCAATGCTTTAACATCTAAAGGTTTATCGGTGAATTTATCTAATAAAAATGTGACTAATCTTTTTACTGGAGTCATATCTGGGATAGGTTCAAGTAATCCCATCCTCATTAAAGTATTTACTACTTCATTACTATCCTTTTTTAAAATAGCAAAAAAAGTTTTAATCATCTCCTCCTTATTCAAAGTTCCGATTTCTGCCATCATGCCAAAATCGTAGAAGATAATACTCCCATCTGGATTGACTGCCATATTCCCTGGATGGGGATCAACTTGAAAAAAACCATCTTGTAATAGTTGCTTCAAATAACAACAAATCCCCGTTTCATTTACCTTATGAATATTAATTCCACAAGCTTCCAAAGCTGCCTTATCATTGATTTTAATTCCTGGTTTATATTCTAAAGTTAATATCTTCGTTGTCGTATATTGCCAATAAACTTTAGGAATAATAACTCGCGGATATCCATGAAAGTTTTCCCTGAATTTATCAGAATTTTTACCCTCTTGAATATAATCAATTTCTTGAAATAACAAATCAAAGAACTCATTATAGATTGATTGTAAATTATACTTCCTTACCCCAGCAAAATATGTATTGCAAAACTTAATTAACTGTAATAATATTTTAAAATCTAAATTAAATAAAGCCTCTAAACCCGGACGTTGAACTTTAACAACCACTTCTTCATTAGAGTATAATGTCGCTTTATGAACTTGACCTAAACTAGCAGCAGCCAAAGGATTAAATTCAAATTCTTTATAGATAAATTGCACAGGTTTACCTAATTCTAATTCAATCATATTAATTGCTTCTTGACTACTAAAAGCCGGAACTTGATCCTGTAAAGTTCCCAAAGCTTCTATATATTCTAAAGGCAATAAATCGGCACGAGTTGACAAAGTTTGACCAATTTTAATAAAAGTAGGCCCTAAATCAATTAAAGTATTCACCAACCAAGTAGCACGGTTTTTCTTATGTTCTAAAGAATCTTGAGGAAAAATACTATCCCACCACAGAAATAACATAAATTTAGCCGCAGCCCTGAAAATGTCTATTTTTCGAGCTAAGGTAGAATATTTAGTTTTTTGCCAACGAAACTTTTTAGACTTTGCGATCATAAATATAAACAAAATTAGATGTCTGCATGATTGATTTTTTATAATAACTTTTTTTAAACCGTACGGACTTCTATTCTATATCACTTAATTTATTCTTATAAAATTAGGGTGCGTCAGATAGAGGAAATTTGTTTTTTGTCAAATTATTGGGTCTGACGCACCCTACAAGAGATAAAATCCACATCACATATTTGGTAAACTTGGTCAATGCGTAAGCCCTATAGTTTAACTATAGTTATTGAATTGTGACATTAGTAGCGATCGCAAAACGAATTTGAATATAATCCTTAATTTTCACAGACAAGCTGCGTGGCAAAGCTATATTCAGTATAAAATTTCTTACCTTAAAACCCATTACCTTTGCGCCTACTCTATGCCTTCGGCACGTTACACGAACACGAAGCGTGATTGCGCCTTTGCGTGAGGATAAATTCATTAAGATTGAAAACATTTATTCCTGCATTTGTATCACTATACAAACACTACAGAAATGTTAAAAGGGATAGAAAAAAAATTTTACTCTTTTTCTATCCCTTTTATAATACCCCCAAGGGAATTCGAATCCCTGTTACCTCCGTGAAAGGGAGGTGTCCTAGGCCTCTAGACGATGGGGGCTTGTTTCTCTTCACTTTTAATAATGTAACGGGTTTTTTTAGGAATGTCAAGAGTTTTTGGAAAGATTTTTTTAGCCGTAGGATCAAGGGGTAGGAAGAATATCTAGCTGTTGCCCCTTGCCTTTTGCCAAAAAAAATAATCAGACTACAATTTTTGTAAACTTAATGTTTATGATTCTTTAGAGAGGATTTTGAAATCAATGGCTCAAAATCTACAACATGGAAACACCTTTTGAAATCACCCTCCAGATGGTGATCACTGTTTTTGCAGGCATTAGCGCCCAGGTAATGGCTGCATATTTCAAATTACCTAGTATCGTGTTACTACTCCTATTAGGCATCCTTTTAGGTAAAGACGGACTGGGAATATTACAACCCCATTTACTGGGAACAGGATTAGAAGTGATTGTTTCCCTAGCAACAGCAATCATTTTATTTGAAGGCGGACTCAAATTAGATCGGCAGGAGTTGGGCAAAGTTTCCCTCAGTCTCCAGTTACTCGTCACCCTGGGAACTCTGATCACCCTACTAGGGGGAAGTCTTGCCGCACACTGGCTAGGGGAGTTTCCCTGGAATATAGCAGTGCTTTATGCGTCCATTGTTGTTGTCACCGGACCGACCGTAATTGGTCCTTTAATTCAACAAATTAACGTAGATAGACAAGTAGCAACGCTATTAGAAGGCGAAGGAGTTTTAATAGATCCTGTGGGAGCTATCCTAGCTTACGTTGTCCTGGATACGATTTTAAATGGTGATACAGACCCAGTTAATGCCATTATTGGTCTAATTTTACGTTTCGCTGTGGGTGCGGGCATTGGTGGCGTTGGTGGATATTTAATGAGTTGGATGTTCAAACGCGCCAATTTCATTTCCTTTGAACTCAAAAATCTGGTTGTTCTGGCAGTTTTATGGGTGTTGTTTGCCCTAGCGCAAATAATTCGCTCTGAATCGGGAATTATGACCACAGTAGTAGCAGGTGCGGTATTTGCCAACTCTTCAGTTCCCGAAGAGCGGTTATTGCGAAGCTTTAAAAATCAACTGACAATTCTCAGCGTTTCTGTATTATTCATCCTCCTAGCGGCTGATTTATCCATTGCCAGTGTCTTGGCTTTAGGTTGGGGGAGTTTATTCACGGTTTTGGTGTTAATGTTTGTCGTTCGTCCCATTAACATTATTTTGTGTACTTGGAATAGTGATCTAAATTGGCGACAGAAACTATTTTTGAGTTGGGTTGCACCCAGAGGCATAGTTTCCGCCTCTGTAGCGTCTTTATTTGCGATTTTACTGACCCAGAGGGGCGTGAATGGTGGTGATTCGATTAAAGCTTTAGTCTTTTTGACAATTATTATGACGGTTTTTTGCCAAGGTTTAACCGCTGGCTGGTTGGTTAAATGTTTGAGAATTACTTCTAAAGATGCTACTGGGGCGGTAATTGTCGGCTGTAATCCCCTGGGTTTATTAATTGCCCGCTTTTTTCAAGAACGGGGAGAAACTGTGGTGATGATTGATACTGACCCGGAACGGTTAGCCCAAGCTGAAGCCCAAAATCTGCGAGTGATTGCTAGTAGTGCTTTAGATGGGGAAATACTGGAAGAAGCTGGCATAGGCTCGATGGGAACTTTTTTAGCCATTACCAGCAATGGTGAGGTGAATTTTGTCTTAGCTCAACGGGCTGCTGAGGAATTTAATCCTCCCCGGGTTTTAGCTATATTTCCCCATCATCCCCAAGGTTCTCCTTTGGTTAATAGTAAGGTAGATCAAGCCTTTGTCTCTGATTTACCGGTAAAAACTTGGAATGAATATTTGATGAATGGACAGGTGAAATTAGGAACAACTACATTAAATGCGGCAGAATTTGACTCTCAACAAGAACATATACAAGAAAAAATTCGAGAGGGGATTTTAGTACCGCTATTGTTAGAGCGAGAAGAAAGGTTACAGGTGATGTCTGCAAGTCAACAATGGGAAATAGGCGATCGCATTATCTATCTATTATATGATGCCCGTCCTAATTTGTTAAAACTTCTCTCTGGCGCTAGTCAATCTACACCGTTAACTATGGAAACTTTGGCAGAGGTTGAGGAAGTAAGAGTTAAACAAGTTTAGATTTTTGGCAAATATGAATATGTCTCACGCAAAGGCGCAAAGGCGCAAAGGCGCAAAGAATGAAGGTTAAATTTTCAATTTACCCCCATAATCTTCTTCCTGCTTTCCCCTGTAATCTTTCATGGGTATCTTTTAGTAAGGTGGGAATATCTAAATTTTCTGGACATTTGGGCAAACAATCACCACATTCTGTACAACGATTGGCTTTCATTCCGGGAAACCAATGTCCGGCATTTTCAAACATTCCATAACGATATTTTCCATAATCTGTCATATCGTAGGCTAAAGCTAAATTTCGTAATCTTAAAACTTCGGGAATATGAATATTTTCCGGGCAAGGTAAACAGGCATAACATTGACTACATTTATCAGTTAATAAAACATTATTTTGCTGATTTTCTAATTTTTCAAAGATATCAATTTCGGCTTCTGTTAATTCATTTTCATGATTAAAAAGTTCTGGAGATATTACTAATTCTTGTTGGTTTGCAGGTCCTATACTCAAAGTATGAATACTGCTGTCACTCAGCAAAAACCGATAATTTAAATCTAATGGTTTAAATGGGTAACAAAGTTCCTTTAAAGTTTGGGGTGGAGTATATAATTTTCCGCCTTTATCCGCAGGAGAAATAATAAAAACGCCCATATTTTTGTCGGTTGCTAACTGAATTGCGGGGGCATTATGTTGAAAAAAATAGTAATAATGGAGATTAACAAATTCAAAAAGATTTGTATTTATAGCTGCTAAAATTACATCTAATGAACCGTGAGTAGAAAACCCAATATGTCCCACTTTTCCATCATTTACAGCTTCCTCAACAGCTTGCATACAGCCATTTTTAGCTTGTATCCATTCTAAGTGTTGCCAAGTATTTAATCCATGAATTCCTAAACAATCCAGATAATCTAAATTCAAGCGATTTAAAGATTCATCAATATACCGACGCATACAATCAGCATCAGGTGTCGGGGGAATTTTGGTAGTAATGTGAATTTGACTACGAGGTACTGGTAAACCAGCTTTTATCGCTTTACCTAAATATGCTTCACTGTCACCGTAACCTCTAGCAGTTTCTAAATGATTAAGTCCTAAAGATAAAGCTTTTTCCAGAAGTTGTTGGACATTTTCGCTATCAATTAAACAGCGCATTGTTCCCAAAGAAAAAACAGAAAGATATAAATTAGTTTTACCAAAACGACGATATTGCATATAGTAACGTAAGTTGCTAGTTAGAGAAATTGTCAGAATCAGGATGTCCAGGATTTAAGGATGTACAGGATGAGAACTGGAATTTTATCGCCTATTACCAGCCTCAACTAGATAACTATACTCAAAACGGCTAGAAGCTGGACTTTTTGGCGTTGCTGATTAAAGGTATGAATTTTAGTCTCACGCAAAGGCGCAAAGACGCACTGAGGTTTGAGTTTTAAAGATTCAATTTGGGAATTTCATACCTCAATTCAGGAACGCCGACTTTTTTATCATACAAACTTTTTTATAACAAGTTCAAAGCCTATCCCCGTTGCGGGGAGAGGTTTGGAGAGGGGTTTCATATTTGGTTAAACTATGAACCGTTTTCAGATAGCAACTTGAGTTAGTGGGTAACAAAGCCAAGATTATTTGTCTGTTAAATCCGTAAAAATAGCACAGAAATAAGCTTTCTGTGCATACCTGGGAAACGCTATAATTAACCTGGAGGCCAGGACATAGGGCGACGACCAAGGATGTGTATATGCAAATAATATACTGTTTGACCACCATCAGCGCCAGTATTCATAACTACTCGATAACCGTTTTCTAGTCCCGCTGCTGCTGCAACTTTCTGGACTGTTAATAACAGGTGTCCTAAAAGTGCTGTGTCTTCTGGTTCTGCGGTAGCTAGACTAACTATGGGTTTTTTGGGAATAACGAGGATATGAACTGGCGCTTGGGGGTTAACATCTGTAAAGGCTAGGGCTAAATCGTCTTCATAAACAATATTCGCGGGAATTTCTTTACGAATGATTTTGCTGAAAATGGTTTCTGTGTTCGGACTCATGCAGTTTTACTTACTCATCTGTTAAAGATTTTAAGCGATCGCTGGAATAGACGATAAAAAGTTAAGATGGTGTGTAGTCAGTGCATCTATAGTTTTATGGCCAAACCTCCGGATGTTAGTACCAAACGCAGCTGCTATTATTATATTAACAATCCTGTTGGGTGATTTCACTCATTGTTAATGCACCCAAAAATCTGCTTTGATATTATCAAAGTTTATTTATATATAAAAAATGCTGGCTAGAGTGTGGAGTGCATCTATCATCGGGATTGACGCTGTAAAAGTGGGTGTGGAAGTTGATGTTTCCGGTGGTTTACCGGGAATTGTCATTTTAGGCTTACCAGATTCCGCAATTCAAGAATCTAAAGAACGGGTAAAAGCTACTTTGAAAAATGCGGGTTTTGCGTTTCCTATGCGGAAAATTGTCATTAACCTAACTCCCGCAGATTTACGAAAGGAAGGACCCGCGTTTGATTTACCGATTAGTGTGGGAATTTTAGCAGCTTCTGAACAAGTTAACGCCGATTTATTGGGAGATTTTTTATTTTTAGGTGAAGTTTCTCTAGATGGTAGTTTGCGTCCGGTTGCTGGTGTTTTACCGATTGCTGCAACTGCGAAAAAAATGGGAATTACGGGTTTAGTTGTTCCCGTTGATAATGCCCAAGAAGCTGCTGTTGTTGAAGGTTTAGCGGTTTATGGGTGCAAAGATGTTGCTGATGTAGTGGACTTATTAAATAATCCTAAAAAATACCAACCTGTCCAGTTAAATCAAACAATTGAAACTTCCCAGTCAACATCTTTGAATTTAGCAGATCTACAGGATGTCAAAGGACAAGCACACGCACGCAGGGCGTTAGAAATTGCGGCTGCGGGGGGACACAATTTAATTTTTGTTGGACCACCCGGAAGCGGAAAAACGATGTTAGCAAGGCGGTTATCGGGGATTTTACCACCTTTAAGTTTTCCTGAATCTTTGGAAGTAACACGCATTCATTCTGTGGCTGGATTGTTGAAAAATCGGGGTTCTTTAGTTAGAGAAAGACCTTTTCGGAGTCCCCACCATTCCGCATCTGGTCCATCTTTGGTTGGTGGTGGCACTTTTCCCCGTCCTGGCGAAATTTCATTATCCCACAGAGGTGTACTTTTTTTAGATGAATTAACGGAATTTAAAAGAGATGTTTTAGAGTTCCTGCGTCAACCTTTGGAAGATGGGTTTGTGACCATTTCTCGAACTAAACAATCTGTCACTTTTCCCGCACAATTTACATTAGTAGCCAGTACAAATCCCTGTCCTTGCGGTTATTATGGCGATACAATTCAAGGATGTACTTGTTCACCTCGACAACGGGAACAATATTGGGCAAAATTATCTGGACCATTAATGGATAGAATTGATTTGCAAGTAGCTGTAAATCGTTTGAAACCCGAAGAAATTACCCAACAACCAACGGGAGAAGCGTCGAAATCTGTAGCGCAACGAGTAGAAAAAGCTAGAGAAAAAGCTGTAATTCGGTTTCAAAAAGAAGATTTACAATGTAATGCTCAAATGCAAAGTCGTCATTTACAAAAATGGTGTAAATTAGATGATGCTAGTCGGACTTTATTAGAAGCTGCAATTAGGAAATTAGGCTTATCCGCAAGAGCGAGCGATCGCATTCTCAAAGTAGCACGAACCATTGCAGATTTAGCAGGAGATGACAACCTCAAACCCCAGCACGTAGCTGAAGCAATTCAATATCGAACAATTGATAGAATGCAGTAAAATCAAGCTTCCATACCCACCCGGAAATAAATTTCCGGTCTCATAGCTAAATTGCGTTAAAACGCACTCTAATTAACTACTCTGTCCAGTGCTATAGAAAAAATAAAGGAAAAATAGTCGGTTTAAACCGACTTTAGCTATCAGACAGGGAATTTATTCCCTGGATTCTGGATTCTAAAAGCTTTTTAACCATTTTGAGTACATATCCGAAATCTAGAGTTGACACTTGTAAGTATTTGTGTCACAGTTGCATTTACATAAGCTTTGATATACTGTTACATACGTGACATATACTATTCTCTCCAGACATTATTTTAACACCAATAATTAATCAAAACCATGAATACTGTCCTCACCCTGACTTACAACCAACTCAGCACCTTTGCAGGTTCAGACAACTTCTGGAATCTATTCGATACTACATTTGGTACACAATACAACCGTAGCGCAGCCGAAATTCTGCGTTTACAATGGCTATCTGGTGATTTTAGTCAACTTCCACAAATTGAGATTCTTGATAATAGCAATTTGGGCAATGCTAACGGTGCTTATGCTGGCAGCACCAATAAGATTTATCTATCAGATAGCTTTTTAGCAAATGCCACACCAGAAGCCATTAGTGCGGTTTTATTAGAAGAAATTGGGCATTTTATTGATGCTCAAATTAATCAAATAGACACCCCCGGAGATGAAGGAGAAAAATTCTCAGCCTTGGTGCGTGGACAGAATTTAACAACTCAGGAATTAGACAGAATTAACACAGAAAATGATTCGGCAAATATTACTGTAGGAGGTGAACAAGTTGCTGTAGAGCAAAATACACCAATTGTTTTAACAGTGACAACAACCGCAGATCAAAATGATGGTAGTGCTACGGGTGGGTTATCTTTGCGGGATGCGATTTTAATAGCCAATGCTAATACAACCAATAATTACATTATCAATTTAACGGGAGGAACAATCTATAAACTCACAGCTTTTTCTCTCGCTGATACCACAGGAGGAGATTTAGATGTTCTCGGTAAAGTCACAATTCAATCAACGGGAACTCAACCTGCCACAATTGATGCTAGTGGTTTGACAAGCGCAGATCGCGTTTTTGAGGTGTTTAATTACTTAAACTTGAGCAATATTGTATAGGACTTACGCAAGTGTCACACTAAAAATCTGTTGTAGGGTGCGTCAGACTGC
>NZ_AP018316.1:733716-769407 GCF_002368115.1 Dolichospermum compactum NIES-806 | reverse complement strand
TGCGTAAGTCCTGTTGTAGTCAAAGGAGGATTAACAACTGAAGGTGGTGGTGGGATTTATATTGGCTCGAATGCTACAGCCTTATTATTCAACACAACTGTAAAAAACAATTCCACATGGGACTACTCGTTCGGAGGAGGAATATACAATCAAGGTGTATTAGCTTTAACCAACTCAACTGTTGCTGATAATAAAGTGGATGGTTTTTATCATGGTGGTGGTGGGATCTATAATGGTGGTCAGGCCATTCTGTTGGGAACAACGATTAAAAATAACACTGCAGACTCAGGTGGTGGTATCCAAAGTAGTGGAACCTTAACTATCAGCAATAGCACGATTTATAATAATACCGCTCGATCTTCTGGTGGGGGAATATTCCATTCGGGTACAACTAGTTTAATTAACAGTACCGTGAGCGGTAATCAAGCTGATTATAGCGGTGGAATTTATGCATCTGATGGAATACTTAACATATTTAATAGTACGATAACTCAAAATGCTGCTGATGAAACATACAACTTTTATGTTGGAGGAATTGACAATTCGCGTGCTAGTGTTAACCTAAAAAATTCAATTGTTGCTGGAAATATTGGTGGATCTCCTGATCTTGATGGCAACATTAATGGCAATAATAACAACCTAATCGGCAATCTTTCAAGAGCAAGTGGTACTGTTGGCACAGGAACAGATATCGTTAACGTCAATCCTAAACTTGGACCATTACAAGATAATGGCAACGGCATTTTCACTCATGCACTACTGAGCGGTAGTCCAGCCATTAATAAAGGCAATAATGCCTTAATCACAACAGACGTTTTTGATATTGATGGCGATGGCAATAATAGCGAAAATATCCCCTTTGATAACCGAGGCAGTGGATATACACGAATTTCCGGTGGTACAGTTGATATCGGGGCATTTGAATTTCAACCCGCCCTTGTTTTTACCCCAATTGAATCAGCAGGTAATACCAAATTAGTCAAAGATTCAACAAACAAATACTTTACCCAAATCGGAACAAATACCCCAAATACCATTAAAAACGGTGGACAACAAATCTACCAAGATATCTACTCAGGATGGCAAACTCTAGCCGCAGAAACTGTCAATGGCGTTAATCAAGTTCTCTGGAAAAACGTTTCTGGAAACTTCCTGCATATCTGGAGTTTAGATAGTAACTGGAATTGGGTTTCTTCTGAGGGACAATGGGCATTAAATTCAGTTGATGCTTTAACTCAAGAAACTAATTTTGGCATAGATGCTAATAGTGATGGTGTTATTGGTTACACCCCAATTGAATTAGCAGGTAATACCAAATTCATCAAAGATGCAGCCAATAAATACTTTACCCAAATCGGAACAAATACCCCGAATACCATTAAAAACGGTGGACAACAAATCTACCAAGATATCTACTCAGGATGGCAAACTCTAGCCGCAGAAACTGTCAATGGCGTTAATCAAGTTCTCTGGAAAAACGTTTCTGGAAACTTCCTGCATATCTGGAGTTTAGATAGTAACTGGAATTGGGTTTCTTCTGAGGGACAATGGGCATTAAATTCAGTTGATGCTTTAACTCAAGAAACTAATTTTGGCATAGATGCTAATAGTGATGGTGTTATTGGTTACACCCCAATTGAATTAGCAGGTAATACCAAATTCATCAAAGATGCAGCCAATAAATACTTTACCCAAATCGGAACAAATACCCCGAATACCATTAAAAACGGTGGACAACAAATCTACCAAGATATCTACTCAGGATGGCAAACTCTAGCCGCAGAAACTGTCAATGGCGTTAATCAAGTTCTCTGGAAAAACGTTTCTGGAAACTTCCTGCATATCTGGAGTTTAGATAGTAACTGGAATTGGGTTTCTTCTGAGGGACAATGGGCATTAAATTCAGTTGATGCTTTAACTCAAGAAACTAATTTTGGCATAGATGCTAATAGTGATGGTGTTATTGGTTACACCCCAATTGAATTAGCAGGTAATACCAAATTCATCAAAGATGCAGCCAATAAATACTTTACCCAAATCGGAACAAATACCCCGAATACCATTAAAAACGGTGGACAACAAATCTACCAAGATATCTACTCAGGATGGCAAACTCTAGCCGCAGAAACTGTCAATGGCGTTAATCAAGTTCTCTGGAAAAACGTTTCTGGAAACTTCCTGCATATCTGGAGTTTAGATAGTAACTGGAATTGGGTTTCTTCTGAGGGACAATGGGCATTAAATTCGGCTGATGCTTTAACTCAAGAAACTAATTTTGGCATAGATGCTAATGCTGACGGAAAGATTGGTAATCCTTTTAGTCTGACTGTGACAGGTACTAGTGGTAATGATTTCCTCGTTGGTGGTGCAAATAATGATGTTCTCACTGGCGCAGGCGGTAAAGATACTTTAACTGGTGGTTTAGGGAGTGATAAATTTGTTTACCAAAATCTCACTGATTCTCTCTTAGCTAACTTTGATGTAATTACAGACTTCAACGCCACAACAGGTAATGATTTGTTCCGTGTTTCTACGACACGAGCCGGATTTGTAGATGTGGGAGGAGTTAATACTCTAAATGCCGCAGATATCGGGGCAAAATTAACAGCCGCAGCTTTTGGGTCAAATTTCGCTGCTCAATTCAGTTTTGGACAAAAAACCTTTGTGGCTATTAATGATGCAACAGCAGGATTTAATAGTTCTACCGATGCCATTATTGAAATCACAGGATTAACAGGAACATTGAACATCAATAATTTCGTGATTGTCTGATTATTCCGTAGGGTGGGCAATGCCCACCAGCCCTTAATATATATAGCGCAATATCTAATTTATAGGCAAATTATTGGGGTCAATTCCCTGTGATCGCAAATAAGCTATTAGCCGTTCTTTTTCCTCCCGTTCTTGTTCAGCCCGTTGGCGTTCTTGTTCAGCCCGTTGGCGTTCCTGTTCAATTTGTTCCACAGCCCAAGGTAACAAATTACCTGTTTGATCCCACCATCTTAACCAATAGCCAGTCCGTCCTTCTTTTGCACCTCGCCAAGTTCCTAAAAACAGTCCCATTTCTTCAATCCAATGACGACCATTCTCATCTGGTTGTTTTAATTCATAACGTCCATTTTCCAGTTGATAATATTCTAATAATCCCCCATTTGGCTCAAATATGATGTAAATGGCAACTTGTAAAATTTGTTCATAAAAAAACCATTTTCCCGGCGGATAGGTACGCTTAACTGAATATTCTCCACCGTCTTTATCTGATAAAAACTCCATCACTACAGCAGGTATATCCCCTTCCAAATTGGGTGTATAGCTTTTACGTTCTGCTAATATCTCTTTAACAGAAGGCACATATACCCAATCTGGTGCTTTAGCCACAAATTGCTCATTTAACGTGGCACACAGACCAAAATTGGCAGCGATTAACATTTGTGGTTGAATAAATCCACTGATTTCTAAACTTTCCCGCAAAGCCCCCGCTAAAAGTGGCTGTCCTGTATTTTCCACTGGTTCATCCTCCAACTGAAAATCATCGGGTAAGGCTTCCCAAGAGATGACCAGTCCAGTCTGTGATTTGGTTTCACTGAGTAGGGTTGCCATAAACGCCACCTTTGGTTGATTTATTTTTATTGTATCCTAATATATTTTTATTGTAAATCTCAGAAAATATATTGTATAATTTTCTCAGCCAAAAAACATTTTTATATAGTTTAAATTAAAAAATATGGATCAACCAATTCTTAAATTTATTTTTACCCAGAACTATAAAAATCTCTCGTTATCTCAAGCTGTAGAGTTAAAAAATCTCAATATTTTTATAGGATCAAATGGTTCTGGAAAAAGTAATTTTATCAGTACATTAAAATTTTTAAAGGATTGTTTAACTAGTATTCCTGATGAAAGTCGTGGTATTACTAGTTTTGAAGAAGCAATTAGTAGGTTTGGTAATGATAGGATTTTAGATAATAGTGTGGATAGTCCTGCTGTAATTAAATTACAATATGGGTTTTCGGAAATATTACAATATAGTAGTCGAATTAAAAGTCCAATTCTGGATATTGATTTATTTGTAGATAGAAAAAAACAGAAATTAACTATTCATCAAGAATCTTTATATAGTGGAGATGATTTACCCAATCCAGAGTCATCACCTTTTTATTATTATAAATTTCATGATCCAAAACTGCAAAATATAGGTAAAGGCGTTATATCAGTCTATAACCAATCTGAACAGAAAGTAGGAACACATTTTGAAGTATTAGATAATATTCCTGCAAATATTTTAGGTTTAAATGCACTTTCAGAATTATTGGAAAATAGTCAAAATAAACTGATAACTACACTAACCACACCTGCTTATAAAGTTAGAAGAGAGTTAATTGCATTTATTTCTCAATGGCAATTTTATAATGCGAATAACATGGATTTGCATCAAATTAGAAATTCAGAACCAAAAATAGGAGTAAATGATATTTATTTATCTACATCAGGAAATAATTTACCTTTAGTATTTGAGAATTTAACCCAGAAAAATATTGACTTTGAAGACAGTATTAATAATGCTATGAAGTCTATTTTGCCTAAAACTCGTCGGCTACGTTCTATTCGTTCTGGGCGCTTATCATTAACACTAGAATGGCATTTTGAAGATATTAAAGAACCATTTTATCTCACAGAAATGTCAGATGGAACGGTAAGAATGTTATGCTGGGCGACTATATTATATTCTCCTATTTTACCTTCCTTATTAGTTATTGATGAACCAGAATTAGGTTTGCACGTATCTTGGATGCCAATTTTAGCAGAATGGATTAAACAAGCTGCTAGAAAAACTCAAATTATTATCACTACTCATAGTCCTGATCTTTTAGATCATTTTACAGATTGCTTAGAAAATGTTTATTGTTTTTATTCTCAAGATAAAACGCATTTTTCCATGAAAACACTCTCTCATGAAATTTTAGATCAAAAACTAGAAGAAGGATGGCAATTAGGTGATTTATATCGTGTAGGAGATCCTACTGTGGGAGGATGGCCGTGGTAGTTTGGGTATTTGCAGGTGGTGGAGAAGCGGAAGTTAGAGGATTAATTCCTTTTTTACAAAAGAATTTTCCTGGTTGTCAATTTGAACGGAAAACACCAGCAAGAATAAAACCAGAACCAAAACCTGGGAAGGTAACTGGTTATGGTAAAACAGGTAAAAGTTTAATTGAACAAATTACCCAAGAATTACCTATTGCTTTGGAATCTGAACCTAAAAAATGTGATTTAATTTTAGTTTTTGATGATTTAGACTGTCGAGATGTTAATTCTCAAAAGGAGAAGTTTATATCAGCAATATCTAAAATAACTGAATGTCATGATATTCCTCACTATATCGCTTTTGCTGCACCTGAATTAGAATCATGGATGATTGGAGATTGGGATAATACTATTGCTAAACATCCAGATTTTCGCGGTAGACATGAAAAAATGCGTTATTGGTTAAGCAAGCAGAAAAATATCCCATTTAATGATCCTGAATCTTTTAGTAAATATGATGAAGATAGAGATTGTTGTCAAGACAAATTATCTCAGCTAATAGTTGATAGTAGCATTTCACTAGAACTAAACTTTGATATCCAATCAACAAGATTTTCTAAAGGGTTACATACACCTTTGCTATTACTAAAAATAGTCCCAGAAAATTTACAAAAAAGATGTCCTTTATTTCGAGAACTTTATAATTATCTACATGATTTCTGTAGTAATTATTAGTCATCATCATTCACCTAATCTAAAAACTCTCCCAAACTTGGTACATTTACCCAACTTCCTCTTTCATGAGATTCATGGGATAAATCCATTAACAATTGCGAATAAACCCCTTCTTTTAGAGAAGGTGTAGTTTGTTGATGATTAGTAATTCCTTTTACCCATTCATCAACAACCCGAAGAAAAGCACAAATTCGCCCATCATGATAATGTTGAGGAAAGAGAAATTGTTGCGGAACTGCTATTTCTTTTAAAGATTCACCCGGTTGAGAACCCCAAATCTGAAAACCATGAATATAGTCTTTTTGATTTTTGCTACCTAAAACTAATGTTCCCTTATCCCCATATACTTCTATCCAATGAGTTCTTTCTGCATGAACAACTGCACTAATAGAAACTTGACAAGGTGTACCATTTACTAATTCCAAAGATAATAAACAAGTATCATCAGTATCAACTGCTTGTAATTCTCCATTTGCAGGGTTCACTCTTTCAGAAATAGCAGTAGTTAAATGAGCATTTAATTTACCAACTGAACCGAATAACCAATTAATATAATCGAAAGCATGAGAACCTAAAGAACCTAAAGCACCTCCACCTTTTTCTTTACTAGAATACCAATTCCAAGGACGAGAAGTATCAGCGCGAGAAGAACCCAACCAATCAATTTTAATTAATCGGATGTTCCCCACATAATTTGCAGCCAGAAGTTGAGCGAAAAATTGCCATTCTGGAACAAACCGAAATTCAAAATCTACAGTTGCAATTACACCTTGACTCTTTGCTAACTGATATAATTCTTTAGCTTCATTGACATTTAAAGTTACAGGTTTTTCTAATAAGAGATGTTTACCAGCTTGCAAAACCTGTTTAGCCATTTCATAATGCAAAAATGGCGGTGTGGAAATGCTGACAGCTTCAACTGTGGGTAAAGCTAGAATTTCTGCTAAATTAGCGCTTGCATAGGGGATATTATGACTGGCAGCAATAGTTCTTGCTTTATTAATATCTCGATGATAAACAGCAACGATTTTAGTATTATGATGTGCTTGAAATGTAGGAATATGAACTTTTTGACCAAATCCCGTACCAACAACTGCTACCCCAATCATGTTTAGTTTTTATAAAATTTACTTAATAATTGTACAGATTAATTGGATTTTCAGAAAGTTAATGGCGAAAATTATTAATAAATAAAAATAATCGCCATCAAGTTCACAAAGACAAAATACTCAAACCTTAGATAGAAACTGAGGGTGGGGTAATAGTGTTATTAGCAAGTAAATCTACATCTTTCGATGCTTCATTTACGCGCAGAATTTTCGCTCCTAATTGCTGTAACTTCAGATCCAGGCGATCATAGCCTCGATCTAAGTGGTGTAATCCTTGAACAATGGTTGTTCCCGTCGCTGCTAATCCGGCTATGACTAAAGCTGCGGAAGCTCTTAAATCCGTGCCTATGACTGGTGCGCCCGATAACACTGGCACTCCCCGAACAAAAGCAGTATTACCTTTAACACGGATATCTGCGCCCAGACGATTTAACTCAGAAGCATGACGCAAGCGATTTTCAAAGACTGATTCATTAATGATACTGTCACCTTCAGCCACAGTTAGTAAAGCCATGAAAGGTGCTTGCATATCCGTAGGAAATCCAGGATGGGGCAAGGTATCAATATTTACAGCTTTAAGTGCTTTCGCTGGCAATATCCGTAAGCAATCCTTCCCTTCTTCGATAATTGATACACCAATTTTCTGCAACTTGGCAATAACGGGGATTAAATGATCTGGTACAACTGGGGATAAAATTATTTCAGAGCGAGTAATTGCACCAGCAATCAATAATGTTCCTGCTTCAATGCGGTCAGGAATAATAGTATAATCAGTTGAGTGTAATTTAGGTACACCGACTATCGTAATTGTACTTGTTCCTGCGCCTTGAATTTTTGCTCCCATTGAGTTACAGAAGTTAGCTAAATCAACTACTTCTGGCTCTCTGGCAGCATTATCAATGATGGTTTCTCCATCTGCTAAGGTAGCAGCCATCATTAAGGTTTCTGTTGCCCCAACACTGGGAGTATCTAAGTATATTTTTGCTCCTGTTAATCTGCCATTATTTCCAGGAACATGAGCATTGCAAATACCATGCTCAATTAACACTTCTGCGCCCATTGCTTGCAGTCCTCTGACGTGCAAATCTACAGGTCTAGCACCAATAGCACAACCCCCTGGTAAGGGCATTTGTGCTACTCCTAGTCGGGCTAAAATTGGACCAATGGCAAAGAAACTGGCTCGCAGTTGGGTAACTAGTTCATAAGGGGCTTTAGATGTGGTAATTTCTCGCGCATCAACATCTAAAATTTCCCCTTCTCTATTTAAACGTAATCCTAAAGCTGATAAAACTTGTCCCATCCGGTCTACGTCCGCTAATAAGGGAACGTTGCGAATCCGACAATCACCGGAACAGAGGAATGTTCCAGCCATGATTACCAGGGCGGAATTCTTAGCTCCGCTAATTTTTACATGACCTCCCAAAGGATGCCCTCCACTGATTTGCAAGACTGAGGAGTCTGTTGCTAGTGAAGACTTGGCATCTGGTAAGCTGCTAGAAGAATTAATAAGCCTACCTCCAAAAGTACGTAATTATAAAGGTTTGATGTTGCTTTTGATTCTAAGTTGATTATCCTCTAGCTAAAAGCAAAGAAGAGTTTTCTCTAAAGTTGTCAAATGCCATAAAGTCGTTAGATTCTATCATGGACTATGCCGGCTTGATTGGAAAAATGGGGATTGGCTAGATGTGAACAAAATTTTCAAATTTTCCTATCTCTATTCTGGCAAATCTTTTCTTGACAAATAAAAAAAATTGGGCAATAATGATTAACTGTTAATAAGATTCGATTCCTGCGGAACTGGCGGAATTGGCAGACGCGCTAGATTCAGGTTCTAGTGCCTTCACGGGCTTCCGGGTTCAAGTCCCGGGTTCCGCATATTAATTTCAGATGTAGTTTTTGACTAAAATGCCATAGCTTAACTTTGGTGATTCATAGTGCGCTAGTTAATTAAGAACCAGATATAGAAGTTTATTTCAGGATATGAAATATGCTTTGTAAAAAATCATACACATACCATGATAAAATTGAGATAATTGATTAGTGGTTTTTTTGTTATGGGAAACTAATTCAAATCTCAAAGAAAATAAAAGTGAGCGCGGAGGGATTCGAACCCCCGATCTACAGGACCGGAACCTGTTGCTCTATCCACTGAGCCACGCGCCCTTATACTTCTAACAGTATAGCATACTTTTTGAATTTAAATAGAATTAAATTATAAGTAATTTGCTGGGTCAACGGGTGTACCATTACGGCGGACTTCAAAATGGAGGTGAAGTCCGGTGGATAAGCCTGTAGAACCAACAGCAGAGATCGCTTATCCTTTATGTACAGTTTGTCCTTCACGCTGCTTCCGTGGCTTTTTGTTGGGCAATTTTTTGTTGAATCAAAATAGTGAGATATTGGGAATCTTGTTCTAGTTGATTTTGGGCGGCTTCTAGTGCCAGTAGACATTTGGCGATTTTCATAGTCACGTTCCGCAATAGATAAATTAGTTCCTAATTGCTGAAGAATTTGGTTGGCTTGTTGTAATTTTACTTCACCATCTCGGATATAATTATTAGGGTTCTTCCGTACCTGTTATGCCAAATATGAGTTTATTTACCCCATAACCCATATAAACAAAGGGTTTGATTGTTTTTGATGGCAAATTTATGTCAAATTAATCAATGAATTAACGTAAAATCCTTATATGGCAAGGATTTTGGGATTTGAAACAATAATTTAGCATAGTAAGTACGGAAGAGCCATTATTAGTAAATTCATGGCAGTAATTACGGGTACTAAATGATATATTGACTATCATAAGCGATCGCCATAGTAACCGTGTAGCAACACACTTTATTATTTTTGGTACCCTGTTAATATGGAAACCATGAATAATTATTGATAGTAGCAGTGCGAAACCGTCAACTCCTTTATTTTTTATTTTCTTTGACTTTAGTGATCATAATTGGCTTTGTTAAGTTCTTAGATAAAGCCCCAAATTTTTCCTGTACAAAAGAGGGATTTATGGTCAGCCAACTTACACAATCTTATATCCATCCTGAGAAAATAGTGGTGCGTCCCTGGTTGGGTCAACATCATGTATATGCTGTATTTATGCTGCCAAATAATTATGTATATGACCAGTTTATAAAAGTCAATTTACTAGTTAATAAAACCTTTTGTGGAACTGCCGTTAAATTTACTCAAGCCATAGATGACATTAATCTTAAACCAGGACATTATTTAGTCAGAGGATATTTACAAACACGCACTGCACTTAAATATATCTTTGCAGGCAAAATAAATGACTTAAAGCAAATAAATAATTGGCAATTAGGTTATGGTAAACCAAAAGACGCTACTAATTAGAGCTTGAATCATGAGGGTTTTTCTCCTGACTCCTACTATAATAAACAGCGCTGCTGATTCCTGTTTTCACATTGACAGAATCAGCAACGCTTATTTTTTAGATGCACAGTACAAATACTGGCTACTTACACAGCTTCAGTATTCTTTTCTCCTGTTCTAATTCTCACAATTTGTTCAACAGGGGAGATAAAAATTTTACCATCACCAATTTCACCAGTACGGGCGGCGGCGATAATTTTATCAACAACCATATCAACTTGGGCATCTTCAACCACAATTTCCACTTTCAGTTTTTGGAGAAACTCCACAGTATATTCCGAACCCCGATAGCGTTCAGTTTGACCCTTTTGCCGTCCGAAACCCCGAACTTCAGAAACTGTCATCCCGACGATGCCCGCATTAACCAAGGCTATTTTCACTTCATCCAACTTAAATGGACGAATAATGGCTTCTACTTTTTTCATTTTTTTGATTCCTGACTTCTAATAACGTCGTTTATATATCTAAGCAGATTCATTGTCTCACGCTGTAAATATAGCCATAGTTATTTAATTTCAGCCTGATGTATGGGATTTCACACTTTTTTCACATTTCCCATTATGGACTATTTTTTGGCAAAAGTGATCACTTTGCCTGTCCCAGACTCTGCCAATCAGCGATCGCCTGTTCCGTCCATAGCCAATTTTGTGATAACCTCTCAATAGTAAAGTCTGCTGGTGCATTTTGAATCACCATCTGCCGCAGTTTAATCGCTTCCTGTAAATATTGCTGACGTTTATCAGCAGGTTGATTCTTTGCCGATTTATATAAACCCAACGCTAACCCAGCATAAGCCGTCAAAGCCTCCGGTTCTCCCGCTATTTGGGGATATTTCATCGGACCTGAACCTTGATTCTGTTGAGGTTTTAAAGCCAAACTCAGAGACTTAAACCAAGCATCATTAGCATAATTGAGATTATTCTCCGCATAATAGGCAAATCCTAAAGAATTATTATACAAAAGAGAATTTGGCTGATTTTGTACAGCCCTAGCCCAATAACGACGGGCATCATCAATACTATACTTATTATTTTTCGTTTGGACTGACTGCCAAGCCAAACGCCCCCGGAAAAAGTTCACAGATGGATGTTCAGCATCCTGAACAGGAATCAAATTTAAAGCCGTTTCCGCAGCCGCAAAAGCCCCACGATTCAGTAATTCATTAACAGCATCCAACCCAGACCTTAAATTACCTTGACTCAACTGTGCCGTAGCCGTAGCCGTAACAATTCCCGTAGCCGAATTAGCTAAATTAATGGATGGATACTGATTACTCGTAAAATTTTCTCCAGGAACAGGCGGAACATCAGAAGACTTCTGTGCTTGTCGTTGATACCACCACCAACCAATCCCCACAATCATAGTAATTACACCTGCCCCCACCAAACCATACAATAACAATGGTGATTTTATTCGCTGAAAGCGATTACCCTTGGGAGTGACAGGTGAAGGTGATAACCGAGGATTGACCTCACGCTGCTCAAAATTCACAGGAGTTGGCGTAATCTGAGTCGGGACATTTCCCCAATCTAAATTTTGTTTCGTGGGGGCAACCTGCATTTCCGACTGATAATGATGATTCTCCTCGATTAATTCCGCCTTCATACTTGGTTCTTCTGCTTTAGCCACCGGATTGCCAAGCTGACGAAACAAATCAGAAACTATTGCCGAGTCCTCATTATAGCTAGGGTCATCATATTCAATTTCATCCACAATATCACCCCAAGTATCCTCCCCTAGCCAGTCTACCTCCGTCGTTTCCTCTCCAAAATTAGGATTAAAAATATCATCTATAGCCATCACACTTTCTAGATTACTGGCTACAGTAGCATAATTATAACTATTGGTCGGCTTAGGCGGCTGATATTCGTTCAGCAACTCAGAATAGCCAGATAAATTAACTTGTGGTGTCAAACAACCATCAAATTCTCGCTGAAGATACAAAATCGGCAAAGCCCAGTACATCTGTTGAGAACCATAGGCAGAAATTAAACCTTGACGGACTCGACTTACACATAAATCTAAAGCATAGCCCTGACCCAAATTGCGGTAAAACAACTGTGTCAGCGTCAGTGCCACCTCATCAGGGATGCGTTCTGACATCGCCAAAATACTTCTAATTCCTCGTTTTACCAAGCTTTCAGTTAAATTCCTTTCTCCTGAGTCTTCCGCTGCCTCAGACCTCGCCCGATATGCCCCCAAACAGGAGTTAAACACTGCCATTTGAATATTATTATTTACCAGCAGCCCAGCTAAATCATTGCCATTAAGAGTTTCTGTTAAACCAGTTTTTTTACTCACTAAATAAATTTGTCCACCATTGCCACCCAAATTGCTATGACCAGAATAGTGGAGAATATGGTAGTGTCCCTGTTCTAAAGCTTGGGTAAGTTCTTCCCGTCCCGGTTGATCTAGAACAGTCAACTCAATTTCTGGCAGATGATGATTACCATCAGCCATTTTTAATGTTTGGCGGTGGAGTTCTGCCTTGAGATTAATAGCTTCTTGTTTGAGTAAATCCAGCCGGACTAAATCAGTAGGCGCAGAAATGACCATTAACACTCTGATCCCCCGTGCTTCCGGCGACGCGGGCAGATGATGAGTTGGTAAACGCGATGGTGGGGCAATCCCACTTTGGTAACGGGCAAAGGTAATATAAGGACCAGTAGCTAAAGGGCGATCGCCCGCGTGCATAATTTCCCACGGCAACCGCGCCAACCGTGTATCCTTCAGTCCCAATCTTAGCCGCAGCACCTGTTGGTGATTTTGGGCAATACCTTGGGCAGTAATCCAACTATCCCGCAGCGTTCCCTGAAATAACGCATTATACAAATCTTGTCCCAAGGCCACCAAGTTAACAGAGTTTCTGGCTACCATATTCCCCTGCAACACCGACTGCAAAGGATCATCCATTAAATCCCCAGCCGCAGCCAACCACTCAGCCACAGGCCAATGCACCAGTTCTTCTGCCACCGGCACCCCAGGCGCAACTTGTTCCGTCCTCACCAGATAGTCATTTTGCCCCACCGGCGTTGCGGAAAGGTGAAATTCCTGGGTCACAATTTCTGCTCCATAAAACTTAGACAATGCTGATAGCATACATTGCTGTTTATCTCCCGCTTCCACCAAGGTAGAATACTACTTCTTGTCCCCGTCCGTAACTTTCGGATGAGCCAACCGTACAAATCCCTTTCGTACATTCAGCAGGTTATAACCCACATTTAAATCTCCATCCATTGTAATTATATGCCCTAAACATTAACTGTTCTGGCATCGGTAAACATGATCCCGTTCACCCCAGAGAAAGGAATATAGAACAATTAGCAGTATTGCCTTTGAGAATCATGTCATAAGTGACTAATCCCGCCAATACCTTAGATGTATTTTGCCATTCTAATGTTTCAGATGTGTTTAATAAAGGTTTTATACCTATTGGGCTGCCCTCAGTTTATCCGGATTGCTTGATCCCCGTAAAGAACTGTTTATTGGTAGATGCACCTTGATCTTCAATCCCCCTGGTTGACCAAAATTCACTAGGGGTTTTCTTTTTTCATTTTGGTAAATAAAAAACGTTCCTGGGTGACAAGAACGTTTCTAAGCATTTGTAGATAAACTATTAAGTAGATAAGATCCCAACAACCAACTCCCCTACCCAACCACCAGCCACAGGAATTTTTTCGGTATGTGACAAACAGCAATTTTTGGGTAATTTTTTCCGGAGCATAAGTTAAAAACAATGAACAGTTAACAAGTAGATGCACCCTGATAACTAACTTCCCCTAGCTGGCTAACACCTCTGGGGGTTTTTTCTTGTCTGTAATTAGCACCACACAATTATTGCCCTCTACCTATTTTTTTCCGGAGCATCACATAGAACCCTAGAACAATTAACAAGTAGATGCACCCTGATAACTAACTTCCCCTAGCTGGCTAACACCTCTGGGGGTTTTTTCTTTTCCTACCGTTGTCAAAAACCTCTGGTTAGTTGACCCCTGAACTCAAAACCAACTTGTTAAATATAAATTTATCCGGAGGATTGTTATGCACTTGAGAACATTTAATTGGTAGATGCACCCTGATAACTAAACTCCCCTAGTCGGCTAACATCCACTGGGGGTTTTTTCTTAAAAACAGAAACTCAACCTACCCTATCATCAAAACAACTCTCTGGCAATATCCCTACTCAACAAGTTGGAACTTTGGCTAGTCGCACTTGTAGACCGTAATATTAGCTGACACAATGGTGAAGATTGTTGTTTATCGCGCAGCTTTACCACAGAATATAGATCGTGATTGCCTAAATAACAGACTTTCGGATGAGCCAATCTGACAACTTTTTCAGAATCACTTTCATTCCATTGTGATCCTTGGCTCTAGTTTGAGAATGATCACCGCGATAGATAATAGGACTCTTAATTATTTCTTTATAAGATTTGGCATTAATATCTACCGTGTAACCTAACAATAATTGTATAACCTATTCTAGGTTAATATCTCAGTGTTTCAGTAAATTTTAGCTTAACCGACAGAAGCCCCACGTCTCACTCTTAGGACAATTGCCCTAAATGTAAGGTCAGTTTGTGCCGGGATTTGAATGCTTCAATTAATATCAAGAACCGTGGGACACACGGTCTTAAAGCTCAGTCAATGTCCTCATAGAGGAGTCGCTGAGAAGCCCACACTCACCCGTTCGCGTAAGCGTGCCGCAAGGCATAGGGGAGTGTGTGGAGTATGTCACTTAAAAATCTGGTTTTTACCCCCAACTACCTCGGCGATTATCATCTCTTCGGTTATCCTCTCGTGGTTTTGCTTTATTAACTCTCAATTGACGACCCATCCATTCTGCACCATCTAATTCTGTAACGGCTTTATCTTCTTGACTATCTTCTATCATGTCAACAAAGGCAAAGCCCCGCAGTCTTCCGGTTTCACGGTCTGTAGGTAGCACAACTCTTTTGACTTCGCCATAATCAGCAAATACAGTTTTTAGGTCTGCTTCGGTAGCTTGGTAGGAGAGATTTCCAACGTAAATAGTCATTATGTATCACGTAATTTTCAACAAGGGGCAATAGTTCAGACGTAAAACAGACACTTTGCTAGTCTGATTTCAGGGACAACAAAAATTGTAGAGTGTAAACCTTGACGGATAACTGATCTACAATTGGAGATGCCACTAGCCTGAGCATACGCATATCCCTAATATCATAACTGATTATTGCATTGTTCGATGTGTGGTATTTTACAATATCTGATTAAATAGTTTTATATATTCTAGAATTTAAAACAAGTTAATTTTATACTAGGGAATAGGGAATAGGAAGTAATTACCCATTACCTATTCTCTATTGTCAGACTAAACTTTAGATAACTAACAAATTGAGTGATTTAGTCAATTGTAATTTGTTGTGGTCCATTGGTTTTGCCGTTTTGGACTTCTGTACTCAGGTTGCTGGAGCTATTTCCACAACCTTTTTTATTTAACCAGCTTTTGACAGGATCTTCATTCAGGTTGAGTCGCAGGACACCGGAGACGAACCCACCTAAAAATGAAACTGGATGTTGGGCTAGTTCTTGAAATAGGGGCGACAATTCAGTAATAAACATTAGACTCTCCCAGTATTGGTTTAAAAATTATTAATTCTTGATTAATCTTAACAGATTTTGGCTAAGAAGCAACTAGCAACACATTGGATCATATTTGACTGGATGATAGTTACTATTGGTCAAATTATTATGGATATCATTAACCTTGATTTTCAGGCAATATCTAACTAAAATAAACTGTTTGAATTAAAAATTAAATTATGGCAAGTAACTGGGAAAACTTTCTCAAAAATTTAGGTGAATGGCGTGGTTCATTTACTAAAATCTCTCCCAACGGTGAAATATTAGGTTCTACTCCTAGTATTCTAAATTTAGAAGCTGATGATAATAATCAAGCTGTACTTTTTAGATTACGTCGTTTTGATTCTCATGATTATGATAGTCCTCCAATTCAGGATTATCAACAGGAATATCGTTCTTTAGGAAGACAGAATATCTTTTTTGCTACAGGAGCTTTTTCTAAAGGAACATTGCAATTAGCTCCTTTTTCTGAGTTTGGGGCGGAATACGGTTTTGTTGATGATGATCGGCGATCGCGTTTGGTACAATTGTATGATCAACAAGGCAACTTTATTAATTTAACTCTGATTCGGGAATTTCGCAGTTTTACAGATGCTTATGAACGTCCGCAACTGACGGTAGAACAGTTAATTGGTAATTGGCAAGGTAAAGCTCATACTGTTTACTCAGACTTGAGACCATCGGCAACTTATACTACTTCTTTAGAAATTCAAAAAATCGGTGATGGATATTTAGAGCAAAAGTTATCTTTTTCATCTCAAATTATTACTGCTAAAGCTAGGATAACAGGTAATAAACTCATTTTTGAAACGGAAGGTACTACTAGGCAGATTTTGTTATTACCTGATGGAATTTCTAGTAATGTGCCTTTGCAATTGCAATTGAGAAAACCTTTTTTTGTGGAAGCTGGTTGGTTGGTTAGAGAGAATGAACGTCAACGTTTAATTCGGAGTTATAGCGATAAGGGGGAATGGATTAGCTCGACTCATGTGATTGAATATAAAATCTAGAAGATATAGCAGTAAGAACCCCACCCCGCAAGCGAGGAGGGGGCTTTGAAGACGGATTTTATGATGTGGGTGGTTGTTCTGGGAACATACATTTATCTGAGTCACAACCGCTAGGGCCTGCTTCTGATAATTCTCCCAAATCGTAACGACTTAGGACTCCACAGAAATCATCTGTTCTGCGTCGGGTTTTGACTTCTTTAGATAAGCTGTCATAAGTGGCTTTGTCTATGGGCTCAAAGGGGAGACGGGGGAAGGATTGCAAGTCGTCAAATCGGGCTAATAATGCGGCAGAAATGTATCCTTCATCATTTTGAATGGCTTCATAGATGCGTGTTCCCAATAGTTCAACTTCCTCGGAACGGAGTTCTAGGGTGGCTGAGGTGTTATGGGTGACGTAGTGACTTTGGACTTGCATCACAAAGTCCAGTTGCGCTAAGACCGAAAACTGGGAAACTTCTATTTCATCAGCACCGGGTAAGTCAGCCCAAGAGACGGCGACGGGGATTTCGACTAACCATTCTGTACACCGAGGATCAAAAGGATCGTTGAGAAGGTTGCCGTTTTCGTCTTTGTCAGATTGGGAGGGAATAACGTTGTAACCATAGTCTATACAGGCTAGGGCTACGGGGTCGTTTTTACGGAAAGTAATGCGGCGGATGAATCTTTGGGCTTTGGGGGGATGCCAACCGGGTGATGCTCCGGTTAAGAGGGATTTGGTGCCAGCAGGTTGAACCGTAGTACAACGATTGGGGCGTTTGATTTGATGGCGATCGCAATATTCCCACACTACTTTATGAACGACATCTTTCCAGAAGTTGAGATATTTTTGTTCCCCAAGTTTAAAAATAAGTCCTTCAGGAGTTTCGGGTCTTCCTGCTTCCCACCACCGTAACCAATCTGTCCCAAAAGCATGAACAAAGAAGTCAAATAACCCGGTAAAGGATACACCGACAATGGGATCTAATTCCCGGCTGTATTGATAGCGGGGTTCAAGGAATTGGTGATTTAACAGCGCGACGACGGAAAGCGCCCCAGCGGTAAATGCTTCTTCTTGTTCTTTGTAGTTGTCAGGATCAAGTTGGTTTAAGTGTACCTCAGACAAATTACAGTGAAAATTGCTACCAATAATCTCCAGTATTGTTACCCTAGAGGCTTTTTATCCTCTAGTTCTACAGGTTCTATATTCCCTGTAGCTCCGCGTACCTTTTGTACGTATGACTGTAAATGATAGAGAAATTCTTTTCGACTACAGGGTTTTCCCACAACAATTTGGCAGATAGTTCTAATGTCCAAAATGTTATGTTCCTTTTGAATTGAATCCCACAAAGGCTGAAAGAATGCCTCTGACTTTAGCAAATGATTTCCATTCCTGTCTCAAGTGTTCAAATACAAAAGGAGTGGGCTTGATAAGTTGTCTTAAGTCTTTTTCTTGCAGAATAGTAACTTTTACATTGTACTCAGACTGAAAAAGCTGAACTTTTGGCAGGTCATACGTAAAGTTGAAAGCACCCTTGATTTCAACATATTCACCTGTCTCCAACAGGAAATCAGGTTTATACCTGACTTCGTTAGAGAGTGTATGAGTTTTGTGTTCGTATGTCCAACCAATGTTCACATAGTCCAAGTATCTTGCGTAAATGTGTTCAAGACTAGATCGGAGACAATGCTCACCGTAAAAACTTGAGTAGCCATAGAAGCTGGTAGTCATACGTACCCCCACACTCTTGGAGATTTATATTCTAGAAAACAATTTTCATTGCAATCTAGTTTCACTCTCTACGCTGTACGGTGTCAATAGCTTTTTATTTCCATTGATTACCACGGGATTAGCTTCTCAGCTTTCCCCGTATTTGCGGGGTTTTTTACGTGAGGCAAGTATTATAAAGTACCACACGGGTTCAAACCAAACCTACCTATTCTATGTTTTAGCTCATCAGCATCAATTTCTGGATAATATTTTTTTATCCATTGCTCGGCTTTTTCTTGTTCATAAGCTTGCAAAAAGTCTTTTTTAAGTTCTGGTGTATTTAATAAATCAGCATTAGCTCTAGCGACTGCTTCACCAGCCCATTGAATTGCTCCTTCACCGCTGTAATATTGTTTACGTACAGCGGCAATGGATTCTTCTAAGGTTGGTTTGCGGTGAAAGACTCGCGTATGGTTGGCCATTCGCAAAGAATCACGCTCTGGATCTATGCGCCAGTTGCCTTCTGCGTCTTGTTGCCATAAGTTATCTTTAGCAGTTGCGCCTTGTTCATCTTCGGAAACGAACTGACGCATACCCGCGCTTCTACGAATATTTCCTGCAACAATTGTTACAGCAGCTTCATCAATTAATAAGCAGCATTCAACTGAGTTTAATTGTCTGCCTATTGCCTTATTGAGAATAGAGGCACAACGTTGATACAATCCAGGCAACTTCACAGGATTAGCCATGCCGCCAAAACCTTTGAGAGTTTCCCCAGATTGGCGGACATCGCTAATATCAACAATCACCTGAACGTCACCTGTAAAGCGTTCATCCGTAGAAAGTTCTAACAGGGTTTGATAGGATTTTACCCAACCTTCCCGGCTGTCTCCAACGTGGATAATAGCGGTGTTAGCTTCTATATGGGTTTGTGTAAATTCACGACGCTGTTCTTTAGGAGTGCTGCCAATTTCACCTTTGATGGTGATAGTTAGGCGATTACGGATAGGAGGAAGTTGATTAATATACTGTGGTTCAATGATAGCACCTGTGCCGCAGCCCATCATGGCTAGATCCATCATCAATCCAAAAGCACTCCAGTCTACAAGGTTGGTAGAGGTGCAGTTATAAGCACCGGAGAAGTTTTTGGGTTTGGTTAACCAATCTGTGCCACCAACCCACATCCAGCGCCCACTGGGGAGGGATTTCATATTCCGCTGCATCTTGTCTAAAATAGCAGCTTCTTCACGGGTGAGTTTTCCCAGTTCTACTAAACCGCGTAAAGTGCGATCGCACACCTGGTCCCATGTTTCCCTTAACCCTGCCTCTGTCCGGCGGCTGTAGGTTCTAAAAAACACTGGATTGGCTGCTGGAGCAGATTCTGGAAAAGTTACACCCTGACGTTGACGTTCAAGTTCTCGAACCATGATGAAGTATGATTGCTTGTGGACAAACTATGACTATACGCCAAGTAGATTTAGGATTAAAGATTGAAAATTTTCCCACTTTGCGCTATAGCTGAGTCTGTGTCAATTATAACTATATTTTTGTCTTTAGGTTAAGTATAAGACCCTGACAGTGCATTATCAGGGTAATAGAATCTCATAGTTTTACCTGTCAGTTTTCGCGGAATGGGCTATCTATGTAATAGTGCTGTTTGTGTAATTTTTGCGTTGACTATTCATCAAGCAGAGATAGCAAGTAAAGATGCCAATTCATTTGTATTAGTTACAACTTGATTTAATTGCTCACTGAAATAGATAACTTCATAATTAGGTGCAAGTTCTTTTTGCAGTTGTTTCCACAAACTAATCCCTTCTTGTTCAAAAGCTGCTTCTGCTTCTGGACTCAAATCAGGTGAATTGCCAGGATAGTAAAGTCTCAAAGTTTTACCTATAGGTTTAGGAAAGTAGGCTATCTGTGTAATACTGTAATTTGTTTAATTTTTCACTGATTGGTATTAATTAAAAATGTCCCTAGCACCTTGGCGAAGTCTTATTACCCGCGCCCTACATCGTAACCGCAGCCTCGTTTATGCCCGCTATGTGCAACTGGCAACAGTGCGGGAAAATGGTTTTCCTGCTAATCGTACCGTCGTGTTTCGCGGCTTTCTAGACGATACCAACCAGCTAAAATTTATTACCGATATTCGTAGTGAAAAAGCTGAACAAATATCAAAACATTCAGCAGCCGAAATTTGCTGGTATTTTCCCAACAGCAGAGAACAATTTCGGATTACTGGAGAATTAATATTAATAAGTGCTGATTCTCACCCACATTTACAACCTGCGAGAATCAAAATGTGGCAAGAATTGAGTGATGCAGCTATGTTACAATTTGCTTGGCCTATTCCGGGCAACATGAGAATACAAACACCAGAAGCTTTTACACCACCAGCACCAGACAATATTCAGCCATTAGAAAATTTTTGTTTATTATTACTTGAACCAGTAAAAGTAGATCATTTACAATTGCGGGGTGAACCACAAAATAGAAGTATTTATCAACTTGATGAAAGTCAAGAATGGTTGACAGAAGCAATAAACCCTTAATTTTAATTACTAGAGATATTCGATAAACAATGTAGAGACGTTCCATGGAACGTCTCTACAAGAATTTGGGAAAAGGCATCTTTGTATCTTTAGTGTTCACTGTTTAACTTCCTAAATTCCCGCACCATCAAAGAATTCCTGAATCTGTTTATCTCTGATATTACAAAAATTGTGTTCTTTTGGTAATTCATCTTCTGGAAAGAATTTACCAACCAAAACCGGAGTTTTTGAGGAAGTTTGCAAAGCTTGAATTTGTTCTTCTAAGGCTTCAATGCGGTCAACTAAGGTGCGAATTACTTGGGCTTCTGAATCTGGTAAATTACTGTGTTCTAATGGTGCAACGCGGACTCCAGAACGGTAGATAATGCGTCCAGGGACACCGACAACGGTACAACTAGATGGTACATCTCTCAATACCACTGAACCTGCACCAATGCGGACATTATCACCAATTTCGATATTTCCTAATACTTTTGCACCGGCACCAACAACGACATTTTCGCCTAATGTGGGGTGACGTTTACCGCTTTCTTTACCTGTTCCCCCCAAGGTAACACCTTGATAAATCAGCGCGTAGTTGCCGATAATGGCTGTTTCCCCAATTACTACTCCCATTCCGTGATCAATAAATACGCCTTTACCAATTGCCGCCCCTGGATGAATTTCTACACCTGTTAAAAACCGGGCAATGTGAGAAATCAAGCGGGGGAAAAAGGGAAGACCAAGACGACGCAACCAGTGTGCAAAGCGGTGAAATACTAGGGCTTGCAAACCTGGATAACAAAACAAAACCTCCAACCAATTCCGGGCTGCGGGGTCACGTTCAAAAATAATGCGAAAATCGGCACGGAGTCTAGAGAACATTGAGATAGTACCCTTGATAGCACAACAAGCTACTCTCCCATATTATCGTGACTTGGTAATTGGTGATTGGTGATTGGTCATAAAATCCTTATTTTCATAAGAATTATGCAAAATATCGCTCAACCCAACTTATGTTTTCTTAACCTAACTGTATTGCTAAGTAGGTGGACACAATAAAACCAAACTGTGTAAAAAAACGTAAAATCGCTGAAACCTTCTTTACTCTTGCCTTGCTATAACGACAATTTTCAACGCCAACCTACTTATTCATTTTGTTTATCCTTTAATTATGGATATTATCTCGACTACGCTCGATAACCACATGATTCTGATGTTTAATGCAGTTGTAAGAATACTCCACCTTTGAGTGTTCCTGGTTCGCTACTATAACTACTTACTGTCAGGGATTTTAAATTATCAAAAAGTGGCTTACCTAACACTTCTGCAAGCTTAAGCAAAGGTAGTTGGTGTTTTAGAAGATTTTGACTATTTTCCCAGTCTAGATAAATATACCCTTGGTTGGGTTGGGGAATTGTGGCAATACTGTTTTGAAATTGGGGATTTTCGAGGAGAGATTTTTGTTTGTGACTCAAAACTGTTTTGAGGGTTTTTAAGTCGGAACTGAAAATTTCATAATTGTCTAAGGTTGTATGCACTCCTTTAATTTTTGTGTCAAAATTTATGGATGTGTTATTTTCAGTTGTGGCTGTAATTTTTGTCCAAGCTGATATTTTTTGTTGATCTAATGTTAGGGAACTAACGTTTAAACCACTTCTGGTGGCAATATTATTTAAATGTGTGATTCCTGCTGTTAGTTCTGGGGTTTTTTCGCTGATAAATAACCAATGAGGAGTTGTATTTTCTGAAGTGGGTAATAAGGCTAAAGCATATTCTCCCGTTACCCAATTGAAAATATCTGCGCTAAAGTTTAAATTCCAATTGTGTTGGATTTTTGCTAAGGGTTGTAGTAATCGGGCAGTACCATCTTCACTAGAACCGTAAATGCTTGCTGTTACTTGTTTCCACAGTTTCAATACATTACTATTATCTAGTTTACTCAAATTTGTGCCGGCGATCGCTAAAGCTGTTGATTCTGGAATATACTGTAATGCTCCCACAGGTTGAGATAGTGGTGATGATGAAGGTACAATCTGGGAATTTGTTAAAAATGTACTTTCTGTGAGCAATCCTTGGGAGTTGAAAACGAAAGAGAGAATTTGGCTATTATAAGTTGATTCTGCTAATTCTAATCCTTGCCATTTACCAACTTCGGGTAAATTCAAGAAAGTTACCGCTACGGCATTTTTAGAGATTTGTTGGGTAGCTTTTTGATATTCTAGAGAACTAATTAAGTTTAGATCTGGTGCTTGTAAATTATTAATTGCTTCTTTGATAACTTGAGGATGATTAGCCAGTAAAACAAAATTATTAACAACCGCACCAGCTAAATTATTTTGGATTTTGGATTTTGGATTTTGGATGTTTACGTCTGGTGAATATTCGGGATTATCATAAATAAATTTGACACCTTTGTAACGTTCAATTCCTAAATTAGTCCCACTAAAAGCCCGTTGAGAAAATAACAATTCCAAAAACTCACGGCTTTTCTCTGGTTTTGCACTGGCAAGTGCTATTAAATACCCGGTTTGTAGTCCGTTATCTGGATCACGGTCTATATCTATGGTAGTTGTAGCTAGGGTAATTTCATTACCCAACCAGGGTTTAATATCACTTGAATAATCTATATTACTTTTTGCTAGTAGACGATTTTTGAGTTGAGAAAATTCTCCTTTTGGTACTATTTTCTGTAAACCGTCGGGATTGACCAATAATGATACCATTGCTGGTGAGGACTTGGGAACAAATATAGCCGCAGCGGGTTGAGAGTTGCGAACTACAAGACTAACTGGACTTTTTTCCGCAAACCAGGAAAATTTAGCTACGCAAACTAATACAAGCGTGATTATGCCAGCTATAATGAAACCAAGTTTAATATTTTTTGTTAAGTATTGACTGTTCACATTCTTTATATTTTCTAGCTTTTCTGCAAACATGAATAGTATAGGATTTTTTAGAAAAACTGCATGACAAATACATCATTTGATCAACCCTTTTCCGAAATTACTGTTGAGGAACTAGCCAAACGGCTTGAAAATAATGAAGGAACGCTTCAGTTAATAGATGTGCGTGAACCCCAGGAAATTGCAATATCACGGCTAGAAGGTTTTGTCAATCTTCCTCTAAGTGAATATGAGCAATGGAGTCAGCAAGTATCTGTCCGCTTTGATGTTCATGCAGAAACTCTGGTTCTCTGTCATCATGGTATCCGTTCGGCTCAGATGTGTCAGTGGCTAGTTACTCAAGGATTCACCAATGTTAAAAATATTAAGGGTGGGATTTCCGCTTATTCGATTCTAGTTGATCCTTCTGTGCCGCAATATTAGGGAATAGTAGGGGCGCAGGGTCTGCGCCCAGGATTCAGAAGGAATAAACAAGAAAATCCCGCCTCTCTCCTCTACTGGTGCTGTCAAAATTTTGATCAATAGAAAGTAATATTTTGTGACTAAAACCACAGCTTAGGTTGTTGGACTATGAGATAATACTGAAAAAGAGAGAAATTAATCTTCTTTTTTGGGTTTCAGGTGTGTAGTAATGACAAATGCAGCAAATAAATGTTGAAGGTAAATTTTGTGTTTAATTAATACAATATAAGTATATAATCTGCTATCTTACTTTAATTAATAATTAATTCTTTTTTCCGTTTTTGTGGTGAAAACCGCATTTTTTTTGAATTTTGATTAAGATTTGCCTTCAGTAAAAAAATCACTTATGCAAGTTCATCTGACTAATCGGCAACAAAATATACTTTCTGCAACTGTACGTCATTATATTACCACAGCAGAACCTGTTGGCTCTAAGGCTCTAATTGAAGGATTTGATTTGGGTGTTAGCTCGGCTACAATTCGCAGTGTGATGGGTGTTTTGGAAAAATCAGGGTTACTTTATCAACCACATACTTCTGCGGGGAGAATTCCTTCTGATTCTGGTTATCGTATTTATGTTGATCAATTAATTAAACCATCAGAAACTTTAGCGAAGGAGGTAGAAACCGCATTACAAAAACATCTGCATTGGGAAGATTGGAGTTTAGAGGCTTTGTTGCAAGGTGCTGCCCAAATTTTAGCAACATTAAGCGGTTGTATTACTTTAATTACGATGCCGCAAACCACGACGGCAAAGTTAAGACATTTGCAACTGGTGCAAATTGAATCGAAGCGGATTATGTTAATTGTGGTGACGGATAGTTATGAAACCCATTCTAAGGTGATGGATTTATTTTTAGAGAATTCAGAAAATAAACCGGAAGCGGAGGTAATTGATCATCAGTTGCAGATTGTTTCTAACTTTTTGAATACTCATTTAAGAGGACAGAGTTTATTAGAAATAGGCTATCTTGATTGGAGTGAATTGGATCAGGAGTTTAGAGTCTATGGTGAATTATTAAAAAGTTCTTTGGTGGAGTTGACTCACCGCGCTCTAGCACCAACAACTACACAAATTATGGTACGAGGGATTGGAGAGGTTTTACGACAACCAGAGTTTTCCCAGATACAGCAGGTACAGACAATTATGCAATTGTTGGAAGAGGAACAAGACCAACTTTGGCATTTAATTTGTGAGGATGCAGAAATGGATGATGCTAATAAGTCTAAGGTAACGGTGCGGATTGGCACAGAAAATCCTCTTAAACCAATTCGGACTTGTACTTTGATTTCGGCTATTTATCGGCGGGGTTCTGTGCCTGTGGGAAGTGTGGGGGTTTTGGGTCCAACTAGGTTAGACTATGAGAGTGCGATCGCTGTAGTTGCAGCAGCAGCAGATTATCTCTCGGAAGCTTTTAGTTAATTTCCCTAAATTCATGTTGAGAAAAATCACTTTTGGTCTATTATGGCTAGGATTTGTTTCCTATGCCTTTTTCTTTGCTCCTCCCGAACAGCCTGATACTTTTGAGTTAATTAAAAACCTCTCTACAGGCAATTGGCAAGGCATTAATCCTCTGATTATATCTTTATTTAATATCATGGGAATTTGGCCTTTTATATATAGTGCAGTAGTCTTTTTTGATGGTAGAGGTCAAAAAATCCCGGCTTGGCCATTTGCTAGTGGTGCTTTTGCCTTAGGTGCATTTACGCTTTTACCATATTTAGCTTTACGAGAACCCAATCAAAAGTTTATTGGTGAAAAAAATTTATTTCTGAAAATCCTAGATTCCCGCATTTTGGGAATTTTATTAACTATAGGTGCGGCACTTTTATTTGCATCTAGTTTACAAGGAAATTGGGGTGATTTTGTCCAACAATGGCAAAATAGCAGGTTTATTCATGTGATGAGTTTAGATTTTGTGATGTTGAGTCTATTGTTTCCCACATTATTAGGAGATGATATGACGCGACGAGGTTGGAAAGGTAATCAATTATTTTGGTTATTTGCAATGCCTTTATTTGGAGCTTTGATTTATTTGTGTGTGCGTCCACCTGTGGAGATAGAAAATAAAATAGGGAGTTGAGAGGCCAATAGTCCTCTAACTCTGAATTATCATTCTGTCAACCTATATCTCCAAAAATGGGTTAATCTTGAATGTATTCCGGTAATTTACTCTGGTCATCTTTTCCTGGATACCAAAATGAATAATAATAATCTGGAGGATTGTTTCCAGTTTGCACTATGAGTTTAAAGGCAGTTTTATTTGATTTTAATGGTGTCATTATTAAAGATGGACTAATCCATATCCAATTGATAGATGAGATTCTTGTACAGGAAAATCTCCAACCTCAACGGGTGCAGGAACGTCAAGCCTTTTTAGGGACAGGTTCTCGCGCGTATCTGCAAAATCTGTTAAAAAGTCGTGGTAGGGTGGTGACGGAAGCTTATATGATGCAGTTACTCACCCGCAAAGCTCAAGCTTATATGTTGGAATTGGAGAAGCTGGAAAAATTGCCTTTGTATTCGGGAATTGAAGATGTGATTTTTCAGATTCGTTCCCGTCATCTCAAAATGGCGTTAGTTAGTGATGCTTTATCCCTAGAGATAGGAATGGTATTGACATCTGCTAAATTAGCTGAATACTTTCCTGTGATTGTGTCTGGAGATGATATCAGCAGCAATAAACCTAACCCCGAAGGTTATTTGCTTGCGGTTGACAGGCTAAATCAGGCATATCCAGAATTAGATATCCAACCTGATGAGTGTTTAGTGATTGAACATACTCCGGCAGGTATACAGGCAGCTAAACGCGCTCAAATGCAAGTAGTGGGAGTAGCGAATACTTACCCTTTCCATATGCTACAACGTCAAGCTAGTTGGACGATTGATTATCTGATTGATTTGGATTTACAACGGGTACAGGAAGTTTTTTCGGAAAAAGATGTGAAATCTATTGTTCCTGAGTGCTAACATATAATATGTATGTCAGAGTCGGCAGTTTTTTGGCACTTACAAGGGGAATTAGCTCAGTTGGTAGAGCGCTGCGATCGCACCGCAGAGGTCAGGGGTTCGAGTCTCCTATTCTCCATTTGCACTTTTGTCACTTTCAGGGACGGTCTGAGTGGCATTAAAAAGAGTTTCTAATCTTATGGTGTCGGTTAAATCTCGTCCTTTGGGGATTCGAGCGGCTAATTTTTCTGTGAGACGTTGAATTTGGATTTCTACTTTGCGGCGAAGTTGAACGAATTTATCGAGATTTTCTATTTTATTGCTAATTTTACAGCCATTTTTGAGTAAATAACTAATGGCACAACGAGTTAAATTATCTTCTGTATTACTGTAAGCATCGAATAAGTTTTTTGATATATTGCGTTCGCGTAGCGTGCGCTCCGCGCAATCGCTATCTGAAGTTGGAGATTTTTTTCCTTTTTTAGTCTTTTTACCTTTCTCTGGTTGAGTTTCAGCAGGATTTTGGGGAGCAAATTGAGCCAATATTTCCGTAGATTTAGTCTGAAGTACATCCATTATATGTATTGATGATGACCTTTTGCCACTGAGAATCAATGCGGTGTTTACCTTTGTCAGTACGTTGAGTGGTTTGCAGTCCGGCTAAACCTTGTTCTTCCCATTTTTTAACCAGTCTGCAGACTGTTCGGACTGATTTACCCAGTTTTGCTGCTACCTCCCTTTGTCTTTCTCCGTCGCCACAAAACATTACGGGATTAAGCACAATACTTAACCCCGTAATGTTTTTTAATTTTAAATTTCCTGGAGATAAATATCGTGTGTTCAGTTACAGTTATTTTGCCACAAATTAAGCAACAATAAGGATTCTTGAATTCAATTCTGAGTCGGTGATGCTTTTCTTGATAACTGATATGTAGCCCTTTATATAAAAATTATGTTGCGGTTTTATGAAACCTCGAATTATTGTTTGTGGATTAGGACGTACCGGATATAAAATCTTTCGCTTACTCAGACAACAGGGGGCTTTGGTAGTAGGTATTCATCGCAAACCGGTTTCTGGTGAATCGGCTGCTAATGTAATTGTTGGTGAGTTACACGCAGCTTCTACTTTGCAAGCGGCAGGAATTACAGAAGCACATACTTTGGTAATTGCAACTTCTGATGATGCCTTGAATTTATCAATTATGATGCAGGCACGGGTGCTTAATCCCCAAATTCGGATTATTAATCGGTTTTATAATACGAATTTAGGTGAACGTCTTGATCAAACTTTGTCCAATCATTTAAGTATGAGTGTTGTGGGTTTGGCAGCACCTGTATTTACTTTTGCGGCTTTGGGGAATAAGGCTATTGGTCAAATTAAGTTACTTGAGCAAATTTGGCCAATTCAAGAGGAATATATCCACGAAAATCATCCCTGGAAAGGAAGAAAAATTAGTGATTTATGGGAAGATCCCACAAGGATGCTGATTTATTATGTGGCTGTGGAAGGCAAGCTAAATTTAGTATCTGCGGTGCTTTTGGAACAACAATTAAGAGTAGGCGATCGCTTAATTATTGGTACTCAACCTCGCATTCGTCCCCAACGTAAATCATTAGTCAGAAAATTGGTAAAAGTCTTTGCCAATATTCGGGAGTTTCAGAAACACGCCCAATCAGTTGTGGGCATGGCAATTGCTTTATTCGTAATTATTTTAATATCCACTTTTACCTATGTTGCTAATAAACATAGTATCTCTTTTATTGATGCTTTATATTTTGCTGTTGGCATGATTACGGGGGCTGGTGGTAATGATAAGGTGGTCGAAAATGCACCAGACAGCATTAAATTATTTACTATTGTGATTATGCTAATTGGGGCTGCGGTCATTGGGATTTGGTACGCGATGCTGACGGATTTTATCCTGGGTAGTCGCTTAAAACAATTTTTGGATGCGGCAAGAATTCCTCAACATCATCATTATATTGTTTGTGGTTTAAGCGGTATTGGCATTAGAATTGTTCAACAATTGCACCTGAGTGGCCATGAAGTAGTTGTAATTGAAACGGATGCTAATAATAGGTATGTGACTACTGCTAGAGGGATGAGTATTCCGGTTATTCTTGCTGATGCCAGTTTTCGGGCTACTTTACAGGCAAGTAATATTAACACTGCTACCGCAGTTTTAGCTGTTACTAATAATGATGCGACTAATTTGGAAATTGCCCTCAAAGCTAAGTCTTTAGCGCCGACGATTCCTGTAATTGTTAACTATGCTGATCCTGATTTTGCTGGTATAGCACAACAGGTATTTGATTTTGAGGCTGTATTTAGCCCGGCTGAACTCGCTGCTCCGGCTTTTGCTGCGGCTGCTCTCGGTGGTAGGATTATTGGTAATGGCATTATTGCTGATAATTTATGGGTAGCTTTTGCAACTACTATTACACCAATACACCCTTTTTGTGATGAGTGGGTGAAGGATGTGGCTAAGTTTGCGGATTTTGTGCCTTTGTATGTGGAAATCAACCATGAAACTGTACAAGGCTGGGATTTACTGGAAACAATTCTCGCTCCTGGAGATGTGCTGTATTTAACTATGCCCGCTAATAGGTTAAATCAGTTATGGCGAGAAGAAGGAAAGGGTATTGGGGTTTAGTTGATTTTTTTATTTGATGGTAGTTCTTCCTTATTAGGACTACAATATCAGATTCTCAGCGCCAAGTCAACACTTGATTGGGAATTGGGAATTGGGAATTGGGAATTGGGAATTGGGAATTGGGAATTGGGAATTGGGAATTGGGAATTGGGAATTGGGAATTGGGAATTGGGAATTGGGAATTGGGAATTGGGAATTGGTGAAAACTATTCTTCCTCCTGAACTCCTGAACTCCGAACTCCGAACTCCGAACTCCTGAACTCCGAACTCCGAACTCCGAACTCCGAACTCCGAACTCCGATTAGTACAACTGACTACTGACAACTGACTAAAAATGATGGTAAAGAAGGTAGAGGACGATATTTTATGGCTAGGCTACGCATTAGCTTAGGCTTAACCTGATGATATTAAAAGTTTCTAGGGTTAAACCGGAAAATTGTCAGATGTTCGCTATGGTATTGCCAAGAAACAAGCTATGTAATGATAATGCCATGAACAAAACTGTTGAAGTCCATTCCAGTGTATCGGCACTCGTTCAACGGGCGCTAGAATTGATACTGTCGAAAGCAGAAACTGCTATTAGCAAACGGGGGCAATTTACAATTGCTTTATCAGGTGGCAGCACACCAAAACCTTTGTATGAGGCGATAGCTAATCAAAAGTTGCCCTGGGATAAAATTCATGTATTCTGGGGAGATGAGCGTTATGTGCCAGCCGATCATCCTGATAGCAATGAACTGATGGCGCGACGTGCATGGTTAGATCAGGTGGCTATTCCCCAGGGGAATATTCATGCTATCCCTACTTTATCTGCTAACCCAGAGGTAGATGCAGCTAAGTATAACCAGCATCTGCAAACATTTTTTAATTCGGCATCGGGAGAGTTCCCAGCATTAGATGTAGTTTTACTGGGAATGGGTGATGATGCCCATACTGCATCTTTGTTTCCCTACACGGAAGCTCTCAAGGTGAGCGATCGCTTAGTTACAGTTGGTAATAAAGATGATAATCTTCGCATCACTTTTACTTACCCCTTTATTAACGCGGCTCGCAGTGTGATTTTTCTGGCTGCTGGTGCTAATAAAAGACCGGCTTTAGCCCAAATTTTTGCACCGGTAGCGGATGATTTCGCCTATCCATCACGGTTAATTCGTCCCCAAGGAGAACTCTACTGGTTGCTAGACGCAGCGGCTGGTTTGGAACTCTAGCATTGACTATGATTTTTGAGATTTGGTTGATTGAGATGATGAAGAATCATCACCAATGATCAACCTGTTCTCACTGTAAGTAATTTTTAGCATCACTAGCTAAAGTTACTTATGTGCTTGTCAGTAATATTTTTACAACGACCTTCACTAAGGCTTAAATCCATGATCGTCTGCCCTAATTGCAATCATCCTAACCCAGACGGCGCTGTTCAATGTGAAGCTTGCTATACGCCGTTACCAGCTACAGCTAGTTGTCCTAATTGTGGAGCAACTGTACAATCAGATGCCGCTTTCTGTGGTCAGTGCGGTTACAATCTCCATTTTGGCGTTACTCCCGCAGTCGCCCCAAGAGTTGCTGTTAATCCTGTATCAGCGCCAGTGGTCGCTCCTGACTTAATGATGCAACTGTTACAGCCTGATGTGTTGGAAATTGCGCCACCAGCTAATCCGACCGTATCTGCACCTGTAGCTGTAGTTCAGGAACAAGCTGTTTATATTCCTTCTGCACCTGTACCTGTAACGCCAGAACCAGAAGTTTATATTCCGCCTGTACTGACTCCTCCACCTGCACCTACACCTGAACCTGTGGCTGTAGTTCAGGAACAAGCTGTTTATGTTCCTTCTGTACCTGCACCTGTAGCACCTGAACCGGAAGTTTATATTCCGCCTGTGCTGACTCCTCCACCTGCACCTGTAGCACCTGAACCGGAAGTTTATATTCCGCCTGTATTGACTCCTGAACCTGTGGCTATAGCTGTAGTACCCGAATCTGAGCCTTATATTCCTCCTGCTTATGTACCCCAGATAGATCCTATATCTATTCCTGAAGTTACCCCAGTCGCACCATCAGGAAAAGTGGCAAATACTCAATTACAACAGATAGTGGCACGGTTATTCCATGTTCAAGCTAATCAGGAAATAGAATTACCACAAAATCTCTCGGTTGTGCATATTGGTAAGCCTAATGATCGTGTTCCCCCAGATATAGATGTTTCTGGATTTGCAAATTCCGAGATTGTTTCGCGGATTCATGCAGATATTCGGATTGAGGGAGATGCTTGTTATATTGAGGATGCAGGTAGTTCTAATGGTACTTACATTAATAACTTACCTTTATTACCAGGTAACAGACATCGCCTCCGTCCAGGCGATCGCATCAGCTTGGGTAAGGGAGATTTAGTTACTTTCTTGTTTCAACTTTCTTAAGAACAGGGAACAGGGAACAGGTGACAGTGAAGAGGTAAGAGGAAAGAGGTAAGAGGTAAGAGAAAAATATTCTCCCTTGCTCCCCTGCCCCTGCTATCATCACAACAGGTTATTAACTCTTGTTGCTAGTTATCCCATAAACTATATAACTAGCAACTTGGGTAATAACATGATTAATGATACAGAATATATCAGGCAAGCTGAAGCTAATCGCGTAGAAATTCTCAGCGAAGCACTACCTTACATTCAACAATTCGCTGGTCGTACCGTTGTGGTTAAATACGGTGGCGCAGCGATGAAGGATAGCTCCCTCAAAGATAAAGTGATCCGTGATGTGGTGTTCTTATCTTGTGTGGGCTTACGACCGATTTTAGTGCATGGTGGTGGTCCAGAAATTAATAGTTGGTTGGGTAAATTAGGAATTGAAGCACAGTTTAAAAATGGTTTGCGCGTAACCGATGCACCAACAATGGATGTAGTAGAAATGGTGTTGGTTGGGCGGGTGAATAAGGAAATTGTGGCTTTGATTAACCAAGCTGGGGGAATGGCTGTAGGGCTTTGTGGTAAGGATGGTAACTTAATTACGGCTCGTCCTCAAGGTGATGAAGGGATTGGTTTTGTGGGGGAAGTGAGTAATGTCAATATCAAAATTTTAGAAACACTTGCTAGTAATGGCTATATTCCGGTGGTTTCCAGTGTGGCGGCGGATGAGACTGGACAGGCTTATAATATTAACGCTGATACGGTGGCGGGGGAAATAGCCGCAGCTTTGGGAGCAGAAAAGTTAATTTTGCTAACTGATACCAGAGGAATTTTAAAAGATTATAAAGACCCTTCTACCTTAATTCCGAAAGTAGATATTCGGGAGGCGCGGCAATTAATTGCTGATGGTATAGTCAGTGGGGGGATGATTCCTAAAGTGAATTGTTGTGTGCGATCGCTTGCTCAAGGAGTCAAAGCTTCACATATAATTGATGGACGCATTCCTCATGCCTTATTGTTAGAAGTATTTACAGATGTGGGGATTGGAACAATGATTCTGGGTTCTCATCAGTCGAAACAATAATCGGGATTGGGGACAAATTACAGCAAAATTAATTTAGTAAAACCCATAGCCCGCCAGGGAATCAATTCCCTGTCTAATAGCTCAAGTCATCTAAAGATGACTAAACATAGCCCAAAAATTTTAAAATTGTTTAGTAAACTTTAGTTTACTTTAGCTATTAGCCCGGAACTTAAGTTCCGGGTGGGTGTAGAAACTAACAGATAAGCCATTCAAGCTATTGAATAAAAACCAACAACTGACTAATGACCAATGACTACAGAAAATTTAGAACTCGCTAAATCGTGTTTCCAAATTGGGATAACTGCTTTTGAAAATGGTCAATATCGGGAATCTGTAGAAAGTTTAGAAAAAGCCAGCACCCTATTAGGAAAAAATACCCGGTTTGCTGGGGAAGTAGAAATTTGGTTGGTGAATGCTTATGAAGCTGCGGGACGTTCCGAAGAAGCGATAAATCTTTGTCAACAACTCGGTCGTCATCCCCATTATGAAATTCGTCAACAAGCAAAGCGCCTACTCTATATTTTAAAAGCTCCCAAACTGAACAGACCAAAAGAATGGATGACAGAAATTCCTGATTTTGGTATAGTTTCTGATAACAAATCCAAAATAATTGTCACTTCCCAACCGCAAAAATCCACATCTAAACCAAAACCTGTAGAACGAGAATACATTGACTTGAGTACGGTCAATACTAAAGACAATAATTTCGTTTGGGTAGGTTTAATTTCTGTTGGTTTGATAATTTTCTATTTAGTTTGGTTAAGTTTTTAGTAAATCAGGAGAAATTTACTCATGAATGTATTCACTTCCATCAAGATTATATCACATTTAATAAAATCTGTGTTTTCTTTAATTAGCAAAATTGGAAAATTTACCAAAATAAAACCTATTGTATTTATGGTAATATTTTCTTCATTACTATTATCTGGTTGTGTTAAGTATGATTTAAGGGTGAACTTTAACAGCACAAATAATGGTGAATTAATACAGTATATTCAGTTATCAGAAAAAATTACTATTTTTAGTGGTGATTATCTCTCTGAATGGTTAAAAACTTTAGAAAATCGAGCGCGAACATTAGCTGGTTCGATAGAGAGAGTTTCAGCATCAGAAATTATTGTTAAAATTCCCTTTACCAGTGCGAAGGAATTACAAGAAAAATTTACTGGCTTTTTCAATACTCGCACCTCTGAGGATAGTGATGGTTCGGAACTGGCAAATATTACCTCTACTTTAGTTGCAGAAGATAGGAATTTTTTCCTATTCTCCAGAAATCATTTAGTTTATGATTTAGATTTACGTTCTTTGGCTATGCTGACGACTGAAGGTGGTAGTTCTCTTGTCAATCTGGACTTTAGCTTACGGACACCTTGGGGAATCAAGAATATTCAAAATGATGAAAATGCTATCAAACCAGAAAAGCATGGTAATCAACTAATATGGAAGCTTAAAGCAGGGGATATAAATCATGTAGAAGTAGTGTTTTGGTTGCCGAATTTTCTGGGAATTGGGACTTTGTTGATTATCGGTTTTGTGTGGTTGGGATTATATCTGAGATATACGTTATTACCAAGTCCGAGTATTCAGTTAACGGTGAAGGAATTGTAAGATATTCAGAATATTTCCTGAAAAAGTTGGGTTGAGAAAACCCAACTTTGTATATTCAACTTTCCACATTGTTATTTTTAAGTAATTCTAAATATTTTAAAGCTTTATTTTTAGATAAAATTTTATCAGTTTCTACTTCTTCCATTAGTTTTGCTAATCCATAATTTTCTAATATTTCTTCTATTTGTTCAAATTCGGTAATAGGAATTTGTACAGGAATTGGTTTTTGATTTTGATATAAAACACAATTCTTATTGATTTGTAGCATTGATTTAACTCCTAAATCATTAGGTAGATTATAGCATATTGTCTGAATCAGGATTTCCAAGATTTAAGGATTTACAGGATGGGGTTATTTTTTGATAGTGTATATGTGTTTTAATTTGGGTCAGTCCATTTACATTCAAAAGTTTTATCAAGTAATTTCTTTAAACTAATAACCTTGATATTTTCGTTGTGTATTTCACCTGTATTACTTTCAATGTTAATAATTTCATACCCTATATCTTTTAATTCTTC
>NZ_AP018316.1:642532-733381 GCF_002368115.1 Dolichospermum compactum NIES-806 | reverse complement strand
AGTTGCGTAAGTCCTGCTGTTAATGAAACAAAACCAAAATAACCATAAGAATCTGTAATACGCTCTTTTTCTTCTGGTGTAATCATATCCCAACAAACTATAAAGTTAGTAACAATAAAAGGATGATTATATTCATCTGTTGGTGAAAAAGTATATTTATATTCTAATCCTCTATGGACTTTATCTTTTAAACTATTTTCCTCCAAAGGTACTGCGATACTATCAAGACCAACTCCAGAAAATGTACGTGGACGCATCCATAAATTAGAATGAGGTAAATCCAAAGTTACTAAATGAGCAAACATTGTATATAAAGCACCTACCCAATGCTCTTCACCTATTTCTGGTTGGATTATCCACTTATCTTTTAATTGTTCTATATTAGTTACTCTAAATCTGCACCTTTTCTGAACACTACTTTTTAATTTATCTAGTTTCTTTTGATATGCTTCTAATTTCTCTTCCTGATTTTCTTGAGTTAATCTTTCGATAAATTCTTTAAATATAGGAATTTTCGTTTTTGCTTGATCTAGGAAGTCTTTTACTTTTGCGATAAATAATTCATCTTTTAATATTTGTCTTGAGCTATCAGTGAGTGAGTTTCTATTAGTTACAACATCAAAGCTCCCATTTATAATTAATAAGTAATGTGATTGAGCTTTACTATCAGCTAATAAATTATAATCTTGCAAATAACTACTTTCAAAAATCTCATTATAAACACAGATTCTCACGCCTTCTGAGGAAATAAATACTCCTCGTTGATCTGATAGTTTAATACCTGATCTTGTACTGCCTTTTCTATCTAATTCCTGATATTTCTTTAAAGCTCTTCTATTACCATCTATTGCTAAAACTATACAGTATGTTGTTTCTTCATAGGAAAAAGTCGAACAATAACGAGCATAAAAATTCCCATCATTAAGTCTTGATATTTGGGATAGAGTTTTAATTTTACTTTCTTCAGAACTATCTGGTTTTTCAAGATAAGGATATCCAGTGTCTACTTCTTGCAAACTATATTTTATTCTTTTTTTCGACCAAAGATATAATTTGCAGTCATCATTATATCCTATTGTTTTACTAAATGAATTAGCTTTGCTATGATGAAAACCTGTAACATCTGGATATGATCGGATATTTTGGCTGTTTTTTGTTATCTGGCATAATTTCGCTCTCTACTAATGAATTTATTCAATGTGCAAACTATATTAGGATTTTATGCATAAGCATATTCATTGTCAATGATACTTAATAAAAATTAAATACGTACACCTAAACGAAATCTCATGAATCTTCAGTTTTATCATTATAAATATCCTCTTCTGGATTATTCTACTCGGTAAATCCTGTTTTTGCTAGTTTCATAAACTCTTTCATTTCCAGATATTTTCTAAGTTTCTTCAATTAATTCATTAATTTCTTCTTGTTTGACATTCATTCATTAATTACATTCCGGAATCAAGAATTTCTATTGTTTCATTAATGCTTGAAAACCTGCTTGAATAAAATGCCTATCAAAAGTTAATGCTTGGGTAATTTCATGTCTTTTCATCACCACAAAAGAAATACAATCGACTAAACCCCAAGATTTATCTTGATGTTTTTTGTATAAACTCAATGCTTCATCAAATAAATCAGTATTTAAACGAATAACTTCAACATCATCAGATTCTAGAAAACTTTCAATTAATTCAACTGCTTCATTTTTATAATTATTTGATAAAGCATTACCAACTTCTAAAAAAACTGCATCAGTTGTAATCAAAGGATAACTTTCGTATTCTTCAGATAATTCTAAGGCTTTTTGATGATATTGATCTCGTTTATTAATTAAAGCAACAAAAAACCAAGTATCTACGAAAATTTTAGTCCTCACTTACATCTCTCCCAAAACTAATTGCAAGTTTAACCGAAAAATCTTCAGGAGCATCAATAGATATTTGTCTTAATTTAGACATTATACTAGGCTTTTTAACAGTATTTTCTGCACTACCTAATTGTTCAATTAATCCATAAACTTGATTAAGTTCTTCTTGAGTTAAATTTTCTAATTTTTCTTGAATTATTTGTTTTGTAACCATAGTAAATTACCTAGAATAAAGATTCTATTCAAAATTATAATCTATAAATTGTTTGTTTTTGACAAATTCGTTTACCAGTAACTCCTGTAACAATTCCCTTACAATAAAATAATAATGAAAGCAAGACATTACAGGATCACAATCTAAACCATGCTACAAGAATATCGTCAACAGGTTGCCGAGCGCGCCCAACTGGGTATTCCTCCCTTATCGTTAGATGCAGTACAAACATCAGCATTGTGTGAATTACTGAAAAATCCACCCACAGGCGAAGAAGAATTATTGTTAAATTTATTACGCGATCGCATTCCCCCTGGAGTAGATCAAGCTGCTTATGTAAAAGCTGGATTTCTGACTGCGATCGCTAAAGAAGAAATTACCAGTCCCTTAGTTTCACCAGTTGACGCAGTAGAATTACTGGGAACAATGATTGGTGGTTACAATGTCCAATCCTTAATTGATTTACTCCAAGTTTCCAGCACCTCTGTATCAACAGCTTCAGAAACACCCTTGGTAATGGGAGGAGAAGGAAGAGAACAAATCGCCGCTTATGCAGCCAACGCCCTCAGCAAAATTATGCTGGTGTATGATGCGTACCATGATGTTTTGGAATTGTCGAAAACCAACCCCTACGCCAAACAAGTGGTAAACTCTTGGGCGGAAGCTGAATGGTTTACTTCCCGTCCTACATTGCCAGAATTTATCACCGTTACCGTTTTCAAAGTTCCCGGAGAAACCAACACCGACGACCTATCACCGGCAACCCACGCTACAACCAGACCAGACATTCCATTACACGCATTGGCGATGTTAGAAACTCGTCAACCGGGAAGTTTAGAAACCATTGCAGAGTTAAAGAAAAAAGGACATCCTGTTGCTTACGTCGGTGATGTTGTTGGTACAGGTTCTTCGCGCAAGTCTGCAATCAATTCTGTATTATGGCATTTGGGCAATGATATTCCCTTTGTACCAAACAAACGGGCTGGGGGTTATATTTTAGGAAGTGCGATCGCACCTATCTTTTTTAACACAGCCGAAGATGCTGGTGCATTACCCATTCAATGCGATGTCAGCAAAATGGAAACCGGTGACGTAATTACCATTTATCCCTACAAAGGAACTGTTCTCAATGCCGCAGGAGAAGTAATTTCCACCTTCAGCCTCAAACCTGACACCATTTTAGACGAAGTTCGCGCCGGTGGACGTATCCCCCTGCTAATTGGACGGACTCTCACCGACAAAACCCGTCAAGCATTAGGTTTAAAACCCAGCGATTTATTTATCCGTCCCCAATCCCCCACCGACACCGGCAAAGGCTTCACATTGGCTCAGAAAATGGTCGGTAAAGCCGCTGGTTTGCCAGGAGTACGTCCGGGGACATCTTGCGAACCAATCATGACTACAGTGGGTTCTCAGGACACTACAGGACCAATGACCAGAGATGAATTAAAAGAACTGGCTTGTTTAGGTTTCAGTGCAGACTTAGTAATGCAAAGTTTCTGTCACACCGCAGCCTATCCCAAACCTGTGGATATTAAAACCCATCAGGAATTACCTGACTTCATGTCCTCTCGTGGTGGCGTGGCTTTGCGTCCCGGTGATGGTATCATTCACTCCTGGTTAAACCGGATGTTATTACCCGACACAGTGGGTACAGGTGGAGACTCCCATACCCGCTTCCCATTAGGAATATCCTTCCCTGCGGGTTCTGGTTTAGTGGCCTTTGCTGGTGCATTAGGTGTAATGCCTTTAGATATGCCAGAATCAGTTTTAGTCAGATTTACAGGAGAATTGCAACCAGGAATTACATTGAGAGATATTGTGAATGCAATTCCTTATGTGGCTATGCAAAAAGGTTTGTTAACTGTCGAAAAGCAGAACAAGAAAAATGTTTTTTCTGGCAAGATTTTGGAAATTGAAGGTTTACCAAATTTGAAAGTTGAACAAGCTTTTGAATTAACCGACGCTTCCGCAGAACGTTCTTGTGCTGGTTGCACAATTAAGTTAAGTGAAGAAACAATTGCGGAATATTTACGTTCCAATATTGCTCTGTTAAAAAATATGGTAGCACGGGGTTATAGTGATGCCAGAACTATCATGCGTCGCGTGGCAAAAATGGAGGCATGGTTAGCCAATCCTGTATTATTATCAGCAGATGCAGATGCTGAATATGCAGAAGTAATTGAGATTGATTTAAGCCAAATCACAGAACCAATTGTAGCTGCTCCTAATGACCCAGATAATGTTAAGTTATTATCGGCAGTTGCCAATGATCCTGTACAAGAAGTTTTTGTGGGTTCTTGTATGACAAATATCGGACATTATCGAGCAACTGCGAAGGTTTTAGAAGGTGCTGGTGAGGTGAAAGCGCGGTTATGGATTGCACCACCTACAAGAATGGATGAACATCAATTAAAAGTAGAAGGTGTGTATGATGTTTTTGTAGGTGCGAATGCGAGAACTGAGATTCCCGGATGCAGTTTATGTATGGGAAATCAGGCGCGAGTTGATGATAATACAACTGTGTTTTCTACTTCGACTCGTAATTTCAATAATCGCATGGGTAAAGGCGCTCAAGTGTATTTAGGTTCGGCGGAATTAGCAGCGGTTTGTGCGTTGTTGGGAAGGCTTCCTAATGTGCAGGAATATTTGGAGATTGTGGCGGAGAGAATTCATCCTTTTGCTGATGATTTGTATCGCTATTTGAACTTTGATCAAATTGCTGGTTTTCAAGATGAGGGTAGGGTGATTAGTAAGGAGGAACAGGCGGCTTTGGTATAATTTAGGTTAGGGTGAGTCTGGATGGACTCACCTGAATATGTTATAATTTACATTTTATGGGGAAGAGTCATTTTAAGAAAGCAATATCATCTTTAGAAAGATCGTGTTTCTGTATATTTAGCCGATGTCAAAAAAATGTTACTATAATATCAATGAACTTAAACTAAGGAGGAAAATGGCAAAGGATATCTACCATAATGCGGTTAAAAATGCTTTAATTAAAGATGGCTGGAGGATTTTAGCTGATTCTTATTTTTTACAATACGAAGATGCCCAACTTTACGCTGATCTACTTGCTGAAAAAACGTTATTAGCTCAACAAAATAATCGTACCATTGTTGTGGAGATAAAAAGTTTTATTAATCCTTCTCCGATGAGGGATTTTGAATTGGCATTAGGACAATATATTGTATATCGTGATATTTTAGATTTATCTGAAAAACATTATGCCATTTATTTAGCTGTTAAAGACACTGTATTTGAGAGCTTTTTTCAAAGAAAATCAGTTAAATCTATTGTTAAACGTCATCAGGTAGAGTTTATTGTTTTTAATAACGAACAGGAGGAAATTGTATCATGGATAAGCTCACAAGATATGGAGAAATAATCAAAAAAATCTTAACAGAATATTATCAAATTGTTGAAAAAGCTCCTGATTTTCACCCGGAAAATTGTTTAATTTTTGATGACAATAATCATCATTATTTTTGGCGTAGTATTGATTGGGTTAACAAAAAAAGAGTTAATAATACTCATATTTACGTTCGTATTAAAAATCAGAAAATTTACATTGAGGAAGATTGGACTGAGGAAGGTATTGCAACGGAGTTATTAAGGGAAGGTGTACCAAAAGAGGATATTGTTTTGGCTTTTCATGATCCTGAAACTCGTAAGTTTACAGAGTTTGCTATTGCTTAATACTTTCTCTTGATCCTAAATTTAATCTATAGGGAAACAAAAATAAACTTTTACACAGTTGTTCTCAGACAAAGTTCTGGTTATTGGGTGGGGTTGTGCTTAGAAAATGGTATTGTTGGACAGGGAGATACTCAAGAAGATGCAGTTAATAAATTAAAGGACGCAATTGAATCTTTTGCAGATGTTTATGAATCAGAAGAGAATATTTATAAATCTGCTATTTCTATAGATGAATTACATGAATTTTTGTTAGTTGAAGAAAAGGAACACTTGGTTTTACCAATGAAGAGATTGAAAGTTTGTTAAAGTAAATAATAATGTTGGGTTTTGTACCTCAACACAACCTATAAATAAATATAAATCTTTTATTAAATGAGGGTTTTATATTTTATAATATTTTAGTTTACAACATCATTTTAAATTAATATGTCTACCGAATCAGAATCAAAATCACCATTTCAGCAAATTGCATAACGTTGTCAAGAAGCAAATATTCACATAGCGCAATACAATCAAGAAAATATTGATCACGGATTTTTGATCGAGTTGAAATCTGGAGAAGATACTGTTTTCATTCCAGTTCATGATGAATCGAGGGCAAAATTACTTCTAGAAGACGATATTCATTTTGAAAAAGTTAATTGTATTAGTGGTTATTATGCCTATTATGTTTAGGGAGCGATCACCTTTTTAATTTTATGCTAACATTAAATTAAATCTAAATTTAGTGCAGAGTCACCAACCATGATTAATCTCAGTCAAGATATTCAATCCCTCTCAACCTTCAAACGCAACACCAATGAACTCATTAACCAGATGAAAGAAACCGGAAATCCTCTGATTTTAACAGTTAATGGTAAAGCAGAATTAGTAGTACAAGATGCCGCATCTTATCAAAAAATCCTCGATCATATCAAACAATTAGAAACAATAATTGAGACTAAAAAACAATTAGAACCGACAAAAAGCAATAACCAAAAAGCACTGGAATTATTAAAAATTTGGGAACAAGAAGGAGATGAACAAGAACAAACAGAAACTTTAGAGTATTTATCTATCGCTTTTTGGTTGTGGTTTTGTGAGTGCGATCGCTTATTTTAAGATAATGGAAGTGCAATCACTGTTTGATGTGGGTAGTATGAAGTGCGATCGCCTTACCATTTGATATAATTATAAAAATAGACTTAATCCATTAAACAGTATCAAATAAATGAATCACCAAACTACCTTTCAAGAAATCGCATCTCAAGTACAATTATTCCAGAGTATAGAACAAAAAGAGACATTTATATTTGTACTCGGTGCTTTAACATCCAGGTTAATTAGTTTACATAAAGCAGCCGAAATCATGGAAATGGATACAGAAATATTTTTGAAAGTTTTAGAATTAATGGGAATAGATTTTTCATATCTTACTTTTGAAGATATCGCTATAGAAAAAAATTGGTAAGCATGATGAAAATAGTATTTAACTCTTCCCCTTTAATTTTCCTATCTCGGTTAAATTTCCTAGATTTATTCCTGACAAACGAGGCTCAATTTTTATTACCAGAAAGTGTTAAAGAAGAAATCAGTGCTAAACAGGATCAATCATCTGGACATATTAATACACTAATCGCTGAGAATAAATTATTAGTCCAAAAAGTACAATTAGTTTCTTTAGCTAATAGCTGGGAGATACTCAAGAAGATGCAGTTAATAAATTAAAGGAAGCAATAGAATCTTTTGAAGATGTTTATGAATCAGAAGATAATATTTATAAATTTCCTATTTCTATAGATGAATTATATGAATTTTTGTTAGTTGAAGAAAAAGAAAAACAATCATAAATCTATGAATTGAGGAAGGTTTATGCCTAAAAATATAGTTACAAGAATTAAAATTAATCACTTTACAGGTTTGATTTTCACACTTTCACAGGCTGGAAGCCTGTGCCACTTAAACTTGCGATGCAAGAAGAGCAAATTTTACTGATTCTAATTAATATTGTTCAATAGTAAATTTTCCAGTGGATAAATTATCAATTAGTTTGCATAAAGCAACGGCAATTATGGAAGTTGATACAATGTTCTCGAAAGTTTTAGAATTGATGGGATAAATATTTCATGTTCAGGATATTCCTATAGAGAAATCAACTATCAATTAACTATGAAAATACATAAGAAAAACTAATTTCGCCGGGGGGGTAGAGTTATTATTACTTATATATCATAACTTTGAAGATATTTTAGGGAACAATTAAAATATAACTTTTATTAGCTTTGGATGTTATTTTTTGTGTGCTTAACGCGCGATCGCTCTTTGATTATAGACATTATTTAAAAATCTAATAAATAAGATACGTTCAATGAACGAAGAAGACAACTTGAAGTTGATTATCATCATATTCCCCCCTCATGCTACTGAAGAACTGTACTTTTATGACCCCAATGGGTTTATGATTAAAATTCGTTGTGATCCTAATTAACTCCAAATATGGAAAAAGTTTTAAAAGTCATTGCAGACGTAATTACTAACCCCCCAATTCCCCATGAACCCCATAAACAATCCTTAAAAAATTGGGCGATGTATTGCTTACGGGATAGAGGTTTTATAGTTGTTTTTGCCCAAAATGCTGACTTTGCAGTGCAGTTTAAAAACGGTGACAAATTCTATTTTAAAGTTACCAATCAAGCTGATGATTTAGCTAATGATATCAACTGGATAGTTTGGGATGGTGTGAATAAAACCACCAGTTTGATTCCTCAAGTATCCAGTTATCATCAATAACCGTAGGGTAGGCAATTTTGCCCACCCCATGCAGATTTTACACAGTTATTTAATTTCCTTCCCGTAACTTATCCAAAACACCGCGATCCTCTAAGGTCGAAGTATCACCAGTCACCTCCTGACCCGCAGCCAGATTCCGCAACAACCGCCGCATAATCTTCCCAGAACGGGTTTTTGGCAAAGCATCAGTAAACCTGATTTCACCCGGACGAGCGATCGCCCCAATCTCATTGGCAACGTGCTTCTTCAGTTCCTTACTCAACTCCTCACTGGCTTGATAAGTTCCCTCCAAAGTTACAAAAGCCACAACTTCCTCACCTTTCAAATCATCCGGTTTACCCACCACAGCCGCCTCAGCTACCGCCGGATGAGACACCAAAGCCGATTCCACTTCCATCGTCCCTAAGCGGTGTCCAGAGACATTCAGGACATCATCCACGCGCCCCATGACCCAGAAATAGCCGTCCTCATCTTTTCTTGCACCATCGCCGGCAAAATACGTATAATTACCATCTTGGGGGGGAATATGTTCCCAATAGGTACGACGGAAACGATCAGGATCACCGTACACAGTCCGCATCATTCCCGGCCAAGGATGACGAATGGCTAAATAACCACCTTCGTTATCAGGGACAGAATTTCCATCTAAATCTACCACATCCGCAATAATACCAGGGAAGGGGAGAGTAGCTGAACCAGGCTTAGTCGCAATTGCCCCAGGTAGAGGTGTAATCATAATCCCACCAGTTTCCGTTTGCCACCAAGTATCCACAATGGGACAACGTTCACCACCAATGATTTTGTGATACCACATCCAAGCTTCGGGGTTAATGGGTTCACCCACACTTCCCAGTAATCGCAGAGAAGAAAGATTACGTTTATTAGGATGGTGTTCACCCATTTTGATAAAGGCGCGAATTGCTGTTGGTGCAGTATAAAAAATATTAACGCCGTATTTCTCAATGACATCCCAAAAACATCCAGGATTAGAAGCACGGGGCGCACCTTCATACATGAGAGTGGTTGCACCGTTGGAAAGTGGTCCATAAACAATGTAGCTATGTCCCGTAATCCAACCTACATCGGCAGTACACCAATATACATCAGTATCCTTGAGATCAAAAATCCATTTGGTGGTAATATGGCTGTATAAGTTATACCCACCTGTGGTATGGACTACGCCCTTCGGTTTGCCCGTACTACCGGAAGTGTAGAGAACAAACAGCATATCTTCACTGTCCATAGGTTCAGCGGGACAATCGGCAGACACGCCTTTTTGTAAATCGTGCCACCAATGGTCACGTCCTGCTGCCATCTGTGTTTTTTGATTTGTGCGCTTGACAACTAGCACATTTGTAATGCTGGGAACTCCATTATTTTCTAAAGCTTTGTCTACCTGTTCTTTCAGGGGGACAATCGCATCCTTGCGCCAACCCCCATCGGCTGTGATTACTAACTTGGCTTCGGCATCATTCAAGCGATCGCGCAAAGCTTCAGCACTAAAACCACCAAAAACAACGCTATGAGGTGCGCCAATTCTCGCACAGGCTAACATAGCAATGGCAGCTTCGGGAATCATCGGCATATAAATACCAATGCGATCGCCTTTTTTTGCCCCCAACTGCTTTAATACATTCGCAAACTGGCATACTTCCCGATGCAATTGGGCATAAGTCAGAGTCCGTGAATCTCCCGGTTCACCTTCCCAAATCAACGCCGCCTTATTTTTCCGCCAAGTAGTGAGATGTCTGTCAAGACAGTTATAAGAAATATTTATCTTCCCATTCACAAACCACTTAGCAAACGGCGGCTGCCAATCTAGCACCGTGTCCCATTTTTGAAACCAATGCAACTCAGTTTCTGCCAAGTCCGCCCAGAATTGCTGAGGATCGGCTTTGGCTTGATCGTAAAGACGCTGATAATCTGCTAAACTTTTAATCTGGGCATTTTCTGAAAAATCACTGGTAGGGGGAAATAGCCGCTTTTCCTGTAAAATGGATTCTATAGTTGGTTGAGACATAATGATGGATGCAAACAATATTGTGACTGAAAACTATTTTTAACGAAGTTGTGCCAAAAAACTTGAGATTTTCGTAAAGTTGCGTTAAGTGTAAAGATTATTTACTGATATGCTAATCTAGTCCTCCTCCAATACGACAATTAATTAACGCTAAATTGTTCAGTCCGCCGTAAGATAAAATAATGATAATGTTTTTAACAACCTTATTTACCGATTTAGTAGGATATAAATCCTTAGATGTCATGTTAGTATTTTACAATAGGGTATAGTTTGGAAGCCAAGGAAATTAAAGATAAACTCAATTTATTAATCGAGCAAGCCGCTGAAATAGATCCAAATCTCACGACAAAATTAAGAGATATTAACCGTTGGATTAAACACATCAAGCTTGGTTCGCTGATATCCAAACCCATCGTTGTTGCTTTTTTATTAGAAGTAATTACGGATTCTAAGGTTTGGTTAGCAATTAAGTCTTTACCTTCAGAAGAAGATAAAAGATTACAGTTTTAACAAATGACCGCTAATGAAAGGTATTGGTACGGTTATCTGTTCCCTAAATGGATTAATGCCACAGACACCAAATTTTATATTTGGAAGAAAAAAATGATGGCGGGGGAGTTTAATCAGGCTGATAGTGATATCATTAAATATATAGCTCAGGATGTTGTTCACCGGGAAGGTGATTTTTGGCGGCGTTATATAGCTGACCTTTCCATGGCGACAGACCTGATTGTTAGCAATCACCAAAATAAACCACTCTGTATTCAAGTTACCAGTGTCAGTGAAGAATTTCATAACACCAAGTATCAAAAGTGGCAAAATTCACTGGAATTGTGGGAAATAGAAAGAGGCTTATTCTTAAGTTATAACCCCCAAGACAATGATTTTATCCATCAGTTAGTCAATGTTGCCCTGTATAACAGTGATCATCTTGCGGAAGGGAAGTATGTGAATTTTTCCTGATTCCCGAATATTGAAATCGAAATCTGTGTCCTAGCTAACATCATTAATCCGCTGAAAACACCATTTATGGTTAACCAACAACAGACTAATAATAGCGCTCAACTCGAAAACCTGACAGAAGCGTTAGCAGCAGCCCGGAATATGCAGCAAGATTGGTTAAATTATGGACTAAATTTTGTTCATATTTATGTAGAAGATGTGGAAGGTGATTGGCTAGAAACTTGGGGTGATGATGAAATATCCAATCCTTTATTTGATGCAATTAAAGACTTTTTAGTTAGTGATGATGATGTCGCCATCAAAATTAGAAAATATGTGGGAGACACATCCTTGTTCGATTTAGCCGTAGATTTAGAAGAATGTTTAAGAATTTCTAGGGAAAATGATAAAAAATCTGCTGTCAAAGATGTATTAGCAAGTGATATTGATATTGATGATCTAGAATTATTGGATTTAGCTAATAATTTTGTAGATAAGTGTTGTCAAAAGAATTTAGAAACGAGAATTGTGGAAGTATAGTTTTGGAGAGTTTCATATCCCCGACTTCTTAAAGAAGTCGGGGATCTTGTTTTTTACCATTCATTCAATGCTGGTAAGCTATTAACAATCTTCACAGTTTCTAAACTGACTCTCACTATCCTTTTGACTAAATCCACTATATAACGGGGATTTTCTGACCAATGGTTAGGGTCATTAATTATGCCACTATCCTTATCTTTGATGACTTTGTACCTTTCCATAATCCATTCTAGGGCTGATTTGCCATTTACTATATATTCGTAGGCTTCTAGGGGAATTTGCGATAGGGTAAGTTTACTATTATAGATGATGATGGTTTTATCTATGCCGTTTTTATTCTTACCAAATACCATTTTTTCCACTCGATAATCTTGGTTATCTAAATATAATTCTTTTTTAAATTCTTCTAATTCATAAGGTTCTATGGTTTCATAGTTGAGATGATAATACGCTAATTCTCTTCCCGCTTTACTGAATGTCCAAAAATCGGCTGTAAAGGGGATTCGTGGTAACATTTTCTTCAGGTCTGACGCAAAGCGTTGTTTATATTCGGGAGAATGTAATACTCCATAAATGTAATAGAATATGTCTTCTTTGCTGATGGTTTTGTCTTGATATTTTTGCTGATATTCTTTGAAGATGCTATCGGGAATGTTTTCTTTTTTGGTGTATTGTTCTGTGGTTGCTGTTGCAAATAGTTCTCCTAGTTCGCTTTGTTTTTCGTAGGTATATAAAGGGAAGGATTGACCAGTATCATGTAAATGTAAATTAGGAATTACATCTGTTATTAAAGCTGAAAAATCTTTACTTGCACCAATTCCAGTGACATAAATTGCTAAGTTTTCTAAATCTTGATTAGGGAAAAAATTGGGTTGATAAAAACGAGAATGAATAAGATCATGATTAAAATATAAATGTTGTTTGCAGAAAGGACGATAAATAGCTGTCCGTAAATCATTAGCATCAAACTTAATGACTTTATTTTTTTCAAGCCCACCTTTTAATCTTCTGGTATCCCAAGTAATAAAAGTTGCATCGTATCTAATAAATTTTTCGACTTGTAAGTTAGAATTTTTTGACTTTGCTTCAAAAAAACGTTCTCTTTCCTGATTATAAAAGCAAATTGTTTTTTGTATATTTTCAGATAAACTATTTTTAGAAAAATTATAAACCCAAGAATCACGGTTAGTTACTACGCCATTGCAACAAACATTAAAAATAGTTTTACTTGATTTATCATTCTTATCACCTAATGAAATAAAACTCTCAAAATCATCATTACGTTGATTAATCCAATCATAATTTTCATTAGGAGTTATTTTTTGCCATGTTATACTAGAAATATCACCCAAAGTTTTAATAATGCTTAGTTTTTCTTCTCGACTTAAATAGTCACCAATATCATGATAAAATAATCTATTTTCTGGTTTTTTATCAGCATTTTTGATTAAGAAAATAATCGCAATGGTAGCACGACTTCCTGAACCAAAAATTTTACCACCTTCTTTTCTTGATAGTTCTCCAGAAGTTCTTTGATTACCTCGCAGATTAAAACAATAAATGCTAGTGAATTCATCTACTAAACATTTTCTCAAGCCATCCATTGCATTACTGTCAATAAATGAACCATTACTAACGAAACAAACTACTCCTTTATCTCTTATTCTATCACTTGCCCAGCGAAAAGCTTTTATATAAGAATCGTATAGCGCCCTTTTTCCCGTACCTTGTGAAGCATAAGTTTCTTCTAATTTTTTTTCTAATAATTCGTATTTAAGATTTTGTGCATTATCATTAACAGATTTTTGTCCAGCAGAATAAGGAGGATTACCAATAATCACAGTAATATCCCTTTGCTTTTGATTAATAACCCGTTGATTATTTTCAGGAAAGATACTTTCTAACAAATAACCTGCATTTTCAAACATTTGAAAAGTATCAGTTAAAACAATCCCATTAAAAGGTTGATACCCCCCCTGACCCCCCCTTAATAAGGGGGGGAAATCTAAGCCCCCCTTTACAAGGGGGGTTGGGGGGTATTGAGTTAAATAATGATAACTTTCCTCAATATTAATTGCAGCAATATAATAAGCTAACAAAACAATCTCATTAGCGTGCAATTCAGAGGTAAACTTACGTTGTAAATCTTCAGGTTTAATTAACCCACTTTGCAACAACCGCACCATAAAAGTACCCGTCCCTGTAAAGGGGTCTAAAATATGCACACCCTCATCAGTTAAACCCACACCAAACTCTTGTTTTAAAGCAAAATCAGCACTTTTAATAATAAAATCTACCACTTCCACAGGAGTATAAACAATACCCAATCTTTCAACCAACCTGGGAAAAGCTGCACGGAAAAATTTATCATATAATTCAATAATTATCCTCTGTTTTCCTTCCGCATTATCAATCCCACTAGCGCGTTCTCGCACACTTTGATAAAACTTTTCTAAAGTCTTGACTTCCTTCTGCAAAGATTGACTTTCTAACACATCTAACATTCTTTGCATCGTCTGAGAAACTGGATTATATTTAGTAAATTCGTAACCTTCAAACAAAGCATCAAAAACAGGTTTAGTAATTAAATGTTGAGATAACATTTCAATAGCTTCATCTGGAGTGACATTAGGATTAATATTTTGATGTAATCCTGTGATAAACTCATCAAATGCTTTTTTCGCTTCCGATTCTGAATTTTCTAATAATGCTTTAATTCGGGAAGTATGAGTATCAGCAATTCTCGCTACATCCTTAGCCCAATCTTCCCAATAACGACGATTACCACATTTAGTAACTATTTTCGCATAAATTGCATCTCGCCATTCTTCAATGGGAAAATTCAATTCTAATTGTTTATAGGTAGATTCTATTTTTAAACTTTGAGAAGAATCACTTTTTTCTTTACCACCTATACCAATAATACTAATTTTATCAGGACGACGTTTATTTAATTCTATCTTATTGATAGTATCATTAAATCTCTCATCATGAGAACGTAAAGCCTGTAAAACTTGCCAAACTACTTTATATTCATTATCCTTTAAAGCAATTTCAGGAGGAATATCTGCCGCAATACTAACTGGTAAAATGATATAACCGTATTTTTTCCCCTCCGCTTTTCTCATCACTCTACCAACGGACTGTACCACATCCACCACTGAGTTACGAGGTGTGAAGAATATCACCGCATCTAACGCGGGTACATCTACCCCTTCCGATAAACACCGCGCATTGGATAAAATGCGGCAAATATTACCCCCCCTAACCCCCCGCTTGTGAAGGGGGGAATGAAGGGGTTCAGCTTTTAACCATTCTAACCTTTCATTTCTTTGTAAAGCGTTCTGTTTACCGTCAACGTGCTGTAATTCACATTGTAAAACTGTTTCATCTTCGGGGTTTAATTTTTGATAATCATTGATATTCTTAGCAAATAATTTTACAATTTTTTCTGAATCTTCAATAGTGCGACAAAACGCAACTGCCCGTTTCATTGGGGTTTTATCTTCTGTATCGTCTCCTTCTTCATCATTAAGAATACGTTTTGCTAAACCATTCCAACAACCAATAATTTTAGCTTTATCATCTAAATTTAATACATACTTTCCATCAGAAATTTGTTGTTGAAAAGTTGCATTAACAAAATTTTTATCTACTGCTAATACCATTACTTTGTAATCACTTAATAAGTCAGCACTAACAGCTTCACCAAAATTTAACCTATGAAACTCTTGACCATAAATATCTTCATCATCCATTGAACATAATAAAACATCATTTTCTTGTGCTTGATTTTTAGCCTCAGGATGATAAATTTTTGGAGTTGCTGTCATGTAAAGACGTTTTTTAGCTTTGATAAAATCTTGATTATGTACTCTGATAAAATAAGATTCATCTTCACCAGAAATAGTTACTCCTGTGGTTCTATGGGCTTCATCACAGATAATTAAATCGAATTGTGGTAAACTTTTTTTCTGTGCATCGGATATAGCTTGAATTGATTGATAAGTGGAGAAAATAACAGTTAATTCTGATTGATTTTTAGATTGAATACTTTGATAGGATTTAATAATATCATCGGCGTTAGTTGTGGGAGGAAAAGCTAAATCATTAACTGTGATATCTGCAACATCATCATTTTTAGATTTTTTCTTATTTTTACCCACATTCACATCAGAACAAACTGCGATACTATGAAAATTAATATCACTTTCCGCTGTCCATTCTCGCAAGGTTTGGGAAAGTAAAGAAATCGAAGGAACTAAAAACAGAATTAAATTATTTTCTCTAGGGAAATTTTCCGCAATTTTCAACGCAGTAAAGGTTTTACCAGTACCGCAAGCCATAATTAATTTACCCCTATCTCCTGTTTCAAACCCAGCGAGAACTTTTTCTAAAGCGGTTTGTTGGTGGGGACGAATTTGTTTTTTAGGTTTAAGTTCTAAATGATCAGGATTTTTTAAACTGAATTTATCCCAATCAATGGGACTATTTTGTAACTCATGAATAGTAGCACGAACAACGGGAATTGTTTGACCATCTAAAGCTGCTTGGGCGTTTTTACTCCATTTTGCAGTAGTAGAAATAATCATGCGTTTTTGAAATAAATTAGTTCCTGAAGCAGTGAAAAATGAATCTATATCTGATTTTTGTAAAGTGTAATCTAAATCATAACATTTACATTGAATAGCACAATAATCTCCAGTATTGCGCTCCACTCCTACTAAGTCAATTCCTGTATCTGGCATATTTCCCCGTTTAGGAAAATCCATCCATAACCAAACTTGGCTAAAATGGTCTTTATAAAAGGGATCAGTTTTGAGATAATTTAACATTAATCGTTCAAATTTATCACCTAAATCACGGGGAGAAGTGGAAGTTTGTCTAAATTCATCTAATACTCTGGTAATAGTCATATTGATATTTATCCTATTTTTTGATTTTATTTGTCTGAATCAGGATTTCCAGGATTTGAGGATTTTCAGGATTGTTATTGATTAATTTGTGCATCAGAATTTAACGATGTTATATCATTATTTAATCTAAATTAATCATCTTTTAGTAAACAAAAAATAACATCCTGTACATCCTATAATCCTGGTTATCCTGATTCAGACAATGAAAATATTAATTCCCGTCCTGTACATCCTATAATCCTAGTTATCCTGATTCAGACAATGAAAATATTAATTCCCGTCCTGTACATCCTTTAATCCTAGTTATCCTGATTCAGATAATATAATAACTACACTTACGTATATATGTAAAGACTTTACTAAGTTAATTTGTATTAACTTTGTATCGAAAGTTATAGAATTGTATCAATTAGATAATATCCCCAACTTCTTAAAGAAATCGGGGATATTTTTAGATTATTTCGCCTATTTCCTTCTTTCCTGTAACTTGCGATAAACTGCCTTTAAATCAACCTGATGATGTGCTAAAGCTACAAGAGTATGATAAAATAAGTCTGCCACTTCACCAGCGATCGCATCGGCATCATCATCCTTACAAGCCATAACTACCTCGGCGCTTTCCTCACCAATCTTTTTCAATATCTTATTATCACCACCAGCCAATAACTTACAGGTATAGGAATCTTCATTAGGATGATCACGGCGATCGCAGATTACCGCAAACAACTGTGATAAACTATCCCCCGGTGGTGCTGTCACCGTGCCATCAACCTGGTGAAAACAACTACGTTCTCCAGTATGACAAGCTACATCACCCAATTGCTCCACCCCAATCAAAAGAGCATCACTATCACAGTCATAACGAATAGTTTGCACCTTCTGAATATGCCCAGAAGTAGCGCCCTTATGCCAAAACTCCTGCCGAGAACGACTCCAAAACCAAGTTTCCCCGGTATCCAAAGTCTTTTGTAACGATTCCTGATTCATCCAAGCCATCATCAGCACCGTACCATCTAAATAATCTTGGACAATAGCAGGCACTAAACCCTTGTCATCGTAGCGAATTTTTTCTACAGGGATAGCAGATTGGAGAGATAGCTGTTCAAAAGAAGACATACCAGTTAATTTACAATAATTCTTTGACTCAAGATACCATTTTCAGCTAATTCTATACCAGAGAAATTCACAAGTAACTTTTCACCCTATTCTAAGATAGAAGCTCAATTTTAATCGCCACTTTATAGGAGATACCCTTGGTAAACACCTCAATTAAAACCACAAAATCACAAGAAATCTTTGCTGCTGCTCAAAACCTCATGCCCGGAGGAGTCAGTTCTCCCGTTCGCGCTTTTAAATCCGTCGGGGGACAACCCATCGTATTTGATCATGTTAATGGCGCATATATTTGGGACGTAGACGGTAACAAATACATTGACTATGTTGGGACTTGGGGACCAGCTATTTGTGGTCATGCTCATCCAGAAGTAATATCCGCACTACACACAGCCTTAGATAAAGGCACAAGTTTTGGCGCTCCCTGCGCTCTCGAAAACGTTTTAGCCGAAATGGTCATTGATGCTGTTCCTAGCGTCGAAATGGTCCGATTTGTCAACTCTGGAACAGAAGCTTGTATGGCCGTATTACGGTTAATGCGAGCCTTTACAAATCGAGAAAAAGTCATTAAATTTGAAGGCTGCTATCACGGACACGCTGATATGTTCCTGGTCAAAGCCGGTTCTGGTGTTGCTACCCTGGGCTTACCCGACTCACCAGGAGTACCCAAAGCCGTCACAGCCAGCACCTTAACCGCGCCTTTCAATGATTTGGAAGCAGTCAAAGCCCTATTTGAACAAAACCCCCAGGAAATCGCCGGTGTGATTCTTGAACCTGTAGTTGGTAACGCTGGTTTTATTACCCCTGATGCTGGTTTCCTCGAAGGACTACGGGAACTTACCCAAGAACATGGGGCATTATTAGTATTTGATGAAGTGATGACGGGCTTCCGCATTGCCTACGGTGGCGCACAAGCCAAATTTGGTGTTACCCCCGACTTAACCACAATGGGTAAAGTCATTGGTGGTGGTTTACCAGTCGGTGCTTATGGTGGTCGTCGTGAGATTATGTCAATGGTTGCCCCCGCAGGTCCTGTTTATCAAGCTGGGACTCTTTCTGGTAATCCTTTAGCCATGACAGCGGGAATTAAAACCCTGGAACTCCTCAGCAAACCCGGTACTTATGAGTATTTAGAAAGAATTACTAAACAGTTAGCTGATGGATTGCTAAAAATCTGTGCAGATACAGGTCATGCTGCCTGTGGTGGTAATATTAGTGCTATGTTTGGGCTATTCTTCACCCCAGGGCCTGTGCATAACTATGAAGATGCAAAAAAGGCGGATACAGGCAAATTTGGTCGTTTCCATCGCGGAATGTTAGAGCATGGTATTTATCTAGCACCATCTCAATTTGAAGCTGGTTTTACTTCTTTAGCACATACTTCCGAAGATATTGAACAAACATTAGCTGCTGCCAAAGAGGTGCTGTCTGGTCTGTAAATAGGTAATGGGTAATGGGTAATGGGTAATGGGTAATAAATTCCTTGTTTCCTGCTGCCTATTACCTACCTACGCCAATTAATTCATAAATCAAATCTGATTGCTATAGAATTGTCCACAGAGCTTTAGGGAATCAAAAAATAAATTCCCCCGTCAACAACCTGGCATAAACTTGAATTTGCTGAGGCACCCTACAAAGGATAAAATTTACGTCACATATTTGGGGAATCTTGTCAATGCGTAAATCCTATATATGTTGTATATGTGGCGATCGCTAAAAAATCCGGCGTTGCTGATTAAGGGTATGAATTTTAGTCTCACGCAAAGGCGAGGCAGCGCGGTCTTGGGGGTTTCCCCCATGAGCGACTGCCGTAGCAAAGACGCACTGAGGTTTGAGTTTTAAAGATTCAATTTGGGAATTTCATACCTCAATATGGCTACGCCACGCAGGCTATCAGCAACGCCAAAAATCCTAACTCATCACTAATCCTTTACTGGCTAACCATTCACTATTAAATATTCGTGATTGATAGCGAGAACCACTGTCACATAAGATAGTCACAATAGTATGTCCTGGTCCCAATTGTTTAGCTAAAGCCACAGCCGCACCGACATTAATCCCCGTTGAACCACCCATTAATAAGCCATCTTTTCTTAATAGTTGATAAACAACACGCAAGGCTTCTGAATCATCAATTTGGATCGCATCATCAATAGGTGCGCCTTCCATATTCGCAGTAATGCGACTATTACCAATTCCTTCAGTAATCGAATTACCTTCTATTTTGATTTCTCCAGTTTTGATATAGCTATATAGTCCACTACCTAAAGGGTCAGCAACAACACATTTAACCGCCGGATTTTGTTCTTTTAGATACATAGCTACACCAGCATAAGTACCACCCGTACCAGTGGATGCCACCCAGCCATCAACTTTACCATCGGTCTGTTGCCAAATTTCTCTGCCTGTGGTCTCATAATGGGCGACACGATTGGCTAAATTATCAAATTGATTAGCCCAAATGGCGTTTTCCATTTCTGCCGCAATTCTACCGGATAGTTTGACGTAATTATTCGGATCTTTGTAAGGTACAGCAGGAACAGGACGAACTTCCGCACCCAAGGTAGTCAAAGCATCTATTTTTTCTTGAGATTGGGTATTGGGAATAAAAATCAAACATTTGTAACCTTTGACGTTGCAAATATGCGCTAGTCCAATCCCCGTATTACCCGCAGTTCCTTCGACTACTGTACCACCGGGTTTGAGGAGTCCTTTTTTTTCTGCATCTTCGATAATATACAGCGCAGCGCGATCTTTGACAGAACCACCGGGGTTCAGAAATTCAGCTTTAGCCAAGATATCACAACCTGTTTCTTCGCTAAAACTGTTTAAACGAATTAACGGGGTGTTACCAATTGTATTAACAAATCCATTTTTGATATCCATTTTGTATCTACCTGAGTTTTTCGCTATCAAATTTTGACATTTCTAGCCATTGTTATGTAGTTTATCTATATTAGCTGCATATCAACAAAAAGCAGGAAAAGTAATTTATTTTGTAGAGACTCAAGAACCATTAGTGGTTACTCAGCAACGAGAGGATTTACAAAGATTACAAAATCAATTTAATCAGTTATTAGCAGAGTTAACAAAAGCAAATATTAGCAGTAAATATCAACCTTATCAATATCAACCTAAACCGGAAAATCCTCAAATACCCAAACAACAAGTTTATACATATACACCTCCAAAACAAAATCCTCCATGTTAATGTTGGGTTGCGTTCGTTAAGCTAAATCATAAGATTTATCAAAGCACAGGAAATATTTTAATGTCATCTTCTGTTTTATTGGAAATAGAATAAGTTTTATTTAGACCTAAATTTTAACTTAAGTAGGTGAACAGAAAAATTTAAAGGTATATGAAGAAAAGTAAAATCACTCAAAACTCTCTTCCTGCTCCCTGTTCCCTTGCCCCAACGACAATTTTTAACGCCCACCTACTTAAATTTCATAATACCAAATATCATCTTGTTTCACCATAATCCGGTGCAGAGAAAGTCTATCAATTAATCCTTCCTGTTCTAATTGTCCCAAGACACGAGTGATAGTTACACGAGTAGAATTGATTAATGTTGCTAAATCTTCATGAGTTAGACGCATATCAATTAAACGTCCTTTCTCTACTTCTGAACCAAATTTTTTGGATAACCATGCTAATAATTGCATTAGCATAGTTTCTACTTTTCTATGACTGCGAATTAGCATTAATTCTTCTGCTTGTTGAATGTGATCAAGCAAAGTATTTGTTAGTTGATTCCAGTCATCTACAGGTACAATAGTCGCTTCTACATTGGTTAAACACTCAATCTGATAGGGTTTCATTGTGGATAGCAGTTCCCCAACTGTATCTCCAGCACCCCATAACCCTAAAGCTACGGTTGTCCCATCTTCTAGGTAGGTATAATTCATCACGAAACCAGATTCTATTCGCCACAAAGCACCTTTTTTACTTGGCAATAGCGATCGCCTGGTAAAATGCTGTTGAGTGTTATTTGCAGATGTTGACAGCTTACCTGTGTATAATGACATCAGTATATATTGTATATTACTATTTTCCGATGTACTAACCGTAGTATACATATATCTGGTGACAAAAAGCTACTGTTTTGGGTTAGGAATTTGTTAATTGTGCCGATTTCTGATCCTTTCTGAACTACCTGTAGGAATTGCAGCGATTAATTTTTGGGTGTATTCTTCTTTGGGGTGGAGATAAATACTTTCAGATGTACCAGATTCCACTATTTTCCCCTGATTCATCACCAAAATGCGATCGCTCAAAAATTTGACTACACTTAAATCATGGGAAATAAAAATGTAAGTTAGTTGAAAATCCGCTTGTAATTCTTTCAATAAATTCAAAACTTGCGCTTGCACAGACACATCCAAAGCTGAAACAGATTCATCACAAATAATAAACTTAGGATTTAAAGCCAAAGCGCGAGCAATACAAACCCGTTGACGCTGACCACCAGAAAATTGATGAGGATATTTTTTCATATCACCTGCACTTAAACCCACCCGTTCCAACAATTCCACCACCCTAGCTTGTCGCTGTTGTTTCGAATTCCCTACCCCATGAATCAACAGAGGTTCTACAATCGCTTCCCCAATTTTCATCCGGGGATTGAGGGAACTAAAAGGATTTTGGAAAATAATCTGCATTTCTCGTCGTAAATGCTGCAAAGTTTTCCCAGTCAAGTGCGTAATATCCTGTCCATTAAATAATATTTTACCGCTCATCGGTTCGACTAATCGCAGCAAGGTTCTTCCTAAAGTAGTTTTACCGCAACCAGATTCTCCCACCAATCCCAAAGTTTCTCCCGGAAAAACATCAAAGGAAACCCCATTTACAGCCTTATGGTAACGTTTTGTACTGCCGAATACTCCCCGGACTGGAAAACCGACTTCCAAGTTACTAACGGTCAACAGCGGTAGTTGTGAACGAATATTTGCTAATCTGGCGTTCATCTCTTCCCCAGTAATTTCCGCTGGTTGTGCAGGTTCTTTAGTCTGAATTGTCACTTTTCCAAATTCATCTTCTGTCACATTCATGTAGTCAGAAACAGTCAGTAGTTTGTGGGGACGACGATTCAGACTAGGACGACAAGCTACAAGTCCTTTAGTATAAGGATGTTGGGGGTTATTAAAAATTTGTGTTGCTGCACCATATTCAACAATTTTACCTTTATACATTACCGCTACTTGGTCAGTAATTTCCGAAATTAAACCCAAGTCATGGCTAATAAAAATCATTGCCATATTGCGACTTTGTTGCAGTTCATATAACAATGCTAGAATCGTTGCTTGCACAGTCACATCTAAAGCTGTAGTTGGTTCATCAGCAATTAACACAGATGGATTACAGGAGATAGCCATTGCAATCATCACCCGTTGCAATTGTCCGCCAGATAGCTGATGAGGATATCTTTCCAACATAGCTTCTTTGTGTTCTTTCACCAACTGTGCCAATTTAAAACTACCGGGTGCAGACAAATCATGATCAAGATACTGTTCCTCAATTTGCTGATCACTAGGTAAAAGTTTAACTTCTTGCAACCCGGCGATCGCAATTCTTTTTGCTTCAATTGCGTTCACATTTTGATGGCGCATAATAGCTTCTTGCAACTGAAACCCGATACTATAAACCGGATTTAAAGAACTCATTGGTTCTTGAAAAATCATCGCAATATCACCACCTCGATAAAGCTGCATTTCTTCCGGTGATAATGCTAATAAATCCAACGGTTGTCCACTTGTCCGAGAAAATAAAATTTCCCCTCCACTCACTTTTCCCGGATATTGCAACAAACCCATAATTGCTAAAGCCGTAACTGACTTTCCACTTCCCGACTCTCCCACTATTCCTAAAGTCTCACCCTGATGTAGCTGAAAGCTAATATCATCAATAGCTTTTACTTTACTGCTATCACTGATAAATTCAACTTGTAGATTGCGAACCCCTAAAACTATTTCTTTCATAACACCAATTACCAATTTACAACTTCCGCAAAACATCTGGTAGCAATTGTCCTGGAAGTTTAGACAAAGCTAAATTTTGTCCTTGAATTCCTAACTCATTGTGAAAAGTCCGAATTGTGTTAACAATATAACCGATTGTTGTTTGATAGTTTTCTGTTTTTGTATCAAATCCACTGAGCGCGTGTAAATGATTTTCTAAAGCAGCTTCTAAATGTTGAGACAGTGTTTTTTTGTCACCATTAAAAGATAAATTTGTCACTAAATCATGATGAGCTAATCCTAAATTATTGTGTGTCACATATAAATCAAAATTTAAAGGCAGATTACTAAATGAGTGAGCTATATTCACAGTTTCTTCATAGGCATTAATACATAATTTTATGAGTTTTTGTTGATCTTCCTTTGTTGTTTGCGGCTGATTTGCTAGATGCCAGTAAGCAATACCCAGATTATTTTGAGTAGCAGCATAGGCTTGGGGAACATCAGCAGATGTCCGATATTTTAGTGCTTCATTATAAACCTGAATTGCTAACTGGAGATTTTCTACTGGTTGTTCATACTGGGAAAGATTCCAATAAGCCGTACCAATATTATTTTGAATCATGCCATATTTTAGGGGTTCATCTGTCGGTTGATAGTGAACAACTGCTAATTTATAAGCAGCGATCGCCCTTGTCAAATGTTCCACAGGCTGATTATACTGTCCTAGATGCCAGTAAGCCGTACCTAAATTATTCTGACAAGCAGCATATTTTAAAGGTTCTATATCCTCCTGTCGGTAACGCAACGCCTCATCATAAGCCGCAACCGCCAAATTCCAGTTTTCCACCGCGTCAGCAAACTTAGCCAAATCACCATAGGCAGTTCCCAGGTTATTTTGAATACGAGCATAACTTTCCGGCTGCGTATCACCAGCAATTAACTTGACCGCTAACTTATAAAAATCTATCCCTTGCTGAATATAAATCTTTGCTTCTTCAGAATTATCAGGGATACGGTGCAACATCCAGTAAAGAGTCCCCAAATCATTCAAAACATCTGGAAGTTGTGGAGAACTTTCATCATAACTAACAGCCTCCTGATAGGCTAGAATTGCTATCATTAAATTTTCCGCCGTTGCTTGTCCTTGCTCAATCTGCAATCGGTAGAAATTCCCAAGATTCTGATAAGCTATCCCTAACTCTTCTCCCTTAGCCTTTTGAATATGTAGCTGTCCAATTTCCCCAAGTATTTGTTGAATTTGATCACTATCATCAGCATTTATTGTTGCCTTAATTAATCCTTGCAACTCCTGATTAATATGAGATAAGGCAAATTCGCCCTGATTCTTGGTAATTTGAGGACAGGGAACAGGAGATTGTTCTGGTATTTCTGTGATTAAATCTGTAGTTGTCGTTAAAGGTAAATCAGGATTATTTGTGGCTTTGATATCTGGAGAAATTTTTTCCTCATTCACAATTAAATAATCTAAATTTTCTCGTTCTAAACTACGGGAGTCAGCCACAGCCTCCGAATAACCCCTATTATCTATAGTTGGTGTCGGTTCTCCCTCAAATACAAATACACCCGTGCGACAGTGCCAAAATTTGGGCGCTGATTGCTGAATTGCCGACAACCAAGGACGAGAAACCCAAAATAACAAACTAGATTCTAAAAAACGACTAGATTCATCACCAGATAAATGTTTTTCACTTAAACGGAGATAATTCAAAAACAAACGTTGGACTGCGACTGGTTCTTTAGTCAGCATTTCCACCCCCACAATCTGAAATCCTGGAATTGGTAAAGGACGACCAGGATTCTCTGTTGAACCTCCAACCAGTGGAGGTGGATAATTAGCTAACCATTGGTTAATTTGGGCGATGGGATTAGGATCACTTAAATTTAAGCGTATTGTCACCAATCTGGGATAGGCTGGTGTACTAAAGTCTCCCACATTGGCTCGTTGATATAAAACCTTGCCCACTGGATAAGCAAGGGTTGAGTGCAGGCGTGCTGCTATCCGGTTTCTTAAATGTAAATCATCACATATAGCAAATAAAATTTGTCTACGTAAACCCAGACTCAGAGCAAGTTTTAGGCGTTGATATACTTGCCGATTCAAACCAATGTTTTCTGTGTGTACGGTTTCATTCACGCTTGTATTTAGTTGGGTTTTAGCCCTTGTTTCTGTATACATCCCGACTGAATAAATTAAATATTAATGTCACATCTCATAATTTGGATTTTCACGGAGATGCTTTCTTTTTCAGGATGAATCAAGTTTTACGGGCTAGAATATCAAAAAAAGACTATCATTATACTTCTGTTTACCTATTCTAGCAAAAAATCAGGCTCTTGATCAAAATAAGAACCTGAAATCAGGAAAGGCTAATATTTAAAGGGCAGTTTTCCAATTAGCTAACATTAGAGACAGTGAAAGCGACAAAAATTACCCCTCCAATTAAAAGCAGTGCTGCAATTCCTAAGATAATATAATTACGCTTTTGAGAGTTTGTTGGTGGTTCAGCTTGATAAAGCTTGGGTTCTTTAGCAAAGTTATTGAGAAGACCACCCTCTTCGTTTGTGTAAGGCATGAAGTGATTCCTTATTATCTTTCTTTACTTAATGTTAAATAAATTTTACAGCACTCTCATAAAAATAAAAAAATAATTACATGAATCTACATTTCTGGTATTTTGATTTATCTCTTGACAAAATAGACAACTCATGCTTAATTTTGTGCTATTCTATTTTACCTAACTGCTAATTCAGGAATAGAATTCATTCCTAATTGAGTGCAAAGTTCAGTTACATGATTATTTAGCATAAAATTTTTGTTACACTGTCAATAGTTATCTTATATTTCTGAATCTCAATCAACAGTAAACCAAAATTATGCAAAGAATTTCTATAGAAAATTTTGGATCAGTGAAAAAATTTGAGGCTGATGTTACGGATATAATGCTGTTAATTGGACCCCAAGCAAGTGGTAAAAGTACAATTAGTAAATCTATTGTCCTATTTAAGTCTCTGAAAGATGAAATTCTTAATTATATATATATTAATGCTTTTGAGAATCTATTATCATTAAATTACATAATCAGAAAAATTCTCACATATTTTGAAATTCAACTGGATCATGAAGGATCTAGTGTAAAATATCAATATTCAAATAAAAAATATATAACAGTTTCTAGTTCGGAAACATATAATCTGGAAATCAAAATTAGTTCAACACTTGAACAAGAATTAAATCTGCTAATTACAGAAATTTTAAATTACAAAATAATTTTTCAAGAACAACAAAATAAATTTAAATCATTAGAAGAATTACGAGAAATAGAATCAGATAAAAGATTACAGTTTAAAAATTTTAAATCACGTATTGATCAAATATTTGAGGAAAAGCACTCATCTGTATTTATTCCTGCTGGGAGAAGTTTGATGTCTACATTAACAGATCAACTTCAAGAAATTAAAAATCCAGATACATTAGACTATTTTACCAAATCTTTTGTAGAGAGAATTAATCTATTAAAAACTTACTTTACTGATGACTTAAATACTCTCATTCAAAATAAAGATATCGCTTTAAATCTAGGTGATGATTTATCAAGACTATTAAAAAAAATATAGTAAAAGTTGGATTGATCCTGATCGCATTTCAGCTTACTTTATCTCAGAAAATGGCTATGAATCAATTATTGATGAAGAACTAAAATTAATTCAAGCGGAAAAAATAGATAGTGCATCCAGTATAATTAATGACAAATTTAATGACTTGTTCAATCTGGATGAATAACTATGTGTAACGATTTTTTTCGAGAAAGTGAATGTCAGGAATTTTGTGATTCAAGAAAAACCATAGTTGTCAAAGATTATGGGAATAAACAAGAGTATAGAGTCACCAATAATAACGGTAAAGAAATTTGTAAGATTAAGGTTGATGGGTGCTTAATTAAAGAATCTGAAAGATGTGATTACCTAATCTTGTCCTGTGAAGATAAATCAGCGTTTTTTGTAGAGTTAAAAGGACATGATTTAAAAAAAGCAATAGGACAAATAGATTCATCTCTAACTAACCTAATGACTGAAATAAAAGAATTCAAAATTTATGCACGCATTGTCTTAAATAGAAATCCAACTCCTGATAAATATCATGGGTAGTTCTCCACAGCATTTTCATATAAGAAATATCATCAACAACAGGCACTTTTTTATAGAAATGAGGATCGAAGCCTCTAGCTTTCATTTCTTTAGCATAAATATAACCTAAATTTCCTTCGGGAAGTTTGCTTAATTCATCTAAATTTATGGGTTTAGGTAGCCATCTTTCTGTAAATAAAGAGTTGATTTCAGGATCTTTTTTCAGTTCGTCTACAGTTAAATGTGCTATTTCTGTTTGGTCAAGTGCATCTTCAAAATCAAAGAAGTCTGTTTCTGGTTTATTTGGAAATTTAATAGATTAATAGCATCTTGCCAAAGTGAAGAATTTATAAAATAACCAAGTTGGGTTTTACTATTATCAGCCATAGATTATAAAGTTTCGATATTGCCTTGTACAACAAATACAAATAAGCAAGGAAATATCCTATGTTATATTTATTAGTCGTAGTATAACAAATAATTACTTCGCTACTATGGCTGGCAGAGAATTATTTAAAAAATTCTTGCAATAACAGTAAATTTCAGAGACTAACTCCCAAATATTAACTACCCAGTAATTGTTCCCGTCAAAGGTGAACTAGCACTAGCGTAATTTTTCATGGGCATTCTGCCGGCTAAGTAAGCCATGCGACCGGCTACAGTTGCCAAATTCATCGCATAAGCCATTGCTGGGGCATTTTCAGCTAGGGCGATCGCACTATTAATTAATAACGCATCCGCCCCCAATTCCATCGCCTCAGCAGCCTCAGAGGGCGCACCAATGCCGGCATCTACCACTACCGGAATATGGGCATTTTCAATAATAATCTGAATATTGGCGGTAGTTTTTAGCCCTTGTCCCGAACCAATCGGGGCAGCTAAAGGCATGACTGTGGCACAACCCACTTCCTCTAACCGCTTGGCTAACATAGGATCAGCATTAATATAAGGCAATACAGCAAAACCTTCTCTTACCAACTGTTCCGCAGCTTGCAAAGTGCCAATGGGATCAGGTAGTAAATACTTAGCATCAGGTATCACTTCCAATTTGACAAAATTATTATCTTCCTGTCCTAACAACTTAGCCATTTCTCGTCCCAACCGGGCCACCCGAATGGCTTCCTCCGCAGTTTGACAGCCGGCAGTATTGGGTAACATCCAGATTTTACTCCAATCCAAGGCTTCGGCTAAACCTTCATGTCCTGGGGCGTTGGTTTGTACCCGTCGCACAGCCACCGTGACAATTTGACAACCGCTTGCAGTGACACTTTGCTGCATTTCTTGGATATTACGATATTTACCTGTTCCCGTCATTAACCGAGATTTAAAGCTTTTTCCCGCAATAATTAATGGTGAATCGGGAACAATTAAATCTGATATTTCTGGGTGACGGTTTCCGTTAGTGGCAGGAGTCGCGTGAATTAACATTGGTGTAGTAGTAGATGACACAGCAGAAAAGCGAGAATAATGAAAATTAGCTAACAGAGGATCTGCTTTTTGTTTGCAAATCAAATCAGCAATTAATGTGGCTGTAATTGGTGCAAGTAAAATCCCATTGCGATAATGACCAGTAGCAAAAGTTAAATTATCACAATGACTATGACCCAAAATAGGTAATTCATCGGGGGTAGCGGGACGAAATCCCCACCACAGTTCTTGAATAGGATAATTCTCTAATTGCGGATATAGGCGAATGGCTGATTGTAATAAACTTTGAATTCCCCCTGGAGTATTATCAGCCGCAAAACCAACATCTTCGCTAGTTGCACCAATAATGATAGAGCGATCGCGTCGAGGAACAATGTAAATATTTTCACCAAATAACACCCTAGTTAAAGGTAATTCAGTCAGAAAATCTGGGACTCGCAAACTCAGCATTTGTCCTTTCCGGGGACGCACTGGTAAAGGTAAAAATTGATTTGCCCAAGCACCAGCAGCGACAAGATAATGGTCAGCGCGGAATAAACCAGTATTAGTTTGTACACCAATAACTTTTCCCTGTTGTTGAGGAATCGCTTCTACTGTAATTCCATCTTGGAAGACAACACCCAAAGAGTCAGCCGCAGTCCGCAGAACTTTAATTAACGCCCGGTTATCAACTTGCCCGTCTTCAGGATACCACCAGCCACCAACCACATCTGTTCCCAAACCTGGTTGATATTGGTTAATAGCATCTTTATCTAACCAGTAAGCGGTTTTGTCTCCTGTGTCTTCTGCTTGTTGATAAACTGGTGCGAGGATACCGCAAGACCAATAACCTGTATTATTTAAATCTTTTTCGGTAGTTAATTGTACTAATTTTTGTGTCCAGTCTAAATATAAATTACGCGATCGCCTACATAAAGCCAACATCGCCTCATTAGGAATATTTTCCGCATCAGGAGCTAACATTCCCGCTGCGGCATGGCTGGCTGCGGCAGTAAAGTCACGGCAAAGTACAGTTACATTTGCACCGCGTAATCGCAGTTCAACACCGCAAGCCAACCCGATAATACCACCACCAATAATTAAAACATCATTAGTCATTAGTCCGTAGGGGCGCAGGGACTGCGCCAATCATTAGTCATCAGTAAATAACTAATAACTCATAAATGGCTCACAAGGAGGGCGAAAATTGGTCAACAGATTTTGGATTGACTCCAACAAACAAGTGTGGAGCTTGAGGATTTTAGATTGGCGAAAGCGTTGCGTACGCAGCGCAGCGAGTATTTTTGATTAATTCCGCCCTGAAGGGGCGGGGCTTGTACCGAAAATTCCCAATCCAAAATCTAAAATCCAAAATCTAAAATTTTTCGGTCATTGGTCATTAGTTCTTTAATTTTGACCTTTGACCTTTGACTTAATTTTTCCCTAATTACCACAAAGCCCGAATTGGTTCTTTCTTCTGACCTTCATTACCACTAGCACTTGAGTTACTCTCTGTAGTGGAAGTTTCATTGGTAGAACTGGAACTGTCATTACTACCACTCGTTTCTTGAGTAGTATTAGAAGAATTGTTAGTAGTCTCCGTAGAAAAATTACCTTGAGCTACACTAGTACGGCGGCTTTCACTGGCAGAATTACTTCTGCTAGAAGTTTCTGACTCATTACCACTAATATTTTCTGAATCCTTCCCATTGGCAGCACTATTAACATTAATATTAGCCGGGAGAACACTAGATGCTTTCCGTCCTTGAGGAACATTAGCAGTTTGTTGTCCGCCCATAGGAAAATTAATTCCCAGTAACGTACCTAGCAAAATTGCTACGCCGCCAGCCATTAAAATCAAGGGTGTCCATCTACCCATCTTGTTTCTCTCCTTGTAAACCTTCTGGTGTCCAAACTAATTGATAACCTTGATCCCAAAACCCATAAAAGGAATTTTAGATTTTAGATTTTAGATTTTAGATTACAAAAATTTGGTATAATATCCGTCCTTGAGGGTGGAGTCAATCCCAAATCCAAAATCGTCAATCCCAAATCAAGTGACAAGCTAAACCCAAGCAACTTGCAGGAAAATTGGCAAGCAGGGAACGCTGTGTTCACTTACGCCAATTTACTGCGGCTACTCACCTTCTACCTTAACTGCATAAGTACCACAAGTGCCAATCCCCCCTACTCAGATTTAACAGGATTTTAGGTAGTATTCCCCTGGGTTGTCTTTTGCATTAAAACAGCCTAGTACCGCAAAGCGGAAGTCAAAAGTCAAAAGTCAAAAGTCAAAGGTAATATTGAGCAAGCTTTTTGGCGATTGAGAATGGTTGGTTTATTTACGCAGTGCTGTACTAGAATTGAGTTATTAACAATGGTCATTAAATCCTTACCCTATAGAAGTTTTCGCAGCTTCTACGATACATATAGTGGTCAGGTAGACCGTGTTAGCTTATGAATTGTTACTGCCAACACTTTCAGAGAGAAACAGGAAAAAATGTTAGCCATTATTAGCATTTTTTTATCGGCATATTCAAATTACCGAAATAGCGTGTTGTAGTATGTTGGCACATCGCCGCAAAGTTGTCTCTTAGGTGTAAGTGTTGAACGAAAGGTTCACCAAATTTTTATGACCAAAACTCCCTCAAATCAACTTTGGCTCTATGACACTACTCTCCGCGACGGGACTCAACGTGAAGGACTGTCAGTGTCCATAGAAGATAAGTTACGCATTGCTCACAAACTTGATGAATTAGGTATTCCTTTCATTGAAGGTGGTTGGCCGGGAGCAAATCCCAAAGATGTCCAATTTTTCTGGCAACTTCAAGAAAATCCCCTCAAACAAGCAGAAGTTGTCCCCTTTTGTTCCACCCGTCGTCCTCATACCAAAGCCGGAGATGAACCCATGCTGCAAGCGATTTTGGCAGCAGGAACGCGCTGGGTGACAATTTTCGGTAAATCCTGGGATTTGCACGTTACAGCCGGACTCAAGACCAGCCTAGAGGAAAATCTAGCCATGATTGGTGACACCATCCAGTATCTGCGTTCTCAAGGACGACGGGTAATTTACGATGCTGAACACTGGTTTGATGGTTATAAGCACAATCCTGATTATGCTCTCCAGACGCTCACAGCAGCAGTCACAGCAGGTGCAGAATGGTTAGTTTTATGTGATACCAATGGGGGGACTTTACCTCATGAAGTTTCGCAAATTGTGTCAGTGGTCAGTTGTCAGTTGTCAGTTGTGAGTCAGCGCGGTCTTGGGGGTTTCCCCTATGAGCGACTGACGAACCCCGAAGGGGTCAGTTGTCAGGATATTATTCCTCAAATTGGCATTCACACTCATAATGATTCAGAAATGGCGGTTGCTAATGCCTTAGCAGCAGTTATGGCTGGAGCTAAGATGGTACAAGGAACAATTAACGGTTATGGGGAACGTTGCGGTAATGCCAATCTGTGTTCTGTGATTCCCAATTTACAACTAAAATTGGGTTATAGTTGTATCGGTGAACACCAGCTAAATCAACTTACAGAAGCTAGTCGGTTTGTGAGCGAGGTTGTTAATCTCGCACCTGACGAACACGCACCTTTTGTTGGACTTTCAGCTTTTGCTCATAAAGGTGGGATTCATGTCTCTGCGGTGGAACGTAATCCTTTAACCTATGAACATATTCAACCAGAATTGGTAGGAAATCAACGCCGTATTGTCATTTCTGAACAGTCTGGTTTAAGTAATGTCTTAGCGAAAGCTAAAACCTGTGGGATTGAATTAGATAAGGATCATCCCCAAGCTAGACAAATTCTCCAACGCATGAAGGAATTGGAGAGTGAAGGCTATCAATTTGAAGCTGCAGAGGCTAGTTTTATTCTTTTGATGTATGAGGCTTTATCCTGTCGTCAACAGTTTTTTGAAGTTCAAGGTTTTCAGGTCCATTGTGATTTGGTGGAGGTGAAGGAAACTACTAATTCTTTAGCGACTGTGAAAGTGGCTGTTAATGGTAAAAATATTCTGGAAGCCGCAGAAGGTAATGGACCAGTAGCGGCTTTAGATGCGGCTTTGCGGAAAGCTTTGGTGAATTTTTATCCCCAAATTGCTGATTTTGAATTGACTGATTATAAGGTGAGAATTCTCAACGGAAATACGGGAACATCTGCGAAAACTCGGGCTTTAGTAGAATCGGGTAATGGTCAACAACGATGGACTACTGTGGGAGTTTCTAGTAATATTTTGGAGGCTTCTTATCAAGCTGTGGTTGAAGGTTTGGAATATGGATTATTGCTGCATTTCCAAGCTGAAAAGGCGTTGAAGGTTTAGGGGTTGATATAGCAATACAATCGAGGGCGGGGAAACCCCGCCTGTGTGATTTTCTGAATATATCTCACAAAGAGTGCATACCGCTATAAATTTTGGTAGAGATCTTTAATTAAAAGATAACTATTTGCTGCTAACAATAATATAATATAGATATAATTTGCAATAACAGCCTATGCAAGCCCTAAATATTACATTACCAGATACATTAGCAAATGCACTACAATCTTAGTGCCATTTCCTGTTTATCTGGAAACATATAACCTCCTTTTGTACCGTCTCGGAACTGAACAGGTAATTAGATTTGCTCAAGATTGTATAGGTTCAGTTTATTTTATTAATCCTTCCCAGGAACAATATATAGCAGTAGCAGCAAAAGCAGATTGTTTTCCAGATCAGACAATTACTCTCTGTGATGCTGTAACTGCTATTTTATCTGAGGAAATGAAGTTAGCAGTGTGGACTTATGATTATAATTTTGATATTATGCAGATACAGGTATGGCGTTAAAATTTGTTGATATCTTAATCCTATCAATCATGATTACGAACTCATTTCCAATAACACTTTTAAAACGCCCTTAGTTTTGGCTTTTTCAAAAGCTTCTAAACCTTGAACAAGGGAATAATGACTATCAATTAAATATTGAACATCTATCTTTCCTGTGGCTAATAACTCCAAGGCTGGGACGAAGGGACCGCAACGAGAACCAATTAAGGTAATTTCATCTACTACTAAGGAAGAAGCATCTAAACTGAGATTTCCCGCATAGGTGCTTTTTAAGATTAATGTCCCACGAGGACGTAAAGCTCGACGAGCAATATTAAAACCTTCGGGATTTCCGGTACAATCAACTGAGATATCAAAATATCTATCGGTGACGCTATCAGCTAAACCTGTTTTAATTCCTTTGGCTGCTAAATTTATTAATTTGTCTTTGTGTCTTCCGACTACTAATAATTCACAACCAGTTAAGGCTAAGGTTTGGGCTATTAGTTGTCCTAGTTTACCATCGCCAACTACTAATACTCGGTCATCTTTACATATTTGGATTTGTTGTTGAATTTCCAAGGCTGCGGCTATGGGTTCGGTAAAAGTTGCGGCTGCTGTAGATACATTTTCGGGAACAAGATGTAAATTTTCAATAGGTAGAGATAAATATTCTGCAAATGCACCATTACGGTTAACAATTCCTAAAACGGTGCGATTTTCGCAATGTGTTGGTTGTCCACGACGACAAAAACGACACTCACCACAAGCGGCGTTAATTTCACCAACAACTCTTTGATTAATTAACTGTTGGGGACCTTGTTCGACAATACCAACAAATTCATGACCGATAATGCCAGTATAGGGATAATAACCTTTAATTAATTCTAGGTCAGTATTACAAATTCCTGCCCGCAAAACCCTTACCAAAGCCTCTCCTGGTGGTGGTTCAGGAATGGGAATATTGGTGCGTAATTGTAGTTGATTGTTTTCTAACCAAAGTCCTTTCATAATTTTGTCAGTTGTCAGTTGTTCAGTTTTAATTATTAGTTGTTAAAATTTTACATTTTCTAGAAATGGTGTAAATGTCGGGACTATATCGGAATTACTCACAACCATAGTGGGAAAAGAGCGATCGCTATAATCCATTCCCGGTGATAATGGAAAAGACTCAGAATTGAGCGATACCCATGTGCCACCAGCAGCTTGCACAATTACCCAAGCACCTGCAATATCCCATACCTTTGGTGTGGCTTCAATTCCTCCCAAAACCGCACCAGTGGCGACTGAAAGAAAGTTATAACTAGCAACTCCTAACATCCGAATTTTACAGGGAAAACCTGGTTGAATAATGTCGGTACTGCGAGAACAAAGGTTAAAAAAGTGGTTTTTGCTGGGAGCATCTTTACTGGTATGAATGGGATGATTATTTAAAAATGCTCCCGTTGGCGTTGTTAAGCCCGATGAACCTGCCCAAAATCCGTGAAAGGCTTGATTTAATGGTGGTGCGTAAACATAACCAAAAATGGGTGTGCCACGATAAAGTAACCCCAAAGAAATAGACCAAATCGGAATTCCTCTGGTAAAATTGGTCGTACCATCCAAAGGATCAATTACCCAACACCATTCTGTATTCGGGAAAGTTTGGTCACTTTCTTCGCTCAAAATTCCGTAACCGGAAAAGGTAGAAACAATCGCATCTCTAATTTCTTGATCTGCCCATTTATCGGATTTTGTGACTAAGCTACCATCAGATTTTTGTGAAGCTTGGACTTTGCCAAAATCCTGCATTAATTGTTTTCCTACTCTAGTAGTAGTAGTTTCCGCAAAGTCTAAAATCGTATTCCAAAAATCATTCATTTGATTAGTTTTCAGTTGTTAGTTGTCAATTATTAAGTGATTTTATCACAGATGGATTCATCAAAAATTCAGTACAAAGCAAAAATCTGTATTTATTCAACACAGTAATTATCATGAGCTTTTTTCAAAGTATCTTGAATATCTGCCGCCACCCAATCAGGTTTTAAAACTATAGCATTATTGCCATATTGTAGCATTCTTTGACGAAACCAAAATATATAATCTTCTTGAGTTAAAATATCAACATAATCTGTAATTTCTTCTGAGGAAATAATTTCTTCATGAGGTCTGCGGGGTTGGTAGTTGGCTAAAGTTCCTGTGAGACGATAGGTAATATCAAGAGTGGGAAATTTACTATAAGTCCAAGGTGTTTGGGAAGCTACACCAACTTTAGTAATACGGTCTATTCTTAAAAGTAAATTTTGTTCTACATTGGGTATAGTTTGAATATGAAAGCTACGAAAGTTGGGAATTAAGGCGAATAAATAGAGAACTCCATTATGTAATCTCAGTTCAGATTTATCCAAATCCCAGCGATTTTCTTGTCCATTTCTGTTACGATAATGAATTAAAAACCGTCGTTTTTGTTTGCATCTTTCTTGTAATTGTTTGATGATCTGATTGATGTTTTCGTCACCATAATCAATTGGGGGATGAAAGTCTGTAGTGAGTGCAGATTTCTTTTGTTGATGAAATTTACCTATTTGATAAATATGTCCTGCTTCCGCTGAAAAACCTAGATTTGCTAATAATTCAGCCGCCATTGCTAATGCTTTTTGTTGTTCTTTGGATAGGATAACAGGAAATGCTGATGTAACTAATTCATAAGGACGATTGGGTGCAGATGTGATTTCAAACCCACAGTCTCGCAGTTTACTGATAGTGCGGGTAATTTTTTGTGATAAGTCACCATCTGCAAAATTGCGATCGCCTAATAATATCATTAATTCAGACTTTTTTAAGGGTTTTTCCGCCAGTAACTTCAGTATCTCCAGCGCGAACCCTAGTTGATGAGAGTGCGTATCATTTTTTGATGACATCTTTACATAGAGAAGCAATACACTATCTCTAGTATTACTAACTAAGTCAGATTTTGCTTAGACTTAGTTAAACCTATATAATGCAAGTTGTATTTTTATATGATTAGAAAATTTCTGAGGGGGGGATAGCAATTCATATTGCCTAAATCAAGTTTCAGTCCCGTTGACATTCGGGATTCGTTACCCAGGTTAACACATGGGATTTTACCCCCCCATATCACACAGAAAAAGATAAAAGCTGACTACTTCCGTAAAAAAGCAAGGAATGGAAAGCTTGAGATTTCATACTCCCAAGGTGTATTGATGGCTGAAATTGTAGATATAAGTCCATCTAATAGGCGTTATTGGCGTATAAGCTTGATTCCCATAGGCTTCTTACCAATTGCTGCATAGAAGTTATTTATATCAGCATTAAAACCATCATTTCCTGTAGGGGTGCGGTTTCCGCGCCCTGATGGTTTAATTTACCCACTTTCACTAGATTTTTAATGAAATATAGTCATTTTTTGATAACATTTCTTTTTCGAGAAGTATTACATTAATCTCATCCAAATAAATACTTACTTCACCGTGAAAATTTCTTTACTGCCATTATACTCCAAACTGAATGGAGGGGTAGGTGCTTGTGCTTTGGGATGTATGCAAACCTGCAAAGTCAAACAACAAGCGCCTAATTTCGGAGAAGGTAATCATTGTCCTCTATCTTCTCATCAAGCGGAAACTTATAACGCTATTACCAATAGTGATGTAGAAATTATATTTAATAGATCTGCTACAGGTGATGGTAAATCCTTAGCTGCTTATTTGGTAAGTTTGCTAAATCCTGATTTTCAAGTAATAGGACTTTATCCAACTATTGAATTAGTTACAGATCAAGAAAGACAGATTATTGATTATTATCAAAAGTTTAATTTGCCGGATATTAATGATGTAGAAAGTCTCTATGGTGCAAAGTTAGCAGAATTAGTGGCACAGGCAGAAAAAAGTAACAAATTTAAAGAATTACTATTTATTCTCAAGCATAAATATATAATTCTGACAAATCCTGATATTTTTCATTTAGTTACTCATTTTCGTTATCAAAATCCTGCTTATAATCACGGTGAATTATTACCATTAACTCTTGCAAGTCATCCCGATTTATACATAGCTGATGAATTTCATATTTTTGGATTACATCAAGAATCAGCAATTCTCAACAGTTTATTATTAATTCGCCATAATCGTCCTAAAAAGCGTCCCATGCGAGTTTTATTTACTTCTGCAACTCCTAAACCACAATTCATTAAATTATTACAAACTGCTGGCTTTAAGTTAAAAACAATTAGTGGAGAATATCAAAATCAACCAACCCCTGGATATCGGCAAATTTGTCAACCCATCAACTTAGAATTTATTCAATTAGATAAAGATGGTGATTCTCTGACTTGGTTAATTCAAGAATATGAAACAATCCGTAATCTTCTTAAAAAAGAAGGTAGAGGTAGAGGCGTAATTATTCTTAATTCTGTGGCTTTAGTTAGTAGAACAGTCCGAGAATTACAGAAGTTAATGCCTGATATTATAGTCCGTGAAGTTAGTGGACGCATTGATAAACAAGAGAGGGCTAAAACTCGGAATGAATCAGAAAATTCTGACCAACCAGTATTAGTTGTGGGAACTTCTGCCGTTGATGTGGGTGTAGATTTTCGCATTCATTTATTAATTTTTGAAGCTAGTGATTCTGCTACATTTATTCAGCGGTTGGGGCGTTTAGGTCGTCATCCAGGATTTCATGAATATCAGGCTTTTATCCTTTTATCGGGTCGTACTCCTTGGATTAAATCTAGATTAGAGAAAGAATTAACTAATCCAGAATATGATCGTCATCAATTCCGAGAAATTATTGAAGAAGTGTTTAATGCACCTAAAGATTTTGATGCATATCATAAATATTGGGGTGCATTACAAGCCCAAGGAATGTTACTGAATATGAGTCGGAAAAAAGAAGGAGTAATAGAACAATTACAAAATAAAATATCTGAGGATTTGCGGCTGATTTACGGTGAACAACTGGATAAAAAACGTGGACATTGGTTTGCTTTAGGTCATGATAAATGTGGTTCAGGTAAAGCTGTACAACAGGAGTTATTAAGGTTTAGAGGTGGTTCTGATGTCCAAGCCGCAGTTTGGGATCAAGGACGTTTTTACACCTATGATTTATTGAAGTTATTAACCTATGCAGAAGTAGAAATAATTGACAGAGAGGAGTTTTTAAAAGCTGCCGAAAATGCCAATCATCCCTATACAGAATTTCCAGAAAAATATATTCATATTTATTTGAAAATTCAACAATGGTCGGACACTAGATTTCATATTCAATTAGAATGCGATCGCTCAAGTGATGAATTAAAACAATGTACACTTTCTCTAATTGATAAATTGAGTATTTCTGGACATCCCCAAACAGAAGTTAGTCGTTGTTTGAAAAAGCAAAAATTACTGGCTTTTTTAGTCCAAGTGAATCGGAGTCAATCTAATAGTCATTGGGAAATTAGTCGAACTCTTTATTTAAGTTCCACTTTTGGAATGTACAGATTAAAAGATGCAGATGGACAATTTTATGCTTGTGCTTTTAACCAAGATGCTTTGTTACTAGAAGCAATAAAATGGCGAATTAAACCTTGTGAACGCAGTAAACCTTACATTTTTTAAATGGCGGCTACATAAGCGAATTATACCTGCGTGGACTAATAAAAATTACTACACTTTTGTATCTTAAACCTGGAATTATTGAATTTATGCCTACACTATTACAAGCATTACTGATTGAAACTTTACCAGAAGATACTGACTCAATTTTAAAATCTTTTATTGACACGGTATTACCAGAAATAGAAAGGGAATTTGCACTTATTTCTGCTATGGGTGGTTTGGAAGTAATCCATTACCAAAATTTGCTTAAACAGGGTGATAAATATGCTCAAAAAAATGCTAAAAGTTTTGCCAGTAAAGCTGATCAAAGTTTATTGGTTCACGTTTTAAATGGATTATTAACAGCATGGAATTTGAGTTTGCATTTATCAGCGAGGAAACAATTACAACCTGTAGAAAAAAAATTGTTATGTTTAGGAATCACACTACATGATTATAACAAATATGTGAAAGGTAAAGGAGAAGAACAAGCACCACCAAAAGCTCATCAAATTGAGGAAATTATCAATTTATGTCAAGATTTAGGCAATAAATTAAACTTTGATAAATTTTGGGGTGAATGGTCAGAATACTTATTAGAAATAGCATTTTTAGCCCAAAATACTCAATTTGGTGTTGACACTAATATTATTCTTTCTAATTGGGAAAATGATCAACGACAATTTACTATATCTGATCTTCGGTTGACAGATATTTTACGCCATTTACTGGCTTTTGGAGACATTGCAGTACATATATCTGATCCCGCAGAAATTGTTACTAGTACAAAAGGCGATCGCTTGCGAGATCATTTATATTGGTTAAATATTCCTAAAAAGTTAGTTTATCATCGTTTACGTGATTGTCGAGGCTTAATTACTAATCAAATACATAATGCAGTTGTTAATTTTGCCCGTCAATTAGGTTGGGAAGAAATTCTTTGTTTTGCCCAAGGTGTTATTTATTTAGCACCTGCTGATTTAGTTTCCCCTGATATAAAAGAGATCCAAAAAACAGTTTGGCAAAATTTAATTCATGGAGATGAAGAAAATAATCAAAAAGGATTAGCTGCATATTTTCAAAGTGGTGATGTGGGCTTTGTTCGTGATGGTAAAGGTCTAAAAATTGCCCCACAAACTTTAGAATTATTTACCCCTAATGATTTAATTAGAATACTTCCTGAAGTTGTCAAAGCTAAAGTTGCTAATGCTAAATCACCTGCTACACCTAAACGGTTAGAAAAATTAAATTTAACTGAAACGGAACATAATTTTTTACTAACTGGGGCTGATCTTCGTGCAGATAGATTAGCAGAATTTATTATTCTATCTCAAAGAGAATTTTTTGCTAATTCCCAAGATTATATAGTGTGGATTTTAACAACTTTAGAATTGCAAAATCATATATCTCCAGAACAAGCACAAATTCAATCAGGAGGGGTAAATTATGGATGGTATCAAGTGGCGGCTCATTATATTGCTAATCATGCCAGTTTAGATGATCAACAAATTATAGAACACATACAAACTTTAAGTAATAATTTAGCGATTTGGGCGGAGGATAATCAATTACTAAAAGAAAATAGTAGTCCTACTTATCAGGCATTTATTAACTATTTGACCCAATATTTAGAGATTTTTACCACAACTCAAGAACCTTCAGAATTTGCCAAAGAGTTAACTGCCTATTCCCAAGCAAAAACTACTAATCAACCGATTTGTTCTTTGAGTAATGGTGAATCACAAGCAGAGGAACAATTAGATACTGTAGTTTTGTTTAAACCTCAACAATATAGCAATAAAAATGCTTTAGGAGGAGGCAGAATTAAACGAGGAATATCAAAAATTTGGTCTTTAGAAATGCTATTACGTCAAGCATTTTGGAATGCACCACCAGGAAAACTAGAAGAACAACAACCAGTATTTTTATATATCTTTCCAGCATATCTTTATTCTCCCCAAGTAGCTAAAGCCATTAAAGTATTAGTTCAAGAATTTAAAAGAATGAATCTTTGGGAAGTTCGTAAACATTGGTTAGATGCAGGAATGCACCACGACGGACTGCAAAATTTACCTTGGAGGGATGAAGCAGAAGCAGGAAGATTTGCACGCAATTACTCAAATAAAGATTTACCATTTATGGCTATGACTTACACCACTACAAGAGGAAAAACAATTACTGATGCTTGGGTAGAACCGATTTTTTTAACTTTAGCTTTACCTCTTTTATTAGGTGTAAAAGTCGTAGCTACTGCTAGTCCTGACCCACTTTATGCCAGTGATCAAGAGTTTGTTGAATCAGCAATTTTAGATGGTGCAGCAGGATTTTGGCAATTATTAGGTAATCCGCAAAATCTCAGAATCCAGGATTTATCAACTGCCTTAAACCGACTTTTAATCACCTATAGTTTGCATTTAGATAATCGGAGTAAAAAACCTGATGCTAGATGGCAAGCATTAAATGGCACAGTTAGAGAATTAGTCACAGATGTTTTAAATATCTTTGCTATTTCTAACGAAGGATTTCGTAACAATAAAAAAGAACCAGGAACAGAAGATGTTAAACGAATTTGGAATTATGCCCAAACCTGGGTAAAAGGAGACAAAAAAATGGCAGATAAACTCAAATTAATTCAGCGCATTGTCACAGAATACCGCCAATTTTATCAAGTGAATATTGGTGAATCTAGTCATTCAATTCTCTTGCCAATTTCTAAAGCATTAGAAGTAATTCTCACAGTTCCCGAACATCTTGATCGGCAAGATATCATCTTCCAAGGTGCAGGACAATTACATGATGCTTTAGAAAGACAGGAAGTTTATAAACGTCCTTTATTAATGGATAAATCTGTAGATATTTCTACGCGAAAAAATCAAGAATTGACGGCAATTCATCAATTTATGACCACCTGTGTTGATGATTTATTTTGTGGATTGTATAAAGGCGATCGCGCACTTCTTCAAGAAAACCGCAACCGCATTAAATCTGGCGCAGAATTTGCCTATCGTTGGTTAGCTTTACAACAAAAACAAACAGAAAACCCTGAATCATAAGGAATCAAAATCATGAGCTTTTTAAACACCATCAAAACTGAATTTCATACCTCTTTCCCACGTTTAGCATCGGGGAAATACGTTCACTTTTTAATGTTACGTCATAGTCAATCTTTCCCCGTTTTTCAAACTGATGGAGTTCTTAATACAGCACGAACTCAAGCGGGTTTAACAGCAAAAGAACCTATTAGTCGGTTAGTAATGTTCAAACGTAAACAAATCACACCTGAACGATTAGGAGGAAGAGAATTATTACGTTCGCTGGGTTTAACGAGTAGTAACGTCACAGAAAAAGATAAATTCTGTGAATACAATGGCGAAAACTCCTGTAAAAAATGCCCTGATTGTATTATCTACGGTTTTGCAATTGGTGATAGTGGTTCAGAACGTTCTAAAGTTTATTCAGATTCCGCTTTTTCTCTTAGTTCCTACGAACAATCTCACCGCAGTTTTACCTTTAATGCTCCCTTTGAAGGGGGAACAATGAGCGAAAAAGGAGAAATGAGAAGTGCAATTAATGAATTAGATCATGTACTCCCAGAAGTCACATTTCCCACCGTAGAAACCCTCCGTGATCCTACATTTGAAGGCTTTTTATATGTTTTGGGTAATCTCCTCCGCACCCGTCGTTATGGCGCACAGGAATCACGTACAGGTACAATGTCAAATCATATTATTGGGATTGTTATTTGTGACGGTGAAATTTTTAGTAATTTGCACTTAACTCAAGCATTATATGATGCCCTTAAACCAGATATTCATGCCCCAATTTCCGATATTATCACCCAAGCAACAGCCGTGACAACTAACTTACTTAATCAAGAACCCATTCGGAAAAGCCAAGTAATTATAGGTTCACAATTAACCGATTTATTAGGTGAAGTTTCAGCTATTTATCAAAATGAGACCGCATTACAGAATACCCTCACAACCCTATATCAACAAACCAAAACCTATGCAGAAACCTATGGCGCTGTAGCTAAAAAAGGCAAAGGTAAATAACATCCATATCCCCAACTTCTGTGATTAATTTATTATTTATAGACACAATAAATAAAAGAAGTCGGGGATCTTATTTACTTAACCAAGCTGACAATTCATCATTAATATTTCCCCTTCTCCAACTTATAAATAATATGATTCTCTACCAATGTTACCTAACCTTACATGATAACGTTTTCTTTGCTAGTCGGGAAATGGGTATACTTTACGAAACCGAAAAATATCTACACAATTGGGCATTAAGTTTTGCCTTTTTTGAAACCGTATATATTCCTAAAGTCTATCGTCTTAAAGGTGCAAATGCCCAAAAACCCAGTTATTTAGATTCTACCCAAGAACAAAACCTTTTACATCTCAATCAAGCAGAAATTTATGTTTTTCCAGCTTTACCTATTACTTGGTCATATCAAGTTAATACTTTTAAAGCTGCACAAGTTGCCTATTATGGAAAATCCGCACAATTTGGTGGTGAAGGGGCAAGAAAAAATTATCCTGTTAACTATGGTCGTGCTAAAGAATTAGCAATTGGTAGCCACTTCAAAACCTATATTATCGCTGCTGAAACTATCAAAATTCCTAATTGGATTCGGTTGGGTAAATGGTCATCTAAAATACGAGTTGAAACAAGTATAATCACAGATATTAAACAGAAATCAGGAGAATATATGACCAAACATCCTTTAAATCCATTAGATTTATCCACATCAACTAAATTATTACTTTATAACCGGATTGTGATGCCTCCTGCAAGTTTAGTTAGTCAAGCCCAACTCACCGGTGATTATTATCAATTACCTGATCAAACTTGTTTACCTATAGGAGTAGCTTATGGGGCAAGTATTACAGAATAATCTGCCTAAAAAATATGACTTTACAAAGTTTAGTAATCCAATTAGGTGCTGCTAGTGAAAATACAATTCCTACTACATTAGGTAGGGCTATTCATGCTCAATTTTTGCAATGGTTGACTTTAGGAAATCCCCAAATAGCAACCGCAGTTCATGATAGCCAAGAATCACCTTTTAGTTTGTCAGGATTAATTGGTTATCGGCGTAAACAAGGCACACAACTAGGTGATGATTTTCTGATTCGGATTTCTCTTTTAGATGGTAATTTAATTGCACCACTATTAAAAGGTGTAGAATCTTGCCAAGACAAATCTATTTATTTAGGAAAATGCCCGTTTGTAATTCGCAGTATTTATTCATTACCTGGAACTCATCCTTTAGTAATTTTTTCGGACTACAACATCTTAGTAAATACATCTCTAGTAGGGAATTATATCACTTTAGAATTTATTTCTCCCACCAGTTTTAAGCAGCATCAAAATATTCAACCTTTTCCCTTACCTGAATTAGTTTTTGGTAATCTTTTACGACGTTGGAACAGATTTGCACCCCCAGAATTACAATTTGCTCAAATTGAATGGCAAGGTTTAGTTTCTGCTTTTGAACTGAAAACTCATGCTTTAAAAATGGCAGCAGGAGCAGAAATTGGTGCGGTTGGTTGGGTAAAATATCACTTTCTTGATCATGAACAAGCCAGAATTGCCAATATTTTAGCTAACTTTGCCGTCTTTTCTGGAGTAGGACGCAAAACATCTATGGGTATGGGACAGGTCAAATCAAAAGTCTAATTGATTACAGGCGACTGGAAGTCGCGGCTACACAGACAAAACCCTGATTTTGTGTTAGTCCGCGCAGGCGGACTTTGCTTGTGTAGTAGCGAATTATATTCGCCGAAAACTTTTCAAACACTAAAATACCAATTACCAATGAATGAAGATTATTTACCTTTAGCTTATTTGAATGCTTGGGAATATTGTTCACGCAGATTTTACCTAGAATATGTATTAGGTGAAATGGCAGATAATGAACATATTATCTTAGGTCGTCATGTCCACCGCAATATTAATGAAGATGGCACATTTCAAGAAGGAGAAACCCTAATTCATCAACAACAATGGGTATGGTCAGACAGATTAAAAGTTTCTGGAATTATTGATGCTGTGGAAGAATCCAATGGTCAACTTGTACCTGTGGAATATAAGAAAGGCAAAATGGCACAACATCTGAATGACCATTTTCAAGTTTGTGCAGCGGCTTTATGTTTGGAAGAACGCACTGGTCGCACGATTACCTATGGTGAAATATTTTATCATGCCAATCGGAGACGACAAACTGTGGCATTTACACCGCAATTAAGGCAGATGACAGAACAAGCTATAGCATTAGCTCATGTTGCTAGTCAAAACAAAATGCCAGCACCTATTGATTATTCTAAAAAATGTCAATCATGCAGTCTCAAAGGCATTTGTTTACCTCTGGAAATTAAACAATTACAACGTCAGGAATACTAAATTATGACTACTCTTTATATCCTTCAACCCGATGCTGTTTTAAGTAAAGATTATGAAGCTTTTCAAGTGGCTTTAAAACAGGAAGATGGTACTTGGAAAAAACAGAAAGTTGCTGCTCAAACTGTAAATGAAGTTATTTTGATGGGTAATCCCCAAGTTACCGGTGATGCTTTTGCTTATGCTTTAGAATTAGGAATGCCTGTGCATTATCTTTCTAGTTTTGGTAAATATTTGGGTTCGGCTTTACCTAAATCTTCTCGCAATGGTCAATTGAGATTAGCACAGTATGAAGTTTATCGTGATCCTGTACGAAGATTGGAATTAGTGAAAGCAATTGTCACGGCTAAAATTCACAATCAATATAATGTTTTGTACCGACATAATGAAAAGAATAATCCTCTCAAAGAACGCAAAAGTTTAGTCAAAGATAAACACACTATTTATGAAGTAATGGGAGTTGAAGGTTTAGCTGCTAGGGAATATTTTGCTTGTTGGCAACGTATGGTAGGTAAACAATGGACTTTTAATGGCAGAAATCGCCGTCCTCCTACTGACCCGGTAAATTCTTTACTGAGTTTTGCCTATGCTTTATTACAAGGTCAAGTTATGGCTGCTGTACATATTGCAGGTTTAGATCCCTATATCGGTTATTTACATGAAGTTAATCGTGGTCAACCGGCAATGGTGTTGGATTTGATGGAGGAATTTCGAGCTTTGATTGCTGATAATTTGGTACTTTCGTTATTACATAAACAGGCAATTAAACCGGATGATTTTCATGAAAGTTTGGGTGCTTATCGCTTGAAAGATCATGCTAAAAAAACATTTCTACAAGCATTTGATACAAAAATGAATGATGAATTTAAACATCCTGTTTTTGATTATCGTTGCAACTACAGACGGGCGATAGAATTACAAGCACGTTTACTCGGTCGGCATATACAAGAAGGTGTTGTTTACAAACCTTTGTCTTTACGATGACTACACTTTTTTATCTAATTATTTACGATTTACCTGACAATAAAGCTGCAAATAAACGCCGCACCCGTTTACATAAGATGCTGAGTGGTTATGGTAAGTGGACTCAATACAGTGTGTTTGAGTGTTTTTTGAATGCGGTGCAATTTGCCCAATTACAAACTAAAATGGAAAAGCTGATTAAGTCTGATCAGGATTCTATTAGGATTTATGTACTAGATTCTGGTAGTGTGAAAAGAACTATTACCTATGGTTCGGAAGTACCTAGACAAGAACAAGCTATCATCATATAATGAACACATGAGCTTGATTTTTTGGCAATCCAAAGCGGGGTCAAAAACCCTGTGGATCCGCCAAATCGCCAGAACCTTGAAAATTCAATACTTTCAGCGTTTCATTAGTTTCGGTTGGCATCTGACCCAAAGCCTGAAATGAGGTTTTTTAAGAGGTCCGCCAAAATCCCCCCTACAGTCTGCTTTTAGACTGGGTTTCAGAGGTCGGGGTTTCAATTTGCATAATCCCCGCAAGGGGACTGAAACACTACGGGAGCGGTGGGAGTGGTTCTACTAATCCTTAGTTTCAATTTGCATAATCCCCGCAAGGGGACTGAAACCAATTGTCCGGCTGCTTGGTAAATCGTGTCTCTGGTCGTTTCAATTTGCATAATCCCCGCAAGGGGACTGAAACAATAGCATCGTGGCATTCCGAATACAAAGGATTGTTTCAATTTGCATAATCCCCGCAAGGGGACTGAAACTTAGAAACGGCAGATTGGCTTACCAATACTCTAGGGTTTCAATTTGCATAATCCCCGCAAGGGGACTGAAACCGGAAGATGATATTAGCTTGGCTGATCTAGTCCTGGGTGTTTCAATTTGCATAATCCCCGCAAGGGGACTGAAACTTTCCTGTGAGAACTACTTCCCGTAGGTAAGCTTGAGTTTCAATTTGCATAATCCCCGCAAGGGGACTGAAACATTTTATGAATCTCTGAGATAGAAAGTCCTTTTTTTAAGTTTCAATTTGCATAATCCCCGCAAGGGGACTGAAACTTTTTCACTACCCACAAAATCACCACAAAATCAAGTTTCAATTTGCATAATCCCCGCAAGGGGACTGAAACTAACAAAATCCTCCCCACTTACCGGGGAGGATAATCGTTTCAATTTGCATAATCCCCGCAAGGGGACTGAAACAATATTCAAATAGCATTTTCCCTGATACGCTATCTTTGTTTCAATTTGCATAATCCCCGCAAGGGGACTGAAACATGCAGCTAAGGCAGGTCAAGCAGGGAACATTAGGTTTCAATTTGCATAATCCCCGCAAGGGGACTGAAACTTCGGCATTGCATTTGTAATGGTCAAATAGCAAAAGGTTTCAATTTGCATAATCCCCGCAAGGGGACTGAAACTAGATTTTTTTAGGAATCTCTATTTTTTCACTAAGTTTCAATTTGCATAATCCCCGCAAGGGGACTGAAACATAACAATGAACCCTGGTTTGTGCTTTTGAATGTATAGTTTCAATTTGCATAATCCCCGCAAGGGGACTGAAACACACTTCTGAGGGATTGGAACTTTTTCACTAAGTTTCAATTTGCATAATCCCCGCAAGGGGACTGAAACATTAATTACAGAATTCCCTACTCTGGCGGACTCTGTTTCAATTTGCATAATCCCCGCAAGGGGACTGAAACAGCCCCGATTAGCCGCAGTGTCTCACGCTTTTGTTTCAATTTGCATAATCCCCGCAAGGGGACTGAAACTTCGGCATTGTCTTGTGAATGGACAAATAGCGAAAGGTTTCAATTTGCATAATCCCCGCAAGGGGACTGAAACATAATTTATTAATAAACTCATTGATTCTTTCTTGTGTTTCAATTTGCATAATCCCCGCAAGGGGACTGAAACTTGCCACTTCGGGGATTTACAAGAATGCTTTGCAGGTTTCAATTTGCATAATCCCCGCAAGGGGACTGAAACTCGAAAACGTAGGATACCTCTAAAAATAGGAGTTTCCTATGTTTCAATTTGCATAATCCCCGCAAGGGGACTGAAACATATCCATCATCCCCTCTATCGAAATAGATAATCTCGTTTCAATTTGCATAATCCCCGCAAGGGGACTGAAACTCCATATTCATGTCTATTACTATTAATGCTTTGGTTTCAATTTGCATAATCCCCGCAAGGGGACTGAAACATTAATTACACGCTATCACTTTTTATTACCGCATTAGTTTCAATTTGCATAATCCCCGCAAGGGGACTGAAACATAAATCGCCACGCGCTGAAATGCAGCGTAGAATGAGTTTCAATTTGCATAATCCCCGCAAGGGGACTGAAACATTCAATATCAATATTACCATTACCACTATTCAATAGATCCCAAGTTTCAATTTGCATAATCCCCGCAAGGGGACTGAAACACGACAGCGTAAATTCTCCAGAATTTAAGCAAAAGTTTCAATTTGCATAATCCCCGCAAGGGGACTGAAACAGACTCACACTCTTTTAAAAGGATTTTGAAGTTGTGTTTCAATTTGCATAATCCCCGCAAGGGGACTGAAACTTGACAACTTATGGTAGAATCAACTATAATATCAAGTTTCAATTTGCATAATCCCCGCAAGGGGACTGAAACCCGCCATCTATTATGTGCATTAATACAGAGACAGAGTTTCAATTTGCATAATCCCCGCAAGGGGACTGAAACTTCACTCCCATACAAATATAATTTTCCATCATGTTTCAATTTGCATAATCCCCGCAAGGGGACTGAAACAAAAACTATTTTTAATCTATCCTCTGGAAAATTTACGTTTCAATTTGCATAATCCCCGCAAGGGGACTGAAACTAGTCTTTGCTTTGATTCTTTGATATCTTCTGCACTATGTTTCAATTTGCATAATCCCCGCAAGGGGACTGAAACCAGAAGACTGGGATATTTTCTCGCCATACGGTGGGGTTTCAATTTGCATAATCCCCGCAAGGGGACTGAAACATATATGGCTTTATTTGGATTGCCATAATGGGAGTGGTTTCAATTTGCATAATCCCCGCAAGGGGACTGAAACACAAACATGATCATTGAAGCCCGACTGGGAATGAATTCCCAGTCTAATAGCCAAAGTCATCTAAAGATGACTAAAATAACCCAAAAATTCATTAGTAAACTTTAGTTTACTTTAGCTATTAGACAGGAACTTAAGTTCTTGGCGGGTGTAGAAACTAGCAAATAATCCATAGCTTAAATTGAAACCATGAGCAATATTATCAATGTTCAAATAAATCTTTGAATTGTAATAAATCTAAAGTAACTATTGTGGGTAAAACTTGAAAACATTCTTGGGCAACTTGCCAACGTTCTTCCCGTTCTAACATAGTTGTAAGCTTTTCTCGTACACTTAACAAATAACGGACATCATTAGCCGCATAACTTAATTGTGCATCAGATAAATTACTAGCATTACCCCAATCAGAACATTGGGAACTTTTGTCTAATTCCACCTTTTCCAACTCTAAAACCACATCTTTTAAACCATGACGATTTGTATAAGTTCTAGCTAACTTACTAGCAATTTTAGTACAAAAAATGGGCTGTACAATAATATCTAAATTCTGCCGTAAAGTAGCAATATCAAACCTAGCAAAGTGGAAAACTTTGACAATATCAGTTGCTTCCATTAAGACTTTCAAATTTGGTGCTACCGTTTGTCCTCTAGCGATCCGAATAGCAGTAACTTGTCCTTCCGGGTTGCAGAGTTGAACCAGACACAAGCGATCGCGCCCAGGTAAAAGTCCCATCGTTTCCGTATCAACAGCGATCGCCGGAGATTTTAAATACTCAGCCAGAATTTCATCACTTAAATCGCGATCGCTAACCTGAAAATCTTGTAATGTCATGAACTTATCAAATATAAATTATCTTTATTTTGCCAGACAACATGACCCAAAATTTCTTTCTTCCCCCTGACTCCTACCCCATCAGCAAGCCCTACTTATTAGCATTCAAAAATATTTGCGTTAAATACACTTCCCCCTTGTGATTAGTAGCCACACCAACCCCAGTTAAATTATATTTACCCTGAAGATTCTTCAGATGACCGGGACTTTTTAACCAACCAGAAACCGCCTCATTGGCAGGATTGCTATATCCAGTATTATAAGCCACATTTTCTGCCGCACTAGTGTATTTAAGAGGAATCGCCATCACCCGCTGTTCAAATCCTTGATGGCTAAAAGGAACTTCACCCGCCGCCATATTTTGACTGTGAATCCTGGCTTGCTGACTGATTTTTTCGCTTAAATTTAGTTGTTTTAGCCCGCGTTTTGCCCGATATTGATTAATTTGAGTAAAAACCGATTTCTCTAAATTAGTAGTTTCAAACCCAAGATTAGATATTTTGGCTTGACTTGTCACCAGTGATGAAGGCTGATATCCGCCAGTTTGTTTAGCAGAACTATTATCTGGATTCGCAGCAGTCATATAGCCACTAGCGATGACAAGCGTACTTAAAGCGATGCCAAAAGCAGTTTGTCGTAACATAGATTTTTAAGCTAAGTAATGTATGGATTTACTGGATATATACTCTATCTTCTGATTATCAGAATACTTACCAGGATACTATTTGCCGAATATAAACTAAAGAATCATCAAATTTTCACAATTCAAAGCAGTCATATCTCACTCATGACTATAAAACTAATAGATGTTATTTACACTACATTATTAATCAAAATCATTAGTAATAAATAGTATCCAATGATAGATGTCATAGATACTATCTTTATTAATCAATTATTTTTGACAAAAACTTGTAGCAGGAGTCAGGAGTCACCGAGGAAGAATTAGATCAAAGAAGGAATAGCAGTAGGGGTAAAACAAGAGCTTAATGGTGTCAACTTAAGCTACAGATGCCTTATTTGTTTGGCTTCCACACCCGCCCAGAAATAAATTTCCGGGCTAATAGCGAAAGTAAACTAAAGTTTACTCAAAAATTTCTGGATTATTTAGTCATCTTCAGATGACTTTTGCTATCAGACTGGGAATTTATTCCCAGGCAGGCTGCTAAACCCCTACCTTGTGAATCAAATAATTAAGCCCTGTTGGGTATAATTAGTGAATTAAGAACTTAGCCGCCGTTTGCACATCCTTATCGCCGCGCCCAGAACAGTTGATAATGAGCTTAGGACTACCAGCAAGTTGAGGACAGAGAGTTTCCAGGTAAGCGATCGCATGAGAAGTTTCCAAAGCTGGTATAATACCCTCTAACTTGGACAATCGTTGGAACGCTTCCAAAGCCTCAGCATCCGTAACACTGTAATATTCAGCCCTGCCAATATCCTTCATATAACTGTGTTCAGGCCCCACACCAGGATAATCCAACCCAGCGCTAATAGAATGGGGTTCAATCACCTGTCCATCATCATCTTGCAAAAGATAACTCATCGAACCATGTAACACACCAACCTGTCCCTTTGTCAAAGTAGCTGCGTGTTTGCCAGTATTAACACCCTCACCAGCAGCCTCCACCCCAATTAACCGCACAGATGATTCTTTCACAAACTCGTGAAATAGTCCCATAGCATTAGAACCACCACCCACACAAGCCACCAGAATATCAGGCAAACCGCCCCATTTTTCCATAGCTTGAGCGCGAGTTTCCTCACCAATCACCGCATGAAAATCCCGAACCATCATCGGATAAGGATGGGGACCAGCCACAGAACCCAGAATGTAATGAGTCGTTTCCACATTCGTTACCCAGTCCCGGATGGCTTCAGAAGTTGCATCTTTGAGCGTTCCCGTCCCCGCAGACACCGGACGAACTTCCGCCCCCATCAGGCGCATTCTGAACACATTTAAAGATTGGCGTTCCATATCGTGAACACCCATATAAATCACACATTCCAAACCAAACCGAGCGCAAACAGTCGCCGTTGCTACACCATGTTGTCCTGCACCAGTTTCCGCAATAATCCGCCGTTTACCCATGCGCTTGGCTAATAACACCTGACCGAGAGCATTATTAATCTTATGTGCGCCAGTATGATTTAAATCTTCCCGTTTTAAATAAATTTGCGCTCCCGTACCATCAGGACGAGCATAATTAGCAGTCAGCCGTTCAGCAAAGTACAAAGGAGTAGCCCGTCCGACATAATCCTTCAATAAACCTTGTAATTCAGCTTGAAAAGCAGATTCATGGCGATACTGCTGATATGCTGCTTCTAATTCAGCCAACGCCGGCATCAAAGTTTCAGGAACATACTTACCACCAAAGCGGCCAAAACGTCCTAGAGTATCAGGTACTGAAGCAGTTTGTGAGAAATTTGCAGAGAGAGGAGTAGTAGTCACGGATTGGGTAAAATAAGAGAACAAAGTTAATTGTAATTCTAGAACAATATTGTAGTCAGGGCTTCTAGCTAGTCCCCCCCTTCCCAATCTCCACAATTCTCGTTTCTCGTTCCCAGTCTCTGACTGGGAATGCCATTTTAGAGGTTCTACCTCCAATTATAATTGAGGCAGAGCCTCTTAACTGTATTCCCACGCGGAGCATGGGAAGTAGTACCGCAGGGCGTTCGTCAAAAGTCAAAAGTCAAAAGTCAAAACCCACATTCCGCAGATCAAATCCACTTCTGAATAATTATCACGAAGGATTCAGGGTTGTACAAACTTTTCTCCAAAAATTTTGTCAATAAATGACATAAATTCCTAATAGGTATTTTGTGGTTCATCCGAACTAATATCATGGAAAGCCTTACCAATAATAGTTTTTGGGGATAATTATTTTTTAGTTTACGCTTCTGCGGAATGTGGGTCAAAACGAATATACAATGAGCTTTCCAGTAGTTTGGAATGGTCTGTTTATTTCCGCCGACCTGTACTAGAGAGTTCTCTACTTAAATAAGAGTTAAATAAGAGAATTTTATCTTATTCCCTCGTGAGCAATAGATAATTACTATAAATTACTAGGTACTGTTTTAAATTTATCTATTGAACCGAGAGAATAATCCTCTAATTTAAAATCAGCAAAAGGCTTTTTCTCTAATCTATCTCTTAAGGCTTCATCTAATATTACCCCTTCAGCTTGTTTTTTGACACCAATGATAATAATACTGCGTTGATAAGCTGTTGAATCAAGGCTTGCTTGACAATCTTTTCGCTGAAATTGTCCCAAATTTAATAAGCGATAACCTTTGACACTGGGTGTGCTACTAAATATCTTTTTTACTAATAGTTGGATTTGCTTAGAACGTTCTAAGGCGCGACTTTGTTCGGCGGTAATATCACCTTCGCAAGAAGCTGTTCCTACGGAAATAATTTCGCTGGGATTTTCCATAATTTTCTGAATTCCTTCTTGTTCTAAATTAGATTTTAAGGAATCAAGGGTAATAGTTTGATCATTATATTTAATTTGATATGTGCTACCTAATTGCCATTTATATTCTACTGATAAGACGGCAATATTGAATTCGGCAACTCTCCCTTGACTATCTTTTCCTTCTTCATAGGGAAAATAATCAACTTTGCCTTGTTTAACTGGTGCTTGTCCATAGTCAGGAGGTAAAGCCACAAATTTAGTATTTCTGAATGCTAATGATACCCACCAAAGTAGTAATAAAGAAACTATTAAAGCTGTAAACCAGGATAATAATGGTAATTTTTTAGGTTGTTTTTGCGTGGTAATAACGGTATTATTGGTAGTTGGGTTATTAATTATTTCTGTTTTTCCTAACCCGCCAATATTCACGGTTGCGGAGGTATTTCTTGTGAGGTTATTTTCAATTTCTGCTAATCTTCTGGAAATTTCTTCAGCATTGCTAGGACGTTGATTGACTTCTGTGGACATTAACCAATCAATGAAATCTAATAATAATGGAGAAATATGATTGGCATGATGTCGCCATTGTAAAACATCTAAATGAGGATCATATAATTGTTTGGGTGGAAATCCCGTTAATAAAAATACAAATGTCCGTCCTAAAGCGAAGAAATCTGATGAAGGTATGGCTTGTCCTCGCATTTGTTCTGGAGGGCTATAACCTGATGATGAAATTGCTGTCATTCCTCCACCATTTGTTAGATAGGTTCTGGTAATTTCTCTAGCTGTACCAAAGTCAATTAATACTAATTGTCCATCTGGACGAATCATGATATTTGATGGTTTAATATCTCTATGCAGGTATTGTTGGTTATGAACTAAATCCAATATTTCTAATAGTTGTTTTAACCAGACTATGGCTTGGGCTTCAGAAATGGGACGGTTTTGTTGTTGTTTTAACCATTGTTCTAAATTTGGGCCTTCAATTTTTTCCATCACCATACAATGCAACATGAGATTATTTCTGGTTTGATAGGGAAAATAACCTTCTGTTTGCGGAATACCTGGATGATTTAGTTGTTGTAAAACGTTGGCTTCTTGTTGAAATAGTGATAAGGCTTTACTATCATTTGTTAATTCTTCTTTGAGGACTTTGAGGATTTTTGGGGTGTCTTGTTGGTAGGCTTCGTAAATTTTACCAAATCCAGTTTTATCACTCAATAAACGTAATACTCGATAACGTCCTATCAATTCCAATTGAGAACCACAACTTTGACAAAAACGGTTTTCGTCATTATCTGGATGGTTGGGTTGAGGACAAACTGGATTAATGCAAAGGGTCATAATAGGGAACAGGGAATAGGGAATAGGGAATAGGGAACAGGGAATAGGGGTAAGAGGTAAATATGTATCTTTAATTTTGCTTTCTACCAATTACCAATTACCAATTACCAATTTGAAATTATCTCATGTTTGTGATGCTAAAAAAGTGGCGACTGTTTGATTAAATTCTGTGGGGTTGGTTAAAAATGGCCAATGATTTCCGGGAACTTGACACAGATTTAAGTTTTTGAGGTTGGTTTTGTAAGGTTGAATTTGCCAATTTTGGCGGTTGACACCTTTTTCAGGTTGTATAAAGAGGGCAGGTGTGTCAATTGGGTGAATAAAACCTGGTACTTCCATAACTGCGTCAAAAATGCCATCACGGGCAGCTATGGTGAATTTGCTACCCCAGGTCCCGTTGGGTTTTTGTTCAATTGCGGCTTGAAAAACTTGCTGTTGCAAAGAACTCCAATTTTGATATTGACTGAGTTGTTTAATTTTTTGTTCAGCTTCTTGGTAACTGGCAAATGGTCCCATGCTTTTGAGGAAAGGTAAGACGCGATACAAGAGAGGAAATGTGATTTTTAGGAAACTGGGCATTTTCCAGATAAAAATGGGATCTACTAAGGTGATACTTTTTAATCTGGTTGGGTTCTCTCTAGCCCAAATAGCGGCTAATTTCCCTGTCCAGGAGTGGCTGACGATATGAGCCGCAGACCATCCTAGTTTATCCATTAATGCTTCCAAATCAGCGATCGCACTGGCAAAGCTATAATCTTGTTCTGGCTTACTACTCTCACCATGACCACGCATATCTGGTGCAGCTATATGGTAATTTGCTGCTAAATAATCTCCCAAACTGGACCAAACTAGGGCGTTATCGGCCATACCATGTAATAACAGTAATGGTTTTTGACCTTGATTCCATTCTAAATAAGAAAGTTGAATATCAGATGTTGATAGAGTTTGACGTACAGGCATCATTTTGTCAATCTTTTCCAGGACAGGGGAACAGGAAATTATACCAGAAAAATAACTTTTTTGGGGTTAATTTTTAATTTTGATGATTGTACTGATTAGCACGAATTAATGGAACTAATAAATGTCAAAATCAAGAATAGGAATACACTATGGTGATATGCACTTGAATAAGATACAAAAATTACCTACAAAGCCATAGAGCAAAAGACTTTCAACCTTTCTGTTCCCTGTTCCCTGTTCCCTGTTCCCTGTTCCCTGCTATGGGATATTAAAATTACTATGCCAGAAATAGAACAATCCATTGCCCAACACTATCATGACCGGACTAAGTACCACCCAGAAACCTTGGCTGGTAAAAGTCGTAATTTAGACTGGAATAAACAACCAGTACCGTTCAAAGAGTACAAAATTGGCTCTGATATTGACCTCAAACCTTATCTGCAAGAAACAGCGGCAACTGTTGCCAATCAACAAGATACCAAATGGTGGTGGCGGCTTTCTCAACTATTATTTCACAGTTATGGACTCACGGCTAAAATGCCCTCTTTGGGTAATACAGTATACTTACGCTCTGCGCCTAGTGCGGGGGGTTTATATCCGGCTGAGGTATATTTAGTTTCTCGCGGGACACCATTATTACCGCCGGGACTTTATAACTATCAATGTCGAACTCATTCTTTAATGCACTTTTGGGAAAGTGATGTTTGGCAAAGTTTACAATCTGCTTGTTTTTGGCATCCTTCCCTAGAAAGTACCCAATTAGCTATAATTACAACTGCGGTCTTTTATCGTTCGGCTTGGCGTTATGAAGACAGGGCTTATCGGCGGATTTTTCTGGATACGGGGCATCTTTTAAGTAATATTCAGTTGGCTTGTAATATTGCTGATTATCGCTCTCATTTAATTGGCGGTTTTGCTGATGAAGCTGTTAATGAATTACTTTATATTGATCATGAACAAGAAGGAACAACTGCTGTTTTAGCTTTGGCAGATTTGTTAGATGTGCATCAAAATTTACCACTAGGACGGACTGCTTTACCTTCGACAACTGCCACTAATTATCCATCTATTCCTGATGGTGAATTGCTGAAATATTTTCATCTCAATACTCAAATTCCAGTGAATAACAGTAGTAAGTTAAATTTACCAAATTTAGAACTAGAAACGTCTTTAGAAGATAAGTATAACTTACCTTTTTGTCAAAAATTTTCGACTCGAACTACACCAATCTATTGGGGAGAAGATTTAGCAGATTTATCGAATACTATCTATAAACGCCGTTCTACTCGTGCTTATACTGGTGAAGATTTAAGTTTTGATGAACTGAAAGCTTTACTTGATTTTACTTATCAGCCACAAAATTATATTGACCAAAATTTAGATCCTCACCCTGATTATTTTGATTTGAATTTAATAGAAACATTTGTAGCTGTTTCTGGAGTGCAAGGATTAGATCCAGGCTGTTATTATTACGCACCTAAAGCCCAAGAATTACGGCAAATTCGGTTTAAAAATTTCCGTCGAGAATTACATTTCTTATGTTTAGGACAGGAATTAGGCAGAGATGCAGGTGCAGTATTATTTCATACCGCTGATTTAAAAAATGCGATCGCTCAATATGGAGATCGTGTTTATCGTTATTTACACTTAGATGCAGGTATTTTAGGACAAAGGCTTAATTTAGCAGCCATTTGGCTTAACTTAGGTGTCAGTGGTATCGCCGGGTTTTTTGATGACCAAGTAAATGATGTCTTAGGTATTCCTGTGGATGAAGCAGTAATCTATATTACGACACTAGGAAAACCCAGGTAGAAGTACAGGAGTCAGGAGAAAGAAGAAAGAAATTATTCCCCTGCTTACAACGTCAACGATAATCACAACATCATCATTAAACTTCTGGTTCAATACCAAGAGACTTTAATTGGGCAATTAGACGGTCATTTTTCTGGCGTTCTAATTCGGCCCTTTCCTCACCACTTAACAACAAATTACCCTGTGAATCCCAGAACCGTAGCCAAGGTAATTCCAAATTTTGATATTTACCCTGCCAAATTCCTAACTCAATTCCCAAAACGGCAATCGGATAATGTCCACGTTCATTGGCTGCTAATAATTGATATTGTCCTTCAATGAAATGATAAACTTCTATACTGGCTTTGTTCACTTCATAAATACAATAAAAAGCCGGATGAATCACCTGTTCATAAATCCAAAATTTACCTTTCCAGCGAGTTTTATCTCGTTCTTTATCACCATTTCCAGAAACAAATTCCAAGACAATTAATGGAGCAATAAATTCCTGCCAAAGTACATAAGAATGTCGTATTTCACCATTGACAATAGGTGGCACGTTCGGCACATAAAACCATTTTGGAAATTCTGCACCGCATTCTGGAGTGTACGTCATTTTCCAATAGATACCTAAATCCTGTCCAATACAATATTGACCATCTGGGTGGTATTTTTGTAGTGTGGGTTTGATAGATTCTGTTAGTAAAGTACCTTGAAAATGTTCTTGCCAATTTTGACCTACGGTACGCTTCGCTAACACAGGCGTACTGTCAGATTCCAATACTTGTCGGTTAAGGAAATGTAGGTTGGGTTGAGCGATAGCGAAACCCAACAAAATCCTTGATAATGTTGGGTTATGGCTGATGCCTCCGGCGATAGCGAAGCGCTGCTGCAAGCAGTTCGCAGGGATACGCCACACTTCGTGAACGTGATTGCTTCTCTTCCCTCGCAATGACTGTAAATATTTTTGTCCGATAAAAGTTACTAAAATCCGTGAAATCAGCGCAATCCGTCTAATCCGTGATTCAGACCTTTTTCCCCGCGTAATGCTTATAATCTGCAATTCTAACCTTATTTTTTTCAAAATGAGAATTGCTGGGCAAATACGGGGGGTTGCCCCTACGGATTTTTAATTATCTTGACGGATTACACCACCAACAACGGGTTTAACTTCTTCACTAGAAAATGGATCTGTGCCACCTGTCCAATTAAAGTCACTAATGCGAATACTAAAGCCGCCTAATTCTAGCACCGGATTATACCGTAGGGTAATCCCATAGGTGCGACGGCTGTATTCGACTATGTAATCAGTGCTAGTTTCTTTACCTGTATCTAGATTAATGGATGTTTGCAAACCTAACTTAAGTGGTCCATAGATTTGCTGAGAAATGCCTGCATTCAGGACTTTGTTATCTACTGAACGATCAAAAAGAAAGGGTGATAAACCGCTATTAGTTCCTTGGGAGTAGGTGAGATTAAAGGCGGTATAATCCAAGTAAGGGCGAGAAAAGTTGCCAATCTGTCCTACTAAGCCGATAGTCCCAGTTAAGGTGCTTTGGTTATCACTGCTACTATAATAGCTAGTAGTTGCTGTGACACCTGCGATCGCCTGCAAATACGGTACGATAGGATTAGGTGTATATTTTAATCCCTCACTAGCTGTAGCGGCCAATGGTTGCCCTTGCCACAAATTGATACCACCACTCAAGGCCACAGTTCCTTGTAAACGACCCAGAGAAATGCGATCGTTTTTTCGTCCTGGTGAGAGTAAATCTTGACGGTCAGTATTTGCATCTATATATTGAGCGCCGCCTTGATAACTAAGATTGATACCGGTTTTGCCTAAAGGAATAATGGGAGAACTGATGATACCACCGAGACTACTTTGGACAGTTTGATAACCAAGACTACCATTATACAAGCGATCGCGGTAAATAGATTCTAAACTCAATATATAAGGATTAACATTACCCAAATTTTGGCGTAACCGCAAACTTCCGCGCAAATTATTTTCTAACTGATTGAAATCAAAACTAGTTAACTCCCCCGCACCTTCCAAAATAGTTTTCGGACTAAAAACAGCATTTAACCTAGTCTTCACCCCAAATAAACTAGGCACATTCTCGCTATCCTTAAAAGCCCTTTGCAGATAAAACTGGGGCGTAATCGTCCAGCGTTTTTGATTAGCATTAATTGCTTCAAAATCCCGTTCTAGATACAAACCATCTCGTTTACCCTTATCAAAACCAGCAGCAACAATAGTAGGATTTACTTTACGTGGACGACGATCTATTGTCCGACTATTAACAGGCAGAGGGATAACAGCGTTTTGATCAAAAACCAACCTTTGACGCTGGGTAGTAATTTTATCTATCAAAGGCGCTTCCCGTGTCACATTTACCTGCTCCGCTCTTAATTCTAATTCCGGTGGTGAAAAAGGATCATTAGTAATTCTCACATCTTGCGCTTGAAAACCTCGCGGATAAAATTCAATCCGTTGAGCTTCAAACCTGAATCGTTTCACCGTACCCCCAAACTCAGGTGCAGGGACATTTCGCGCATCTGATTGACCACTAGCACCAAATTGTATACCCCCTGAACTATTCACACTCGTCAGCGGCTGATTAGCGCGAATGCGATTACTTAACGGCTGGCTAGATACACCCCCTGCCGTAATATCTGTAGGTAGAGTTGGTGAAAAAGCAAAATCTGTACCTGCTGTGGGGATATAAAGTTCACCTTTACCGTTTTCTAAATCCCCATTATCTTGAATAAAATTATAGGTAAACCGTTGTCCCTGGAGTACCTGATTACCTCTAGTTAAAACCACATTACCTTCCCCCACCGTAATCAAATTATCCAAATTAATTTGTAGGGTATCGGCATCAATCACTGCCCCATCAAACCTGACAACAACATTACCATCAGCAGTTACAACTCGCCTTTGCTCATCATACTCCTGGCGATCGGCAATTACTTCCACAATTCTTGTTTTTTGCGGTGATATCTTCTTTGCTTCTGAAATTTGCGGTAACGGGGGAACTGCTAAATTACCAGGTTTTGACTGATCTTGAGGATTACGCAGCTTAAATTCAATCAGATTTTGTACTGGTAAAGATGGTGTCTTTTCACCAACCAATAGATCAACCTTTCCCCCTGATTCCTGTAAATTTACGTGATTTTTTTCTACCGGGGGTGTTGATGTTCCTGTTAAAACCTGCTGTCCGGCTATAATATAAATAATTTTGCGTTTTTGACCTTGAATAATGGAAAATTCCCCACCTGAGTTTTCTAGTCGGGATAAGGGAGAATCATTGACTGGCTTGGTAGTTGATTGATACCGATCTTGTTGATTTTTACCATCAATGATCAGTTTTTGTTGATCATTTTTTACTTGAATAACAGCAGTAGCAGCGAGATCAGAAACAGGTTTTGACGCTTCAAGACTTGGCGGTGGCTGAGGTGAAAGGACTGGATGAAACATATTTTGAGGCAATTAAGCTGATCAAAAAGCAAAAAGTAGCCGGAAGGTTGAATTACATATTAGCCTGTTTCTACCTTCCGGCCACTAAAGGTGATTTGTTGTATATTTATTCTGAGTCTTGACGACCGGGGTTACGGGCTGGGTCATTGGACAAAAACCCGAAGATGAAGATACTCACAAACAAGCCGACAACGATATAAACAGCAATTTTTAAACTCAACATAGAACTAACTCCCGGAGGTTTGGTAAATAGCAACTAATTTATCTTACCTATATCTTGTACCTTTGGCGAGGGAATAGGGAACAGCAGTCCCGCAGGTTGGGTAGAAGGAAGTGAAACCCCAATATTAAATGTCATATACTTATGGACTGTGTTAGGTTTCGTACCTTAACATTAAATGTCATATACTTATGGACTGTGTTAGGTTTCGTACCTCAACATTACAGCAGTTCCCGATCTTATGAAGTACAAATATTAATAATAAAACTCTTGTGGTGCGGGCATCTTGCCCGCACAAGGTGTACCTCACTCAAAGCTACTTGCTGTAAATGTCATATACTTATAGACTGTGTTGGGTTTCGTACCTCAACATTACAGCAGTTCCCGATCTTATGAAGTACAAATATTAATAATAAAACTCTTGTGGTGCGGGCATCTTGCCCGCACAAGGTGTACCTCACTCAAAGCTACTTGCTGTAAATGTCATATACTTATAGACTGTGTTGGGTTTCGTACCTCAACCCAACCTACAAATTAAAATGGTTGATAACAAAAAATTGTCGTTATAGCACTCTTGCAAGGGTGAAGAATTTTTCAATCATGTTACTTTTCGGCGTTGCTGATTTGAGATATGAAAATGATTTTTGATCATTTCAAAACCCTTGTAGAGACGTTCCTCATGTAGGGATTCTCGTCTCTACACCTAAATTCATACCTGGTTTCAGCAACGCCTACTTTTCTTGACAGAGTTTGGTTTTATTGTGTTAACCTACTTGTCTATATGTCGAAACTGTTACATCAGGATTACTAATGGTTTTTAACGCCATTCTATTCCTCGATTGTTTCCATAGGTACATTAAAGCTAAGATGGGAATGGTGGGTAATATAGCACCTGGACTGATGTCAAAGGGTACGGGGGTAGCGGGGGAGTATGTAAGAGTTGTAGAGTTGATGTCTGCTACTCCTGAAAACAGGTCATATTGACCAACCTTAGTTAAAGTTGAACCATAAGTACCTGGCACGAAATTGAGAGACAACCCTTCTGAAGAAGAATTAGTTTGCGCTGCAAAGGAGCTTGCCGTAATCGTGCCATTAGATACTGTAAAGGAATTGTTTACTACATCCTGAAAATACGATAACACATTTACAGGTTGAGTATATCCTAGTGCAGCAGGGGCTGAATTTATTTTCATAGACGTAGCCGCAAATGTTCCATTACCATTTGGCAATTCTAACGTACCTGATACAGTCCCATTAACTAGACCCTGAACATTGTTAAAACTGAAATTGAATAGTTGGATTGCTTGTGCTGGCTTTTCCCATGCGACAAGGCTAGTGGCTAAAGCACCACCGACAACAACTAATGGCAGAATCTGAGATAGTTTCATCATGATATATCTTTGTATTCATGTTTGAATTTGACCTATATCTCAGTATAGTAGCAATGGTCTTATTGTCTCTTTTTTTACAAACTTTTACAAGATTTTATCGAAAACTCTCATATCTCGTCTGTTTATGCCGAAAAACAACCGCCTCCATGATGGTAAGCGGTTCTGCACAATTCAATAGACATCTCCAAAAAAGTAGAGACGTTCCATGGAACGTCTCTACTACAAGGGTTTTATGTCAAGCATCTTTAAACTCGGCCTATATCTATTAAATAGAATTTTAAGATAGTTCTTCCTTATCAACTCCATGATAACAAATTCAAAATCAATTGTCAAGCCCCTAATCCCAATTTTCGGCGGGAAAAATCAAAAAGTTTTCAATTCTTCATAAAGTCATGAAAACATCATAAACGGTCTTTTGAAAAAGATTAGCTAACAGATTGTAACCAAGTTTGTAAATCTGTAACTGAGGTAAAATCTAACAAGGCTTCTCCTAATTCCTCTAGTTGTGCAACAGGTAATTTTTGGACTTGTTGAATCAATGATGAGTCCATTGTACCAATGCGGCGATTTAACTGACGGATAATCAGAAGTTGTTCTCCTTGTTGTAGGCCTCGTTGTTCTCCTTCTTGTAGTCCTTCTTGTCTAGCGAGTTCTCGCTCTTGTTGGTAAAGTGGTGCTAATCTCATAATCAACTCCCTATCTTCTGCTTCTATTTCTGGACTTTGATTTATTCTCAAGTTTTGTTGTAGGTTGTAAAGTAATTCTAATGTGATTTTCACATAAGGCTGATTTGATGGTAACGCAGCTAATTCATCAATTGCTCGTTTTTGTACCGTTCCTCTTCCCAAAAGTCTTAACCACAATGTTTCTGGAATAGGTGGTAATTGATGAATGACAATAATTGCTGCGCGGAAAGACTCTGGTAAATAGTATATTCCTGGTAAAGAACCTGATTCCAATGTACCATGAAATCCTGATAGCAGTTTTTTAGACGCTGTGGGTGTGAGAATCCATAATTTAGGAAAATTACTTTCTGCTATTTTGGTTGCATTACGTTTTGCTTCTCGTTTTAATGCACCTCTAACTTCTAATAATTTTAATAGACAATCACATATTTCTTCTGTTGAGGCTGGGTTGCGAAATGGTTCAAATATGGCTAGTGTGGTGGCTAGTTTACCTAATAAACCTAATGATGCTATATCCGCTTTTTGTTCAAGAAATGGTGTAAATAATACGTCTATTTCACGTACTTCTCCAGATACATGACTGGGTGCTTCTACTTTTCCATAAGGTTTTAGCAGTTCTTCTAAATAATCTTTGGCGAATTGGTCATGTATAAATCTTGTCATTTATTCGACCTTTGCTAATACATATATTAATTTAACATTTTTGGGGTCATGGCGATCGCATCCCACATCTGTGTTATTAGTTAACCATGAAAGAGAGATTCCATACCAGGTAAAGGGGAGTAGGGGGAGTAGGGGGAGTAGGGGGAGTAGGGGAAATATCTATTACCCATTACCCATTACCCATTACCCATTACCCATTACCTATTACCTATTACCTATTACCTATTACCTATTACCTATTACCTATTACCTATTACCTATTACCTATTACATTGGCAACACGATGTTTGATAACTTTTGCTGGTACACCTACCGCAATGGAATAAGGGGGAATATCTTTATTGACTACTGCACCTGCACCAATAATGCTACCTTCACCAATGGTAACTCCATCTAATACAGTCACACCATGTCCTAGCCAACAGTCATCTTCAATAGTAATTCCTTCACGAGTCACACCCTGCTGTTTCATGGGTAGTAACAAGTCTGTAAAAACATGATTATTGGCATAGATGCCACAATGAGAAGCTATCATACAGTTTTTACCAATGCGGATATCTCCCTGACCAGCAATACATACGCCAGGAGCTATATAAGTATTTTCATCAATATATATAGAAGTATTATCCATGCATCCAATGTCCACATTCCGCTCAATTGTGACTTGATTACTAATATACATTCTATTGTTTTGATGTCCTTTGGCATCTAAACGCACACCCTTGAAGATATTCACTCCGTTGCCAATTTCAATAAATGAACTTCCAGTTATTTCCACTCCATGTTGAATAAAAACTTTATTACCCATGCTGCCAAAAATATTTTGATATACCAATCTTCTTAGCTGTGGTCCCATTGCAATTGTTGGTAAATCTCCCAATAAAGTAGTGATTAATAGTTCTTGAAATCTTTGAATTTTTGCAGGATATTTTTGTTCAATCATGATACATATCTCATCAATAAATTATTTCTAAGACAGAAGGAATTCAGGAAGATCAAAAATAATTTTCCTCGATACTAGAAGCAAGCAAATTCATCCATAGGACTCCCAAAATATCTACAAAATTCCCAATTATGGCAATACATAAGTTTGCCTACAGTTGTCAATTGTGTACTCAATTACTGAAAAAATTTCGATTTAAACAGTTTCGCAATGATATCTAAATAAGTTATTTGATCTAAGTTTAGACTCATTTTTATATGCACCTCTATTGAATTAATCAGCAACGTTAATCACCTTTTTCTGGGTTGCATAAATTCACTAGCTAATATCAGTGCATAGCAGTAGTTAGTCTCAGTTAATCTCTCGGCAAGTAATTGGACAGAATTAATGACACACGCTGTTTTTTGTTCTCTGATAACCTGATTGAAGTTAATTTTGTCAAACTACTGATGAGATTAATTTGGTAAACATATCAACTTTTACTGTATCGGGAAAGTTGAGACAGTTGGTAATGCAACTACGAATACAGAAATATTCATGCAGATCAATTACCAGCGGATTTTTGCCATATTTTTTCACAAATGGCTTTAAATATTTGTGTTTTCACAACAATGAATTTCCGTAGGTATTAATAGTGCTAGAATCACTTCTTTTGTGTCACAATTTGATTTTTATTCAATTGGGATGATTATTTTTAAATAAAAACTACTATGGTGGAGTGTCTCCCACATCTGCCATGATGTTAAAATTCACCATTGGTGCAAACAAGAAGGCACTACCGCGACTGCTGTGGCGGCTTTCTTGTAAATAACTTGTAGAGTATACGGCTCTAATCATGTTGCACACAAATGATTTATAGGCTAACTAAATTACAATTTTGATGACGGAATTGTTGGTTAAGAACAATTGCTATTAAGCATAACATATTTTTGGTTTAGTGAACAAGTTTCATCAAAAAAAATTAGAGTAAATAAATACATAATTTTCATAATTTTGTGATTTTATGTAACCTCAATTACTCGTTTTGAGTATAAATCTTTTATTAACTTCTCACTCTACAATCATTTATCAATCCCCCAATTAAACTTTTCTCTGCCGTTTTCGTGAACTGTTAGGTATGGAAAACAGCAGAGAAGGAGGTTAAAAAGTTTATGAGACTGTTACAGCAGGCTTTTCAGTGGTTTTTAATGCTATTCTACTTCTGGATTGTTTCCATCGGTACATTAAAGCTAGGATAGGGATGGTAAGTAACATAGCGCCCGGTGTCGTGTCCCAAGGTACAGGGGTGGCAACGGTGGCGGTGGCGTATACAAGACTCGCTGAAGAGATACCACGGTCAGTTAGTGGATTTGCTGTGGTAGCATAAACACCGCCCCGTGATGGTAAGCGGTTCTGCACAATTCAAAAGACATCTCCAAAAAAGCAGAGACGTTCCATGGAACATCTCTACTACAAGGGTTGTATGTCAAGCATCTTTAAACTCTGATTATGACTATGTTTATTAAATAGAATTTGAAGATATTTCTTTTTTATGAGATTCATCATAACAAATTTAAAATCAATTGTCAACCCCCCGATACCTATTATCGCCGATAAAACATCAAAAAGTTTTCAATTCTTAACAAAGTCATGAAAACATCATAAATAGAGTATAAAGAGTTGGCAAGATTAGGTAAAAATAGTCAACAATAACTGTAGTTAGGGCAGTTACCGGGTAGCAGAATAATTTATTCTTTATCAAAATTCAATCTTCCTTTTTCCCGTTCCCTGCTATGACTAAACTTAAAGTTTTGGTAAATTATTTAGTATACTATGCAGCCAATTCGCACCTTTAACGTATCTCCTTCACTACCGTCCAGACTAGAACCTTTACGAAAACTGGCGTATAATCTCCATTTTGATTGGAATGTGGAGAGTAAAGACCTATTTCGGCGTTTAGATCCTGATTTATGGGAAGCCAGTCACCATAATCCAGTATTGATGCTGGGAACTATCAGTCAAAGCCGACTATTAGAAGTTGTTGAAGATGAAGGCTTTTTAGCGCAAGTAGACCGAGCAGCACGGCAGTTAGAAGATTATTTGCAGGAATACACTTGGTATAAAAAACAAAGAAATCAGCACCAGAAGGAATGTTACGCCTATTTTTCCGCTGAATTTGGGTTAGTAGATTGCTTACCTATCTATTCAGGTGGTTTGGGTGTACTCGCAGGAGATCACCTGAAATCTGCGAGTGATTTGGGATTACCTTTGGTGGGTGTGGGTTTATTGTATCAACAAGGCTACTTTGCCCAGTATCTTAATGCTGATGGTTGGCAGCAGGAACGCTACCTCATCAATGATTTCTATAATATGCCCTTGCATTTGGAACGCAACCCCGATGGTACAGAATTACGGATTGCGGTAGATTATCCTGGACGCAAGGTATATGCACGGGTGTGGCGTGTTCAGGTGGGAACTGTACCCCTGTATATGCTTGATACTAATATTGAGCCGAATAAGGCTTACGACCACGATATCACCGATCAGTTGTATGGTGGTGATATAGATATGCGTATCCACCAGGAGATTATGCTGGGGATAGGTGGGGTGCAAATGCTCAAAGCCTTGGGCTATGAAGTTACTGCTTACCACATGAATGAAGGTCATGCGGCTTTCTCTGCGTTAGAACGGATTCGCATTCTGATTCAGGAAAAAGGACTGAATTACAGAGAAGCTAAACAGGTGGTGTCTTCTAGTAATATTTTCACTACCCACACTCCAGTTCCCGCGGGAATTGACTTGTTTGCTCCTGATAAGATGTTGCATTATTTGGGTTACTATGCAGATATCTTTAGTTTACCGAAAGAGCAGTTTTTAGGTTTGGGACGAGAAAATACTGGTGATTTGTCTGCACCTTTCAGTATGGCAGTTTTAGCACTGAAGATGGCGACATTCTCCAATGGTGTGGCACAATTGCATGGTGTTGTTTCCCGGCAGATGTTCCAAGGTTTGTGGCAGAAAGTTCCTGTGGAAGAAGTACCAATTGCTGCTATTACTAACGGTGTCCATGCCCGCAGTTGTGTAAGTAAATCTACGCAAGAGCTATACGATCGCTATCTTGGTCCAAACTGGTCATCAGCGCCACCTGATAGCCAACTGTGGGAACGCATGGATGCAATTCCCGATGAGGAGTTATGGCGGAATCACGAGCGCTGCCGTTTGGATATGGTGTTGTATGTTCGAGAACATTTAGTCAAACATTTGCGCGATCGCGGTGCTTCTGCTTCTGATATTGTTCAGGCACAAGAGGTGCTTGATCCTAACGTTTTTACCATTGGCTTTGCCCGTCGTTTTGCTACCTACAAACGCGCTACTCTATGGATGCGTGATTTGGAAAGAATTAAAAGGATTTTACTCGCTAACAAACACCGCAAGGTGCAGTTTGTGATTGCTGGGAAAGCACATCCTAAAGACATCCCTGGTAAAGAATTAATTCGGGATATTAACCACTTTATCCGCGAACACCATTTAGAAAAACAGGTGGTATTTGTCCCTAACTACGATATTTACATCGCCCGCTTAATGGTAGCAGGTTGTGATATCTGGTTAAATACTCCCCGTCGTCCCCGTGAAGCTTCGGGGACAAGTGGCATGAAAGCTGCTATGAATGGTTTACCAAATCTCAGTGTTCTTGATGGTTGGTGGGATGAAGCGGACTATGTTCGCACAGGTTGGGCAATAGGACATGGTGAAAACTATGATGATTCTAATTACCAAGATGAAATAGAAGCTAACGCCCTCTATGAGTTGTTAGAAAAGGAAGTTATTCCCCTATTCTATGATCATCGTGATGGTGATGGTTTGCCTCGTCCTTGGGTAGCAAAAATGAAGGATGCGATTCGGTTGAATTGTCCTTTCTTTAATACAGCCCGGATGGTGCGAGAATATGCAATGAGAGCTTATTTCCCGGCGAGCGATCGCTATCATACCCTCACCGTTGATAATTATGCTCCAGCCAAGGAATTAGCCGCCTGGAAAGCAAAATTAGGTGAACACTGGTTTAACATCAAAATCAAAGATGTTGACGTATCCGCAGCATCAGATATTGAAGTTAATCAAACTGTAGCGGTGAAAGCCAAAGTAAACTTAGCAACATTAAGTAACGATGATGTGCAAGTAGAACTATATCAAGGTTCTATTGATGCCAACGGTGATATTGTCAATGCTGTACCTGTAATCATGGATTATCAAGGACAAGATCCAGAAAATTCCAGTCTTTATACTGCAAATATCACCTACACAACCTCTGGTTTGCAAGGATTATCTTTGCGTGTCCTACCTCGAAATCAATACCTCTCTAGTCCTTATGAACCCAGATTAATCGCTTGGGCTGAATAATCTGTCCTATTACCAACACCTTATCAGCCCCCTCCTTGCTTGCGGGGAGGGGGTTGGGGTTCTTGTATTTCACTTAGCCAAAAACCGCCATAACAATTTTAGGGTATAGCTTGGAGTAGACGATTTAAAACGACTTTACCTCTATCAATTACCTGAACACGAATGTAATTAGGATCATTTGGTTTCCAGGTAACTTGATATTTTGTCCCATTATTATTCCAAGTGTAAATTTGACGTTATGCTGTAGGTTCTCTTTTTTGAGAAATTCTGGAATTAAATAACTTAGGAAAAAACAAACCAGAATTTTCTTTGTATTCCGCAAACTCAGGATATCGAGATAAAGATTGATCTTTTCTCCGCATATTGGGAACAAATATCATGGCTATAAATAACCCCAGAATCAAGAAAGATAGCCAATGTTGACTTAACATAGCAAAAGCCAGATAAATCAAAACTTCTCCCAAATAATTAGGATTACGACATTTAGCAAAAAAAACCTTCTGTAATTAATCCAGTTTTGTACTTGAGTGTATAGTATTTTTGAGCATCACTAGCAAAATGTAAAAACACCCCTGCAATATTCAAAGAAATAGCAGCTGCTGCTAAAGGTAAAGGGGGAACAGTACCACTACTAATAAGAATGAATGGTGCTACCCAGTACAAACAAAGGAGAACAAAGATAATAATTCCTTGGGAAGTAGGAATTTCTTGCTCCCATTGCTTATCTGGAAATATCCTATCTTTTAATAGCCAAAGAAAACCATAAGTACCATGAAGGGAAAGATAAACCCAAGCTCCAATAGTAAAATTATGGTATAAAACCATTAGTCCTAAAACAATAACGAATGTTAAACCTTTGTGAAAATTAATGGGATACTTTATTTTCATATCCTGCTTCTTCTTTTAAAGGGCTGAAAATTAGGGAAAGAAATAGAGAGATAGTCCAGTTTCCTCTACCTCTCTGAGATCATTACTTCTTCGCAATTATCCACACTGCGTGAACAATACCCAGAATATAAAAACCAAAGATAGTCAAAAGTAAATTAATCCAAAAATCCTTACCAAACCCGACCTGCAAAAACACTCCTAAAGGTGGAAGAAAAATCGCGGCTATAATTCTGACTACATCCATATCCATGTTATTCTCCTGTTGAGGTTCTATATTTCTAGAGTTAACATCACCTAATGTGGTGACGATTCCTGAAAAATTTGGTAAACCGCACCTTTTAACCACCGCTGATTTTAGCTTTATAACCCAACTTCACCAAAATATCTAAAATCTTCTGTTTGTGGTCTCCCTGAACCTCAATTTCATTATCTTTCACCGTTCCACCTGTACCACATTGGGCTTTTAACTGTTTTAATAAAGTAGCTAAAGTTTCCGGTGTAGTTTGAAAACCAGTAATCACCGTCACAGTTTTCCCCTTCCGTCCCGCGCGAGTAGCTTGGATTCGCACATTTTGCTGATTGGGGGGTAAGTCTTGGATTCCCCGTTCTACAGCGCGTTCCAGTGCGGGTGAACTACCGTTACCAAATTCTTGGTAGACAAAGCCTTTGTCAGATTTGGGATTAGCCATAATATTTAATGCAGGAAAAATAGACTTTTATTGTAAACAATTTTAGCCTAAGCGGGGGTAATTGGATATATAATTGCTACATGATAGAGTGTAAGAAGGTAAGAGGAAATGAACCACGAAGGCACGAAGAACACGAAGGAAGAGGAAGAAGGAAGAATGAGGAGGTTGGGTGATGAGGTGGAGAGGTTGGCTTATGCTGTGATTGGGGCGGGTATTGAGGTGCATAGGATGTTGGGTGCGGGGTTTTTGGAGAGGGTATATCAAGAGGCTTTAGGTTTGGAGTTTCGTTTACGGGGAAGGGAATACCTCATAAACCTAAACATTTAGTAGCAGTAAAATACAAAGGTTATCCGATTGGTGAAGGTGAATTAGATTTTCTGGTTGGTGATTCCCTAGTTGTTGAATTGAAGGCTGTGGAAAAGTTAGCCCCTATTCATGAAGCGCAAGTTATTTCTTATTTAAAAATGACTAATTGTCCTCTTGGTCTTCTCATCAATTTTAACGTTCCCGTCCTCAAAGAAGGCATTAAACGCATCATTCTCTCCTCTTAACTCTTCTTCTTCTTTCTCTTCCTTCGTGTTCTTCGTGCCTTCGTGGTTCATTAATTCTTTGAATTGTTATAATGTGATTGCGGTCAAGAGGTCTGACCTTTTCAGATCGTGGTAGCAAGTTATTGAACAATTAAAAATTCTGCCTCAATACTTGCAATATCAAGTCTTAGAATTTGCCCGTAATTTAACAAGTTCAAAAATCAAAGGTGTTCCCGGTAAACAATTACTGCATTTTGCAGGTTCAATACATAAAGAAGATTTACAGCTAATGAGTGAAGCAATAAAACAAGATTGTGAAAAGGTTGACTTTGATGAATGGTAGATACTTGCTGGATACTAATATCATTATTACTTTCTTTGCTAGACTCTTTCAATGACAGAAAATATTCATATAAAAACCAGTTACAACAACGTAATTATCGTCTTAGTAGAACCAGCCGGTCCATTGAATGTCGGTTCAGTGGCCAGAGTTATGAAAAATTTTGGCTTATCTAAACTAATATTAGTCAATCCTCAATGCGATCGCACATCAGACGATGCCTTAAAAATGGCAGTTCATGGTAAAGATATTCTAGAATCTGCGGTCATAGTAGACACATTACCACAAGCCTTACAGGGCTGTGTCCGTGCCGTTGCTACTATGGGACGGGAATACAGTGGAGAACTACCCCTAGATACCCCTCACACCGCTTTACCCTGGTTATTAGCAGAAGCAGAAAAGCCTGTAGCTTTAATTTTTGGTAGAGAAGATAGAGGATTAACTAATGAAGAATTAAATTATGCCCACAAATTAGTTTTTATTCCTACCAATCCCGAATATCCATCTTTGAATTTAGCTACAGCGGTTTCTATTTGTTGTTATGAATTATCACAATCTACTAACTTATTTACAGATCAGAATATACCCGATTCAGAAATTGCCCCATTAGATGCTATGGAAGGATTCTATCAGCAATTAGAATCTTTGTTGCTTTCTATTGGTTATCTTTATCCCCACACCGCAGCTAGTCGGATGGAAAAATTTCGCCATTTATATAATCGTGCTTATCTACAAACTACAGAAGTGGGAATGTTACGAGGAATTTTACGACAGGTAGAATGGGCAATTAATAGAAAAAACCCTAAAAAGCTGGATTAATTGACAATCCAGTCCCCCTCCTCGCTTGCGGGGAGGGGCTAGGGGTGGGGTTCTTATACCTCACTGAATTAAAAAACGCTATATACTCAACAAAATCAACTTATCAATTCAACTGCAACTTCCTGGTTTTCCAACGAATTAATTTCATCTAAAATCCGCCAAATTTCCTGCATCATGGGATCTAAACCCGTGCGAGTTACGGCAGAAATTATGAACACTGGTGCTAAAGCTAGATGATTTAATTGAGTAGCTAAAGCTTCCAAATCAACAGTTTCTCTATCAACAGCATCTATTTTATTTAATGCTAAAATTTGCGGACGTTTAGCTAAACCTCGTCCATAGGCTTTAAGTTCTTCTTGAATAGTATGGAAATCAGCGATGACATCTTCACTTGTGGCATCAATTAAGTGTAATAAAACCCTTGTCCGTTCAATGTGACGCAAGAAATCATGACCTAAACCTGCACCATGAGAAGCACCTTCAATTAATCCCGGAATATCGGCGAAAACTGTACCATCACCTGTGGGTTTTTTGACTACACCCAAATTAGGAATTAAGGTAGTAAAGGGATAATCAGCGATTTTTGGACGTGCGGCGGACAAAGAAGAAATTAAAGTTGATTTTCCCGCATTTGGTAAACCAATAATTCCGACTTCTGCTAACAATTTTAACTCTAAACGTAATACCTTTTTTTCCCCTTCTAAACCAGGGAGGGCATATTCGGGAACGCGGTTGCGGTTACTCAAAAAATGTTGATTTCCCAGTCCACCTTTGCCACCTTCTGCGACTCGAAAACTTTGTCCGGGTTCAACTATATCGCATAGTAAAACACTCGTTACGGCATCATATACAGAAGTACCACAAGGAACTTCAACAATTAGATCTTTCCCACCTGCACCAGTGCAATTATTTGGACCGCCACGTTCTCCATTTTGGGCCTTAAATAAATGCTTGTATCGAAAATCTAACAAGGTTTGTAGGTTAGTATTACCTACAAAAATTACTGAACCGCCTTTTCCGCCATTCCCACCAGATGGACCACCTGCTGGGACATATTTTTCTCTCCGAAAAGCGACAATACCATCGCCTCCGTTACCTGCTTCTACTTCAATTACTGATTGGTCTATAAATTGCATAATTTAGTCAGTTGTCAGTTGTCAGTTGTTAGTTGTCAGTTGTCAATCACGCTAACAATTGACTACTAACAACTAATTTAAATATAAGGTGTAACATCTTCCCCACAGTCATCTGCTAGGTAGGAAAGGGCGCGGAAGCGTAAACCTACCATTTGTTCATAAAGGGGGTTAATTTTACACAGGGGCGGAATATGAACTATTTTCCGGCCAAATAAGGTGACATCTCTTTCAAAGGGACATTGGGAAGGAATCATCTTACACAAAAATTTCGCCACTCTGGGGTCTTGAATATCTAATCCGTCTAACCATTGACGCAAGGGAGTTAAAGCGTCGGGGTGTGGGGCTTGAAGTCCAGTAGAGGGGAAATCGGTGGTTTGTGTGGTATCTTCTAGGGTATTACGTAAGGCTGTGAGTAAACTTTCTTGCAGTTCTAATTTTTGACACAATTGCTGTAGGAGGTCATCTTCACTAGGTGAGTATATACCATCGGCGATCGCTACCATTACCGCTGTCCGCAAGAAATTTTCCGCTACAGGTGTACCTTTACCTAATATAGCCGCTAATTCATCTGGTTCAATTATCTCTAAAGAATCCCAGTCAATGGCAGGGGCTAATTCATCTTTGGTAAGATTAGTAATTAATTCCTGTTCTTGAGTATCAAAATTACCATCAGCCCAAGCAATGGTCAGTAATCCACGTAACCACGCAATAATTTGTTCGCTACTGTAAGGAGTTTGAGCAGTAGTTGTCATAAAAACTCACGCCTTGTAATTTTTATTAGTTCACCTTAAACTACCTTGAAAAGAACTAAATTTCTGTACATTTAATTGGCAAAAATAAAGGAAATTTAGCTTGATTTGAACGACTTTTAACCCAACATGAGTAGGAATTTTTTGGGATTTCCTGGCGTTAACTCAACCTACGATATAACTACTTTTTAACCTGAACTCAGCAGCGTTGATTCCCAACGGCATCAAATATAGATATAATTGATTATATTTGTCATTAATTAGGTATAGAGTATGTTCTGCTTTGGTATTGAACATGAAGTTGCTTTTCTCAATGATCAAGAAAAGTTTGCAGATTTCCATAATACAAAATTTGCAGATTTTCAGCAAATGGTTGACAAATTACCCATCTATTCCACTGACTACCCACAATTAAGAGTTGGTGATGCTGGGATTAAAAAAAAGCGTTGGTATATTGAAGGATTTGAAAGATTTAGCGACTCTGAAGAGGTAATTGACTGTGTAGCTAAAGGCATCGAAATTAGAACAACTATCCACTCTACTATTCAAGGGGCAATTGATGAATTAACCGCAAGTTTTATTTTACTGAGTGATGTTGCTGCAAATTTTGGATTTTCACCAGTTTTAGCCAGTTTTAACCCTTATACTTGCGTATTTAAACCACAACCTCCATTAAATGATTTTGAAATTAGGCAATTACAATCTTATCCAGATGAACAAACTGCTCATATTTATATGGTTTCTTATGGACCAGATTTGAATATTTCTCTAGCAAATTTGTCTACGGAAAAGTTAATTGATATTGGTAAAAAGTTAACTTATTACAGCCCTTACATCATTCCTTTTAGTTATAGTTCTCCTTTTTACAATGGTGGTTTATGGACAGGTTTATCAGTGAGAACATTTATCAGAACCGGAAAAAGATCCGCCACATTAGTTTTTGTGGAAAAGGCAGAAGAATTAATTAAAAGTGTCCCCTCATTAACAAAAATTGCCCGTATTCCCGCAGAAGTGGGACGAATAGAATTTAAAGCTTGTGATAGTTGTGAGAATTTCGCTATTTATGCAGGTTTATTAGCTTTATTAAAAGGTTTAATATTAGATGAAACTTTACTAGGTAGAGCAATTATACCTGATGCTAATTTACACCAAATTTCGGCAAAATTAGGCTTTGAAAATGAAGACGTTTTTGCTAATTCTCAGAAACTTTTACAAGTTGCAGAAATTGCCCTTAAAGATGATCCTGATCTGGAGTTTTTAACCCCACTGAAAGTTATTTTATCTGAGAAAACAACAAAATCTCATGAATTAATTAAGTTATTCCAAAATTCAGGTTCAATTGAATCCACTCTCAAACAAACTTATGGCAATTTTAGATTTTAGATTTTGGATTACTAATGACCAATGACTAATGACCAATCACTTTTTCTCTTCCACCTTTTCCTGACTAGGTGGAATTTGTTCAATGGGAATTAGTGATTCCATTACAGTTTTCACAATTGGTGCGGCTACAGTAGAACCATAGGCATTTTCTCCCTTTGGTTCATCCACAACTGCAAACACCACATAACGGGGAGCTTCCACCGGCAAAATAGCGACAAAACTGGTAATTCTTGCACCCTTAATATATCCACCATTAGGACTAGCTTTTTGCGCTGTTCCTGTTTTGCCACCAATTCGATATCCTGAAATTCTCGCTGCTTTACCAGTACCTGAACTGACTACTGTTTCCATCATTTCCACAACCCTTTGAGTGGTTGTAGCTGAGAAAATTTGTCTTGGTTCTGGAAGAGTAATTGAATAGTGCATTCCGCCCTTGGTATCAATTAGTCCTCGGACTACATGAGGTTTGACTAATTTACCCCCATTAGCTAATGCACCACTAAGTTGTACCAGTTGTAATGGAGTCAGAGAAAAACCTTGTCCAAAAGATGTAGTAGCTGGTTCAATGGCTGAAGAAATAAATTGTTCTTGACTTTTTAATTGACCAATAACTTCAAAGGGTAAATCTGTATCAACTTTTTGTCCTAACCCTAAACGTTCTAGCCAGTTGTAGTATATGGATGGTTTTATTCGTTGAATCATTCTCACCATGCCGATATTACTAGAAGTTTGTAAAATTTCCGGAATAGTTAATCGGCGATAACCAGTTTTTTCGGCATTTTTGATTGTATGTGTGCCGATTTTAATAGAACCAGGATCTTCAAAAGTGTCGTCGGGTTTGATTGCGCCATTTTCGAGAGCGATCGCCACATTCACTGGCTTAAAAGTTGATCCCGGTTCATAAAGATCAGCCACAGTCCAATTTTTGAACAGAGAAATATCAGACTTAGCATATTGATTCGGATTATAGGTAGGCTGAGAAACCAAAGCCAATAAAGAACCATCCACTGCATCCATGACAATCACCGCGCCCCGTTTGGCACTAAATTTAGTCATCTGCTCTTTTAACGCCGCCCGGGCTACCCGTTGCACACGACTATCAATAGTCAATTGCATTTTTAAATCATCAGAATTCAGAAATCCCTCGGTAACATAATTCGGCATCAACGACCCATTTCCCGACTTACTCATCCGCACGGTTTGTCCAGAACGTTCTAGCAACTTCTCCTGACTATATTCCACACCAGCTTGACCACGACGGTCAAGATTAACATAGCCCACCACATCCGCCACCAAATCATCTTGGGGATAAAATCGGGAGTATTTTTGAATAAACTCAAACCCATTCAAACGCAGTGAGATTAACTTATCAGTAATGTCTTCAGAGACCCCAGAAGCTAGTAAAATTCCACTCCGTTTACTTTGGAATGTTTTGACCAGATCAGCCTTTTCTTTGCCGATAATTGGCGCGATTTTCTCCGCGATTTCTTCCTGGGATAGATCGAATAACTTAGGATGACTATATACAGTATAAACGGGACGATCAATAGCCAACACATTATTACCTCGATCTACTACCGGACGACGAGGCATATAAGGGCGCACATTCACCATTTGCTGATTTCGCGCCTTCTTAGTCAGCTTTTTTCCCTGAACAATTTGTAATTGATATAAGTTAAATACCAAACCTACCATAGCCATCATTAACACACCCCAGACAGTAAACAGTCGTAATTGAATGTTAGGTGTAGTTTCCGGTGTTTTTGGCTCAATATTTTCTGATTGAGTCTGTCTAGAAAACTTTCGTTTGCGTCTGAATTCTAAATTACGTAGATTTCTAAGTTGTGTTTTAAGTGATGACTTTAGCATGAGTTCGGAGGAAGAAAGGAGGAAGAAGAAAATTACCAATCACCAATCACCAATTAATATCCTAATGGAGAAGGGGGTTCTGGTTGCGGTTCTGGTTGAGAAGTTGAGGATGACGACTGAGGATAATTATTGGATGTTGGTGGTAAGAAAATTGTCCCCTTAGAAGTTGGTGATACTAGTTCCGTACCAGGCTGTTCCGCCTCCTGTGCCATTTTGCTAGTTAGTGTTGCATTAGCAGTATTTAACTGTCGCTCATGACGTTGTAAGCTTTGTAGCTTACGGTAAGAATCACTCCAAAGCTCTTGTGAATATACAGTCCAACCATAAACTACTAATGTTGCTACCACTAATAAAAATGCTAAAATTGACGAATAGCGATTGACTATGTATATACGTAGTAACCATTCAGGCATGATTGGAGTATTACTCATCCTATAAACAGCAGTATTTGATTGTCTATTAATACCAGTAGTTTGTTGTTTACCCGCGTCTAAATTTGCGGTGCCAACTGCTGTTTTATTTCTGCGAGAACCTAAGAAATTCAGCCAAGCATTTCGGGGACTAGACGATTTAACGGCGATCGCTTCACTATGTAATCGGGAGGAAGTCTGGTTTTTCTGATTAAAACTTCGAGAACGTCGTTTATTCAATGACCCAGGAGAGTTACCCCAAAACCAGGTATTTTTTGCGGAAACTGCTGATTTACGTTCAAAAGCCATGATTTTTTTGATAATAAATACTTTATTTTTGACTTAATTTAGATTTTGCCCAAAGTTACAAAAAAAAGAACCGTCTAAGTTTTCAATCTCACTCTTTTTAGGGCAAGAATCGAGACCATTGTAACCTTTAATTACGCCCTCTTTGTATTACATATAATCTACAAGAATGTTACAAAAAAGAATGAGTTGAAATATGTAATCAGAAAGCCCTTAAAAAAAATCAATAAATGAGGTATCTTATTCAACAGGCTGCATATTTTATTGCCACAATTGGTGAAAGAGGAGTTATGAAGACAAGAATTTTTGGTTTGGCTCTAATGTTAAGTCTGGCTACCATGCTTGGAGCTTGTGAGGGTGGTGGTGAACCAGCAGGTAATACCAGTTCTCCAGCAGCAACAACAGGTGGCGAACCAGCAGATACTGGTGCTACCCCCGCAGCGACCACATCTCCCGCGGCGACCACATCTCCTGATGCGACCACATCTCCTGCGGCGACCACATCTCCTGCGGCGACCACATCTCCCGCAGCTACTCCCAAAAACCCTTAGTATAGGGTAAAATATTAACCTCTCCTGGGTAGTTGACATCTTAAAAAACTATTTTCTACAAAACTCTACTGAGAAAGTTAAGATAGTTTGTAGATTAAAAAATAAAGATTCAACTGCCTAACAGTGTTAAGTTGGGTAAAAAAAAGAAACATTCATCAGGTTTTGCTTCTGGGCTAGATTCAGTTCTCGCCCAGTTTGACTTTTTCTATATTTGTTTGTCAGTAACCAAATTAATCTCAATGTATGCTGTTACTGCAATTTAGTACATCTCATTATTGTCGCAAAGCCAGATTGGCATTGGGTTATAAAGGAATTAGTTATCAAACCGAAAATCTCACTCCAGGTATGCACATCTTGAGGGTAAAGCCCTTAACTGGATTGACAACATTACCTGTGCTGTTACCCCAAATTGTCGGACAACCCCAAGCTATTGGCGACTCTACGGAAATTTTTAAATTTTTAGAAACCTATCAACCCGAACCTAGTTTGTTTCTACCCAATTCAGAACAGCAAACTCAAGCTGCGATGTTAGAAGATTGGTTAGATGAAAGTATAGGCACAGCTACTAGATTTGTATATTATCAATTTCGCGCTGGTGAAGGTAAGGTAATTGACCCATCACTATTTAGTCAAATGGTGATTAAAGTAGTCAGACAACAATATGGTATTAATGATACTACCGTTGAATTAGCTAAAAAAAGACTCGCTAATGCTTTGTTAGTATTGTCTATGTATTGGCAAAAAGATGATTATTTAGTGGGTAGCCGTTTGAGTATAGCTGATATTGCAGCAGCTGCTTTATTGAGTCCTTTAGCACTAATCCCCGATTATCGTCAGGCATATCCACAGATTTTTGAACGAATTATCAATATCCACCAATTATGTGGTGAACCATTGCCACCAGGACTTGAGGATGTAGGGGCGCAGGGTCTGCGCCCAATCAGGAGTTAAAATGAAACGGATACTGCTAGTTATTTTGAGTGTTACTACTAGTATTTTAATCGGGTTTAGTGATCATAGTAGTAAAGTCGTGATGGCATTACCACCACAAGCAGATATACCAGAGGAGATATTGCGAACAGAGATTATTCTCGCAGCGCGATCGCCCATTGATGGTAGAATCCTCACGCCCGCAGAATATGCCGAATTGCAAGCACAAATCCAAATAAGTCCACCACCACGTTTAGCCTCCGGTATCCGCGATAAAATATTCTTGCTGCAACTACGCAAAACATTATTACAATTTTTCCCATTTTTAAGTATTTAATCAGGGAACAGGGAGTAAAGGGCAGGGAGCAGGGAACAGGGAGCAGGGAACAGGGAACAGGGAGAGAAATATTCTTTTGCAACCAACAACTGACAACCAACAACTGACAACCAACAACTGACAACTGACAGTGGCGACAAAGATGCGAGAATATGAATAGATGTTAAAAAGTAGATTTAGTTAATCCCCATATATCACATAGGTAGCTTCATGTCCACAACCACAGTCGCCCCCGAACAGGTTAATCGCATTGTTGGGAATCAACATCACGATCCCTTTGAAATTCTGGGTTCTCATCTCATAGAGCAAAATGGTAAAACTGTATGGGCTGTGCGAGCCTACCTCCCAAATGCCAGTGCTGCTTATGTAGTAGTTCCAGAGGAACGGAAAGAATACCCAATGGAAACAGTGCATAATCCGCACTTTTTTGAATGCACCATTGAAACCCCAGAACTGAAAAATTATCAGTTACGCATTAAAGAAGGGGAACATGAGCGGGTAGTTAATGATCCCTACGCTTTCCGTTCTGCCCACTTAACAGAATTTGATCTACATTTATTTAGTGAAGGCAACCATCACCGCATTTACGAAAAATTAGGAGCGCACACCACAGAAGTAGATGGTGTCAAAGGGGTTTATTTTGCCGTTTGGGCCCCCAATGCCCGCAACGTTTCCTTGTTAGGAGATTTTAACCTGTGGGATGGACGCAAACACCAGATGCGGAAAGGACACACAGGCGTTTGGGAACTATTTATTCCCGAAATCGGTGTAGGAGAACATTACAAATATGAAATCAAAAATTTTGAAGGACATATTTACGAAAAATCTGATCCCTACGGTTTCCAACAAGAACCCCGGCCAAAAACAGCATCTATTGTCACCGACTTAAATTCCTACACCTGGAATGACGAAGACTGGATGGAAAAGCGGCGACATAGTGACCCCTTGAGTCAACCCATTTCTGTGTATGAAGTACATTTAGGTTCTTGGTTACACGCCGCTAGTGCTGAACCTCCCAAATTACCCAATGGAGAAACCGAACCTGTAGTTGTCGTTTCCGAACTCAAACCCGGTGCGCGGTTTCTGACTTATCGGGAACTAGCTGATAAACTCATTCCCTATGTCAAGAAATTAGGATATACCCATTTAGAACTGTTACCCATTGCCGAACATCCCTTTGATGGTTCTTGGGGTTATCAAGTGACTGGTTACTATGCTCCTACATCCCGGTTTGGTACACCCGAAGACTTCATGTACTTTGTGGACGAATGCCATAAAAATGGTATTGGTGTCATTGTAGATTGGGTTCCCGGTCACTTCCCCAAAGATGGTCATGGTTTAGCCTTCTTTGATGGTAGTCACTTGTATGAACATTCTGATGCTCGCAAAGGTGAACATAAAGAATGGGGGACTTTAGTATTTAACTACAATCGCCATGAAGTCCGTAATTTCTTGGTAGCTAATGCCCTATTCTGGTTCGATAAATACCACATTGACGGAATTCGTGTTGATGCGGTCGCTTCCATGCTCTACCTTGATTATTGCCGCAAAGCCGGAGAATGGTTGACTAACGAATACGGTGGTCGAGAAAATTTAGAAGCGGCAGATTTTCTACGTCAAGTTAATAGCTTGTTGTTTGGTTATTATCCTGGTGTGCTTTCCATTGCGGAGGAGTCCACATCTTGGCCAATGGTATCTTGGCCTACCTATACGGGCGGATTGGGCTTTAACTTAAAGTGGAATATGGGCTGGATGCACGATATGCTGGATTACTTCAGCATGGATCCCTGGTTTCGCCAGTTCCATCAAAACAATATTACTTTTAGTATGTGGTATAACCACAGCGAGAACTTCATGTTAGCTCTGTCCCACGATGAAATCGTCCATGGTAAGAGTAATATGATTGGTAAAATGCCCGGTGATGAATGGCAGAAGTTAGCTAATATCCGCTGTTTGTTTACTTATATGTTCGCTCATCCTGGCAAGAAAACCATGTTTATGAGCATGGAATTTGGCCAGTGGAGTGAGTGGAATGCTTGGGCTGATTTGGAGTGGCATCTATTACAGTATGAACCACACCGACAGTTAAAGGATTTTTTCCAGTCTCTTAACCATTTTTACCGTTCTCAACCAGCTTTATATACTCAAGATTTTGATCAAGCTGGGTTTGAGTGGATTGATTGTACTGATAACCGTCATAGTGTAGTTTCTTTTGTCCGTCGTGATAAAAACTCTGATGAGTTTATTATCGTGGTTTGTAACTTTACACCTCAACCCCATTCTCATTACCGGATTGGTGTGCCTGAAAAAGGCTTTTATACTGAGTTGTTTAATAGTGATGCTCGTCAGTATGGCGGTAGTAATATGGGCAATTTAGGTGGTAAGTGGACTGATGATTGGTCTTTGCATAATCGTCCTTATTCCTTAGATTTGTGTTTACCTCCTTTGGGTGTGTTGATGCTCAAGTTGGATAAACAGAAATCCGCACAGGTGATGGAATAATCCTGTAGGGTGGGCATTGCTCACCCTATGTGCTTGTTAGGGATTTTATTTGTAAACATTAATATACTATGACTTGACTATAAGTATGCTACATGGTACTATCTTTAATATCTTTGTATAGTAAAGACTACTTTTGAGTTACTACCATCCAAATTAGTTTGTATGAGCATTATTTTGGTAACAGGGGCTGCTGGACTAATTGGTTCTGAATCAGTCAGGTTTTTTGCCGATCGCGGTTTTACAGTTGTTGGCATTGACAACAATATGCGACAGGTTTTTTTTGGTGAGGATGCGTCAACAGAATGGAACCGCGATCGCCTGTTACAAGATTATGGTGATAAATATATCCACCATAATGTTGATATTCGTGATCACGAGGCCATCTCTCAAATATTTCAAACCTATAGTCAAGATATAAGTCTGATTATTCATACTGCGGCTCAACCTTCCCACGATTGGGCGGCTAAAGACCCTTACACTGATTTTACAGTTAATGCCAATGGTACATTGGTGTTATTAGAGAATACCCGTCAATATTGTCCAGAAGCCGTATTTATCTTTTGCTCTACGAATAAAGTTTATGGTGATACTCCCAATTTATTGCCACTGGTTGAACAAGAACTGCGCTGGGAAATTGCAGAGACACATCCCTACAACCAGGGTATTGATGAAAGCATGAGTATTGATAACTGCAAACATTCGCTATTTGGAGCTTCTAAAGTAGCGGCAGATATCTTAGTCCAGGAATACGGGCGTTATTTTAGCATAAAAACAGCTTGTTTTCGGGGAGGATGTTTAACTGGTCCTGGTCACTCTGGGACTAAACTCCATGGCTTTTTATCTTACTTGATGAAATGTACCATGACTGGGCAGCCTTACCAAGTATATGGCTATCAGGGTAAACAAGTTCGTGATAACATCCACAGTTATGATTTAGTTAATGCTTTCTACCACTTTTATCAAGCTCCCCGTGTAGCTGAAGTTTATAATATTGGCGGTAGTCGTTTTAGTAATTGCTCAATGTTAGAAGCCATTGGGCATTGTGAACTTATCGCTGATAAAAAGTTAACCTGGAGCTATGAAGAATCCAATCGAATTGGCGATCATATTTGGTGGATTAGTGATGTTCAGAAATTCAAAAATCACTATCCTAACTGGGATTTAACCTATACAGTGACAGATATTTTGAAAGAAATTTTTACCGAAAATATCAGCCGATGGGCGTAAAGTCAGAAGTGAAAATTTCAGAGAACCCATTCTTATCTTTTTCTAAAAATGAAGCAAGATCAAGCGGAATATTTAAAAGTTTTATATGCTAATCGCTTTGATTCTAAACAGCGATGGGCTAAGAATGACTTGTGGAAAGTTTTAATCCAATCATTTCTACAAGCTCATGTTGGTAGAAATGGCAGAGTTTTAGACATTGCGGGGGGCTATTGTGAATTCATCAATCAGGTTCAAGCCCAAGAAAAGTTTTTGATTGATCTGAATCCAGATGCTCAAGACTTTGCTGATCAAAATGTCAAAGTCTTGCAGCTTGATATTCTGAATAAAATTAACCCAGAGATTTTACCTTGTGCTTATTTTGATGCTATTTTCGTCTCTAATTTTTTTGAGCATTTGCCTAGTAAGGAAGAATTAATTCAAGTTTTATCTTTTTGCTTTGAGCGTTTAAAACCGGGTGGTAATCTCTTAGTTATTCAGCCCAATTTTAAATATTCCTATCGGGAATATTACGACTTTATTGATCACTATCTCCCAATCACTGACTTTTCTTTAGAGGAAGTTTTGCGAGCAGTTGGATTTTCTATTGAAATTATGATTCCACGCTTTTTACCATTTTCGACAAAAGGCAGACCTTCTTCCACTTTACTACTGAAAATCTACCTGAAGATTCCTTTGCTATGGAATTTATTGGGAGGACAACTATTTGTCAAAGCATCGCGCCCGTAAAACGTTCATATTTATAGCAAGATTAATAATTTTCTATTATTTATGTTGAAAAAGCTATTTCGGCAAAAAGTTTTTAAGTTTCTCATCGGTGGTGGTGTCGCAGCAGTTGTCAATTTATTGCTGATATTTGGTCTGATTGAGTGGCTAGGATTTAACACCCCTACTTTACGCAATGTGGCTAATGCAGTATCAATTGAATTATCTCTGTTAGCAAGTTTTTTCATCTACCGGATTTGGGTTTGGCCGGGAGGTGTTTGGACAATAAGAGAAGTATTATGGCGACAAATTCCCCTTTATCATCTCTCCGCTGGCGCTGCTGTAATTACTCGGATCTTCATTCTCTTTCCTTTGTTAGATAGGTTAGGAGTTAATTACGCCATTAATACCTTAGTAGGTGTATTATTAAGTGCAATTATCAACTATTTGATTAGCGATCGCTTAGTATTTAAAACCCCAGTTCAATCTGATCAAACACCAACACAATTTACTACAAAAATCTATTATCCTGAAGGATTAGCTCCTGGATTAGAGAATAAATCTTCTCACCCCAAATACCCTCAATCAGACAATTTAACAGGAATTAAAGTTTTCTCTATTGTCATTCCTGCTCATAACGAAGAAGGTTGTATTGTCCCAACTATTCAATCCATTAGCAAAATATTAGAACAAGAAAAGATTGCTTACGAAATTCTAGTTGTTAATGATAACAGTCGTGATCAAACAGAAGAATTATTGCAGCAGCTAAATTCTGAAAATAGTCAAGTCCATTATATCAATAACTATTATCCCAACGGGTTTGGTTTTGCTGTGCGCTGCGGCTTAGAGAATTTTCAAGGTGATGCGGTAGCCATTGTGATGGCAGATAGTTCTGATGCACCAGAAAATATTGTTGATTACTACTATAAGCTGCAAGAAGGCTATGATTGTGTATTCGGTTCTCGGTTTATTAAAGGAGGTAAAGTCATTGATTATCCGACGCACAAATTACTCGTGAATCGTTTGGCTAATTTATTTATTCAAATCTTATTTGGCTTGAAGTTTAATGATACAACCAATGCCTTTAAAGCATATCGTCGGGAAGTAATTGAGGGTATTTCGCCTCTACTATCGCACCACTTTAATTTAACAGTGGAAATACCTCTTAAGGCTATTATCAGAGGATATTCTTACACAATTATGCCTATCACTTGGCAAAACCGCGCCACGGGAGTATCTAAACTGAAGCTGAAGGAGATGGGTAGCCGCTACTTGTTTATTGTTCTTTATGCTTGGTTAGAAAAATATCTTTCTAGAGGAGATTATCGGCGTAATCAGGCTCAGTTGGTAAATAGAAAACACAAGGTAATTTAAAAGGAGTTAATGTTATGAATGATCATTCAATAGCAAGAGAATTTGATAAGTCAATTAGATGGAAACTTTTGTTCCCCAGTTTTATCTTATTTATCTACGTTTTTATTGCCTTTCTCCCTCTACCTAGTCCGATAAAAACTGGATTAGATCCATCCTGGGCTTATGCAATTAGCCAAGCAGCCCAAAAACAATTGATTTTTGGAAAAGACATTATATTTACTTTTGGTCCACTAGGATACTTGATCAGTAGTCCAACATTCGACGAAAATTTCTTCCAGATAACAATTTTTCGTTGGTTTGTTTATTTATTTTTATTTATCGTTTCCATCTTGAGAATAGTAACCATAGAAAACCGGATTCAGCAGCTATTTATAGGTTTAAGTATTTTATTAGCATTATTTATAGGATCGTCAACAGATTATCAAATACTATTTATATTTTTAATCATATTGAGCTTTGACAATTTTATCAATAAATATCCTCGGTTACTATTTCTGTTGCTGGGATCTGTGTCAGGTTTCTGCGCTCTTACTAAATTTACTTTAGGGATTTATACATTTGGTTTAATTAACTTATTTTTATTAGCCAATATTTATCAATCTTTTAAAAACAAATCAAAAACAGATATAGTTAATTATGTTTTTGCAATCATAAATTCTGGATTAGGATTCATTTCTATAGCTTTCATATTTTTATCGCCACATCAATATCTATTATCTTTAAACAAGATAATTATTAATCTTTTGATAGCAGGGGTAATGGGAGTATCAGTTGCGTTAGTTCAAAAGCGAATTAAGAATAAATCTGAGTCGAAAGGAAAAATAGCTAAGTTATTCAATATATTTAGAAATAATCTCTTATTACCTTGGTTGGTATTTTATGTTATCTACTTTTTGTTACTATTACACACAATCTTCTCTAATGAATATTCTTCTCTAATAGATTACCTGAGAAACTCTTTGGAGATATCATCAGGTTATTCTAGCGCAATGAGTACAATTGGTAGCAAAAAGGAAGTAGCACTTGCTATATCAGAATTATGTCTGATAATCTGGCTGATGTTTTTGATAACGAAGGAAGGATATTTAAATTTATCTTTGCCCTTATTGTTTGTTCTTTTTCTATCGTTTAAACACGGTTTTGTTCGTCAAGATGGTCATGTTGTAGTTTTTGCCATAACAGTTCCCCTGATTACTTCATTATTAATTCTGAAAATTTCTAAATTTCGCCATCAAAAAATATCTTACTATTTCTTTACTTATATATTGATCGCCTCCCTAATCATTTCCTTCCCTCATATAAGTCTAAGAAATCCAGCCAAAAAATTAATGCCTAAACAGACTATAAATAATCTTATTCATCTATTTGATATAAACAACTTAAAGTTGACAGTAGATAAAAAAACCAGAAGTAATCTAGCTGAAGTTCAGCTTCCAGATCATGTTAAAAACTTAGTCAATAACAAAACAATAGATATCATCCCTTGGGAAATTTCATTAGTTCCTGCTAACCAACTTAACTGGAAACCTAGACCAATATTCCAATCTTATTCAGCATATACAAAGACTCTCGATAATTTCAACTTTGATAGTATGTCAAAATCACCAAGAGATTATATTTTTTATAATTTCATGTCAATTGATGGTAGACATCCTTTCTTTGATGAACCTAAGACTTTTTCTTATATCTTCTGTAACTACGAACTATCTGCTGATGTACCTGATTTTATCAAAACTCCTGATCTCTCAAATATAGTCCTTTTGGAAAAACGTCAGGTGAGCCGATGTTTGCCAGATTCTTTGGGTGAAATATCATCAATTCCTTGGAATAATGCTTATTCTATAGAAGTTGGTAATGGGAAGATAATTAGGGCAAAAGTTAAGTTTCAATATTCCCTTTTAGGAAAAATTTATAAAACTCTCTTTAGATCACCACCTGTAATGATGAAAATAGATTATGTAGACAATTCTCAAAAGACTTACAGAATTATTCCTGAAAATTCCGAAACCGGCGTTATAGTCAGTCATCTACCTAAAGACGATAATGAAGCTTTATCTTTCTTTCGAGGAAAATTACCAGCAAAAGTTAAGTCATTCAGTTTCCAAACAATCAACTCTCTTTTGTACGCACCAAAAATAGAAATAAGTTTTCTATCAAATAAATTACTTGATTAACTAATAAAAAATAAATCCCATGAGCAAACAGATTCTAATTACAGGTGGAGCAGGATTTGTAGGTAGTGCGTTGGGTTTAGGACTTGCCCAACGCTATCCTGACTGGAAAATCACCGCTTTAGATAACTTAAAGCGACGAGGTTCAGAATTGAATTTACCCAGACTTAAACAAGCAGGGATTCAGTTTGTTCATGGTGATATTAGAAGTCAAGAAGATTTAGATCCCATCGCACTTCAGCCTGATTTAATTTTAGAATGCTCCGCTGAACCCTCAGTTTTAGCTGGGTACACTTCTCCCGGTTATGTGCTGCAAACTAATTTGGTAGGAACAATTAACTGCTTAGAGTTAGCACGACAAACTCAAGCAGATTTTATTTTTCTGTCTACCAGTCGGGTTTATCCCATTGCTTACCTCAATGCTTTGGAATTTACAGAAACAGAAACCCGTTTTCAACTCTTAGAACAACAGCCTTTAGTAGGGGCATCAAATCACGGTATCTCTGAGGAATTTCCCTTAGATAAAGCCCGCTCTCTCTACGGTTCAACTAAACTCGCTTCAGAATTACTGATTGCTGAATATGCTGATGCTTATGGAATCAGAACTCTGATTAATCGTTGTGGAGTCCTAACTGGTCCTTGGCAAATGGGCAAAGTAGATCAAGGTGTGTTTGCTTTGTGGATGGCGTTTCACTACTTCCAAAAACCTTTAAAATACATCGGTTATGGGGGGACAGGTAAACAAGTGAGAGACTTTTTACACATAGCAGATTTATTAGACTTGATTGACACCCAGATTTGTAGTCTAGAGGAATTAAAGGGGCAAACTTTTAACGTTGGAGGTGGGGTCAATAACACCCTTTCACTCTCCGAAACAACTCAGCTTTGTCAAGAAATTACCCAGAATCAAATTCCCATTACCCCTATTCCCGAAAATAGAATTGGTGATGTGCCAATCTTTATTACAGATTCTCGCAAAGTGATGAATGCTACTGGATGGCAACCTCAAAGAGATGCCAAAAAGACCCTAACTGAAATTTATGAGTGGATTTGTCAATTTGAGTCCCAAGTCAGTGATATTTTTAATTAAGAGTTGTTTTTTCACTCAAACTTTGGCAAATAGACAATCTTGTACTTAGTTTCTAAGCGTACACAAGTATTACATGGTTTGAGAATGTCAGCCTATAATTGACCTAAAGTTGCCCCTAATACTGGGGTAGGCACGGGGGCGCTACTTAACATAATGATAATAATAATTGACCTAAAGTTGCCCCTAATACTGGGGTAGGCACGGGGGCGCTACTTAACATAATGATAATAATAATTGACCTAAAGTTGCCCCTAATACTGGGGTAGGCACGGGGGCGCTACTTAACATAA
>NZ_AP018316.1:593245-642387 GCF_002368115.1 Dolichospermum compactum NIES-806 | reverse complement strand
CTACTTAACATAATGATAATAATAATTGACCTAAAGTTGCCCCTAATACTGGGGTAGGCACGGGGGCGCTACTTAACATAATGATAATAATAATTGACCTAAAGTTGCCCCTAATACTGGGGTAGGCACGGGGGCGCTACTTAACATAATGATAATAATAATTGACCTAAAGTTGCCCCTAATACTGGGGTAGGCACGGGGGCGCTACCCCTACTCAAAATACTTAGTTTTTAAACTAACATAAGTATTACATAGCCTAAGAATATCAGCCGATAAAGTTTCTTAACAAAAGCGATCGCTACTAGTTATAATTTTCTGTAAGTTGAAAAAAACATTAAGATTAGCGTAAAAATTACATTAAAATAAAGATTACGCTTCTATTAAACTGACTAGCTAAATACCCAAATTAGGAGGAATATATATGGCTCTCGTACCAATGCGGTTGCTTTTGGATCACGCTGCTGAACACGGTTACGGTATCCCCGCTTTTAACGTCAACAACTTAGAGCAGATTCAAGCAATCATGAAAGCGGCGGTGGAAACAGATAGCCCCGTAATCTTACAAGCTTCTCGCGGCGCTCGTAACTATGCCGGGGAAAACTTCCTCCGTCACCTGATTTTGGCTGCGGTAGAAACCTATCCTGAGATTCCCATTGTCATGCACCAAGATCATGGTAATGCTCCTTCTACCTGCTATTCAGCTATCAAGAACAACTTCACTAGCGTCATGATGGATGGTTCTTTGGAAGCTGACGCTAAAACCCCTGCCAGCTTTGAATATAACGTTAGAGTTACCAGCGAAGTTGTTAACGTTGCTCACTCTTTGGGTGTCAGTGTTGAGGGTGAATTAGGCTGTTTGGGTTCTTTAGAAACTGGTGCTGGTGAAGCTGAAGATGGTCACGGTTTTGAAGGTACACTAGACCATTCTCAACTATTAACTGACCCTGATGAGGCTGTTGACTTCGTAGAAGCAACTCAAGTTGATGCTTTAGCTGTGGCTATCGGTACAAGTCATGGTGCTTACAAGTTTACTCGTAAGCCTACAGGTGAAATTTTGGCTATTAGCCGCATTGAAGAAATTCACCGCCGTTTACCTAACACCCATTTGGTAATGCACGGTTCTTCTTCTGTACCTGAAGATTTATTGGCGCTCATTAACCAATATGGTGGTGCTATTCCTGAAACCTACGGTGTACCAGTAGAAGAAATCCAAAAAGGTATTAAGAGTGGTGTACGTAAGGTAAATATTGACACCGATAACCGTTTGGCTATTACTGCGGCTGTGCGTGAAGCTTTGGCTTCTAATCCCAAGGAATTTGATCCTCGTCACTTCCTCAAGCCTTCTATTAAATATATGCAAAAGGTTTGTGCTGACCGTTATCAACAGTTTGGTACTGCTGGTAACGCAAGCAAGATTAAGCAAGTTTCTTTAGAAGATTATGCTGCTAAGTATGCTAAAGGCGAATTGGTCATGAGAGCGGCTGCTAAAGTTTAATCTTTTTCAGCAATAAATTAGGACATAGCAGTGCTATGTCCCTACAAGAATAAACCAGGTGACGCTAAAGTTTCCTGGTTTTATTAATTAATGTGATAGACTTAGGTAATAGCAGTAAATAAGGCTATTTGTATGACTACCAATTTACAATCTACATCCTTGAGTAGTTATCTTTATAATCAGGATTATTGTTTATGGCTAGAAACGACAGCTAAGTTATTGCGTAATCATCAATTAGATCACGTTGATTTTGAGCATTTGATTGAAGAAATAGAGGACATGGGGAAAGAGAAAAGACGTGAACTTAAAAACCGACTCATAGTTTTACTCATGCTCTTACTCAAGTACCAATATCAATCTGAAAAACGTTCTTCTAGTTGGGTAAGTACAATTTGGGAACAGTTTTATCAAATTGAATCTTTATTGGAGGATAGTCCTAGTCTCAAACCTTATTATTTAGAACTATTTTCTGATTGTTATTTAAAAGCTGTTCGCGCTGCTAGTACGGAAACTAAATTATCTATTCAGATGTTTCCTGTTGACTCTCCTTTTCTGCCTTTAGATGTCATTAATGCTGATTTTATAATCACGCTGCTTAGTCAAGAGGAAATTTAATTTTTATTTTTCGTTCAATTAGTCTAAATTGTCGTGAGCTAAACCCAAATTTAGTTTATGTTCATTGTGTATTTTCATATATCTTCTATAATATTTGTATCAAGTCCAATCACTTGCAGCCTCATTAATTATTTGTTCCATTTCTTCCAAAGTTGTAGGTTTAATGCCTTTTCTGTGCAAAATTCCAGATAATTTTTGAATAGGTATATTGAGAGGAATAAGTTTAACTATGCCATTTTCATCAATGACAAAATCAATTTTACTTCCTGTATCTAAATTTAGATAATCCCTAATTTATTTAGGTATAGTTACTTGCCCTTTTGTAGTAATTGTTGCGTTAGTCATTACTACTTTAACTCCTTACTTGAGAATATACTCAAAAAGGTTAAAAATTTAACTTTTTCCAAAAAACTTAATCATTCTAAAGCAATATACCTAATCAGGCTATTGGGGAAAAAAGGCCAAAAAATAGGGGGAAGTTGAACTTTCCCCCTGGTTATTGTTGTGATGATCATTTGGCTTGTGATTTTCTTTGAGTTTCTGTCTGAGCATTTGTCTTTGTTTTTTCAGTTGGCGTTTTCTCGCAGAACCACCTCGACCTTTATCGTTTCTGCCTTCTCGACGTGGGGATTCCCAGCGTTTTAGTCGCATAGTTTTTGTTGGTAAAGTTTCACGATGTGGTTCTAGAGTAACATAGTTTTTACTCGGTGGCTACTTTATTTTGCCGTAGGGAGAAAATATTTAACTTTGCTGAATATGACTATGTAACATGACTAAGGTTTCTGCTAATTGACTCAAGCGATTTTCTAGGTCTTGTTTGCGTCCTAAGAGTTGTCGTAATCTTTGGTGACGAGCGATCGCTATACTAACACTAGGAACTTGTTCAACTGGACAGGGACGAGACCATACTTGACCGGCTGTATCTACTCCACATAGTCGGTAGTCAGCATGTAGCGGTTTATGAGATCCTTTTTCACCATTAGCACAGATTTCTTCGACATAGTTCATGAGACGCTCTACTTCTGCATGGCGTAATGTCGCTGTTCCAACTGTTTCTATTTCTTGGACATTAGATTCCAACCAACCATTAATAATTGGTCCTTCCAAGTAAATATCCTGAATCTGCTGTATTATTTTTTGTAGTTCTAGTTGCCAATCAGCTACTTTATCTTGAATCTCTTGGAGCATATTCATCGCTAGTGCTGGGTTAGCACCGTGACGATGATTGCTGAAGGATGGAGTTTTAAATTTCGGGAGAGTTGGCGTTTTTTCTCCATTGTCTTGGGCTGGAAAGGCTGAGACGGAATTATGGTGAGGAAATAAATTTGCCTCTGGAGTTTCATGAATAACTGGATCTGCTTCTAAGTTACTATTATGGGTTGTATTTTGGGAATTTTCTGGAGATTCCTGGGGACGGATACTAATCCGAAAGGAAAAGGAACGTTTGCTTTCCTCACCTGGTTCTGTGGTGACATCATCATTGCGAGTTTTCAAATCATGTAGCGTGGCCTCTATCCGTTTTAACCCTGGTTTCATAACAATATCCTAAAATTTATGGTCTTTAGTAAGAAAGAATTCAGGAGTACAGAAGGGTGGTGATTTTGGGGATACTTGATTTAACTCGTGTATTCTTCCTGATGAAACATTATATGATCAAATGATGCGGAAAATAATTTTGGTGACAGGTGCAGCCCGCTCTGGTAAAAGTGAATGGGCGGAAGATTTGGCGATGAATTCGGAAAAAAAGGTTGTCTACATTGCCACAGCTACACAAAATCCTGATGATCTAGAATGGCTTGAACGCATTCAAAAACATCAACAACGCCGTCCTCAAGATTGGATAACTCTTGCTGTTCCTGTGGAACTAACTGCTGCTTTGGCTCAATCTCAGGCGCATACTTGCCTGTTGGTGGATTCTTTAGGAACTTGGGTGGCTAATTTTCTCGAAGAAGAGGATTTAGTTTGGGAAAATACTGTGCGGGAGTTTCTGGCAATTCTGCCATTAGTGAGGGCTGATGTCATATTTGTGGGGGAAGAAACAGGTTGGGGTGTAGTTCCAGCTTATCCTTTGGGACGCAAATTCCGCGATCGCCTGGGCGCTTTAGTGAGACAATTAGGGACAATATGTGAACCGGTTTATTTGGTAACGGGTGGTCATGCCTTGAATCTGAGTTTATTAGGTGTACCATTACCAGCAACTAAATAGGGGTAAAGGGACTGGGGAAAGATATTTGCAACTGACAACTGACAACTGACGCTAGAATAGGTCTTAAAGTGAAAATTCATTAATTCTAAATGTTTACCATTGACTTAAGCATCAGAAATACTGCTTTCCCCATATCAGTACAACGTAAGTCTACTGAAGATGCCGAGGCTGTTTACCAGCTAATTTTGGCGGCAATGCGTGCTGGAAATCCTGATATTGTGGAACTCAAGTGCGAAGGCAAAACAGAGAAAAAAATTGCTGTCCGTGCTAGTGAAATTTCGGGAGTTCAGATTATTCAAAAAGATAGTGCGTCTACTAGCAGTGGTAAACCACCGGGCTTTGCTGCTTTTACTGCTGAATAACACAAGGTATAAACATGACAGCAGTAGGCATTGAAGTTAATAATTTAAACTTCTTTTGGCCTAATGGGGAGCAAGTGATTAGATCTTGCTCTCTTCAAGTACCTAAAGGTGAGTTTTGGATGCTTCTGGGGACAAATGGCAGTGGTAAATCTACGCTTCTGAGATTAATAGCGGGTTTATTAGCTCCTCAATCTGGAGAGGTGACTATTTCACCTGCTGTTGGTTTTGTGTTCCAAAATCCTGATCATCAATTGGTAATGCCAACGGTTGGTGCTGATGTGGCTTTTGGATTGGTGGCGGAAAAGTTACAACCGGCGATGGTGAAGGCTAGGGTTGAGGAGGCTTTGGGGGCGGTAAATTTATTGTCTCTACAGCGACGACCTATTTACGCGCTTTCTGGTGGACAAAAACAACGGGTGGCTATTGCTGGAGCGATCGCTCGTCATTGTGATGTTTTATTATTAGATGAACCTACTGCTTTACTAGATCCAGATAGTCAACTCGATTTAGTGGCTAGTGTCCGTAATCTCGTTAAGAGTCGTGGCATTACGGCATTATGGGTAACTCATCGCTTAGAAGAGTTAAATTACTGTGATGGTGCTTTTTTATTGGAAAAGGGTTGTTTAGTTGATTCCGGTGAAGCGGAACGTCTCAAACAGCGATTAATTCAAGTACATCAATAGGCAGGAGTTCGGAGTTCGGAGGCAGGAGTTCGGAGGCAGGAGGAAGAAGAAATAAGTTTCTTACCTGTCACCTGTCACCTGTCACCTGTTCCCTGTTCCCTCTCTCAACAAGTGAATTTAATTTTGTCCGGCTATTTAATTAGGGTCTGGTTAATAACCCTAGAGCTGAGATATATCAAGAGTTTGAAGGTAAAAAAGGTGAAACAAGTGCAAGGAATAAGCGTTGAAACTACCAAAACCCTATCACTTGACCAAATTCAAGACTATTTTGATCTTCTTCTAATTCTTCCTCCTGACTCCTGACTCCTGACTCCTAGCCCTAACCAAAAGACTTTTTCAGCAACCCCTAATTAATTATGAATGAAGCTTTATTTAGTGTTGAAAATCTCCGTGTAGCTTATCCTCAACGTGATGAAGAGGTGGAAAGCTGGGCGGTTGATGATGTATCTTTTATTATTCAATCTGGGGAAAAAATGGGATTGGTGGGAGAGTCTGGTTGTGGAAAATCCACCATTGGACGGGCAATTATGCGTTTATTGCCTAATTCTAGTCGCACGGAAGGATTAGTAAAATTTCAGGGACAATCTGTATTAGATTTGACACCATTGCAAATGCAAAAGTTTCGTGGTGAAGCGGTAGCTTTGATTTTTCAAGATCCCATGACCCGCCTTGACCCATTGATGACAATTGGCAATCATTGTATTGAGACTTTACAAGCTCATACACCGGAGTTATCCAAACAGCAAGCGAAAGAAAAGGCTTTAGCGACTTTGGAAAAGGTGAAAATTCCTGCTAGTCGTTGGAGTCAATATCCTCATGAGTTTAGTGGGGGAATGCGTCAACGGGTAGCTATTGCTTTGGCTTTGTTGTTGAGTCCTAAGTTAATTGTGGCGGATGAACCAACGACAAGTTTAGATGTGACTGTTTCTGCTCAAATTCTCCAAGAACTAACGCGATTGTGTGGGGAAGAAAACATGGGATTATTATTGATTTCCCATGATTTAGCAATGGTGGGGGAATATTGCGATCGCATTGGAGTTATGTATCAAGGTAAAATGGTGGAAATGGGGAAAACGGAAACTGTATTTGCAAATCCCCAACATGAATATACTCAATCTTTATTAAAAGCAGCTTTACATATTCAAGCAGTTGACGAAGAGGGAACAAAGAATGGAGAACAGAGAACAGAAAAAGCAAATCCCATTTTAAAAATTACAGAACTTAAACAGCATTACACCATAGAACCGAATTTTATTGAACGGATATTTAAAGGAGAAGGACAAACCATTAAAGCCGTAGATGGCATTAATTTAGAATTGTATGCTGGGGAAATTTTAGGCTTAGTCGGAGAATCTGGTTGTGGAAAAAGTACACTTTCGAGAACCATCTTACAATTGATTAGTCCCACATCGGGAAAAGTCGAATTTTTAGGACAGGAATTAACCAGTTTGTCCCGTCAAGAAATCCGTTCTTCCCGTAGACAAATCCAAATGATCTTTCAAGATCCTCATGCTTGTTTAAATCCAGCCATGACGGTAGGACAAAGTATAGCAGATCCTTTATTAATTCACAATTTAGCTAATTCTGAAAAAGCGAAAGAACAGGTTTTATGGATGTTGGAAAAAGTGGGATTAACCCCAGCAGAATTATATTATCACCGTTATCCCGCCGATTTGTCTGGGGGACAACAACAACGGGTAGCCATAGCCAGAGCTTTAATTACTCGTCCCAAACTGATAATATGTGATGAACCAGTGAGTATGTTAGATGCCAGCGTGCAAACACAAGTTCTTGATTTGATGTTACAACTCAAAGCAGAATTTGATTTAACCTATTTGTTTATTACCCATGATTTGTGGTTAGCAAGATTTTTGTGCGATCGCATCGCCGTCATGAATGGTGGTAAAATAGTAGAATTAGGACAGACTAAACAAATCTTTGCCCACCCCCAACATCCCTACACCCAAACCCTTCTCGCTGCTGCACCTCTCCTCGCAAAAGCATGACAGTAGGGGCGGGGTTTCCCCGCCCTTTCAGGGGTTTCAAAGTCAAGAGAAATAATAAAATTACCAATTACCCATTACCAAACTAATTAATGTCTAAAAATCCGCCTCCCAATTCTTATCAAAGGAATACTTATTCCTCAGACAAATGGCAAGAGAGACTTGCACAAATAGCATATCGCTTTAATCGTCAATATCAAAATCAGAAATTTGAAGTTCCAGACGAAGTTCAAGAAATGCCAATATATAAAGAATGGAAAAATGGTAGATTAAGTGAAAGAATAGTTTCACCATTTTGGGAAATTGCTCAACCTCAAAAAAACGAACATTGTTTAGATATTGGTTGCGGTGTCAGCTTTTTAATCTATCCTTGGAGAGATTGGCAAGCATTCTTTTATGGACAAGAAATTAGTAATATCGCAAGAGATGGTCTTAACTCTCGCGGTTCACAGTTAAATTCAAAATTATTCAAAGGTGTGAAATTAGGACCATCCCACCATTTAAATTATCCTGAAAATCAATTTGATTTAATAATTGCCACAGGCTTTAGTTGTTATTTTCCCCTAGAATATTGGCAAGCCGTTTTAGTCGAAGTCAAACGAGTATTAAAACCAGGGGGAAATTTTGTATTTGATATTCTTAATTCCGAACAGCCTTTAGCGGAAGATTGGGCTGTACTAGAAACTTATTTGGGTGCAGAGGTGTTTCTCGAAACTGTTACAGAATGGGAAAAAACCATTAAAGCTGGGGGTGCTAAAATAGTCAAAAGACAATTAGGAGAATTATTCGAGTTGTACAAAGTCCGGTTTTAAAAAATTATCGAATAAATGGCCTCTTAACGCTGTATTATTTGGAAAGATTTTATCAAGAATTTTGCCCAAATAGCCGCAATGATGATCCGCCATGCCCTAGAATCTGATTTACCCGCCATTGTCGCCATTTACAACGCTGCTGTTCCTAGCCGCATGGCTACTGCTGATTTAGAACCTGTGTCTGTGGAAAGTCGTTTGGCTTGGTTTCAAGGACGAGTCCCCTCTAAGTTTCCCCTGTGGGTAATGGAAACGGAGGGTGTAATTGCTGGATGGTTGAGTTTTCAATCATTCTACGGTAGACCAGCTTACTATGCCACAGCGGAAATTAGTATTTATATTTCCCCAGATTTTCAAGGACGTGGTTTAGGAAAACAACTTTTAGAAAAAGCCATTCAGGAAAGTCCTAACTTAGGTTTAAAGACTTTAGTGAGTTTTATTTTCGCGCACAATCAACCCAGTTTAAAGTTATTTGCTTGGTTTGGTTTTCAAGCTTGGGGAAATTTACCGAAAATTGCTGATTTAGACGGAGTGGAACGGGATTTAATGATTTTGGGTTTGCGGGTGATGTAGGCATGAATTATGCTCAATTTGTTGATAATCATTAGGTGTATCAATATCAATTGCCCCCAAAGGAAAGGGAATACTAAAAACTTCGTGATAGTGGTTTTTAATTAATTTCTTCGCGCCTACATCTTCAGTTAAATTTGCTAATTTTGAGAAAAAACTCTGATTAAATAAAACGGGTACACCTAATGTATTTGCATATTCACAAGCAATAATAGGTTTCTTTGTATTATGGTATTTTGAGACTAAATTATTGATAATTTCAGCCGAAAGAAACGGCTGGTCACAAACAGTAATAACTACTGCATTTATATTTTGATAATCAGTGATAATTGATGAAATTCCTCGACGAATTGAAGAACTCATTCCTAAATGCCAATCTGGATTTTCAACTATTTTAATATCAGATTCGCTAATTTGAGAACGGATATTTTCTGCATTTGATCCCAATACTACTACTATAGGTTTGCACACCGAAGCAACTGCATTTTCAATTGTATGCCTTAGTAAGCTAATTCCTTGATAGGGTAAGAGTTGTTTCGGTCTACCCATGCGAGTTGATGCCCCTGCGGCTAGAATAATTATAGCAATATTTGATTTAGTCATTGTTCAATTTTAATTTCTTGCATCTGATTTCGAGAGTAAATTGGTTCATTGCGATCTTTTAAAAAACCACCATTACGACTTTTAAGTATAGCTTGAATTTCTGTAATTATAGATAATGCTATTGTTTCTGGTGTATCTGCACCAATATCTAAACCCACAGGAGTATATAACTTTTGTAATAGTTCTGGTGTTTGTTCTATTCCTTCAGTTAGTAAATCATTTAATAATCTTGCAGTTCGCTGTTTTGATCCTAAACAACCTAAATATTTCAAATTAGATGGTATTAGCAATTTCAAAATTTCTAAATCATCAAAATAATTATGATTCATGACCACAGCAATAGTATTTTCTTTGATAGATATATGTTGATGAACAATTTCCCGATGAGTTAGAATCACGTTATTAGCCATCATAAAACGTTCTTTAGTTGCTTCAATAGCACGACAATCAATAATAGTAACTTGCCAACCCAAAGCTTTAGCAAACTCTACAACTGGTACAGCATCACGACCTGCACCAAAAATAATTAGGTGTGGGGGAGGCTGAATGAATTCAATAAAAACATTAACTTCACCTGATAAAAGTTGATATTTATGAAAACTTGAATATTGATTTTTTAATGCCGATTTAGCATCTTTAATTAAGGATTGAGTTAAACTAGATTCAGCAATGTTAGTATTTATATTCCCGTCAGAATTGAGAATTAATCGCGCTCCTAACTGGACATTAATAGTACCCTCAACACTAAAAATAGTGGCAATAATTCCTGGTTTTTGATTGTTAAAACATTGATGAATAAAAGTTAATGGATTAAGTGAATCATCTTGATAAAGACACTCAATCAAAACATCTACCACACCATTACAACCCAAACCAAATCCCCAAATAATATCTTCATCAGCATTGGTGTCATAAGTAACCAGTTTTGGCTGACCATCTGTGATTAAGCGAGTATGTTGAAATACATCATTTTCCAGACAACCACCACTGATAGTTCCCACCATTTTACCTGTTGACGTGATCAACATTCGCGCTCCCGGTTGACGATAGCTAGAACCTTGAACATTGACAACAGTTGCGAGAAAAACTGGTTCACTATTGTCTTGACTGTCTAAAAATGCTGTAATAATAGAATTTATCTCTTTCATATTTTTGCAGTATCCTCATTTGGGAAACTGGTTTAATAAATTACGTCAACCACCCATCACTTCCCTTCGGGTAAGTGAGGGCTTGTAAAAGCCTAGTTGACCTTCGTAATCACCCCATCCTCAAAACCACAAATCAAACAAAAATCCTAAAGCTCTCTCTGCGACTCTGCGCCTCTGCGTGAGAAAAAAAGAAATTGATTCCCACACAGAGGCAAAACACACAGCTAAATTAACTTATCCGGCGTAATTGGTAACTCACGAATCCGTTTACCCGTAGCATGATAAACAGCATTAGCGATCGCTGGTGAAACACCTGTAATCCCGATTTCACCCACACCACGCACCCCAGCAGAATTAAAATTCAGATCAGGTTCACCCACAAAAGAAACTTCAATGCGGGGAATATCTGCATGAGTTGGGTAATGATAGGTAGCCAAATCATAAACCACCGGATAACCGATATTCGGATCAAACTGGCAATCCTCCATTAAAGCGTGACCAATCCCCATAATTACAGCCCCTCGCACTTGAGAAGCGGCAGTTTTAGCATTCATCACCTTGCCAATATTCATCACAGACACCCACCGCGTCACCTGTAAGCGGCCGATTTCTTCATCTAGGCTGATTTCGCAAAAATGTGCGCCCCAGGACTGGAAAGCCCATTTTTTAGCTTCCTCACCTGGTGCAGAAGAACCCGTCGCTTCAAAAGCAGCCCGTTGGGACTGACGCAGACTTGTAAACGCCTCTTGGGCAGTTTTCGCTTGGGCAGTTTTCAGCACCTCCTCACAGGCCGTCATCACTGCTGGTACAAGACTTGCCGTCATTTGCGAACCACCAGCAAGACCACCGTTAGGGAATAAAGAATCACCCAATTCCACCCGCACCTTTTCCACTGGTAGCCCTAAAGCATTGGCCGCCGTACTGGCAACAATGGTATAAGCACCCGTACCCATATCATTACCACTGGTGAGAACATGAGCCGTACCATCTGCTAATAATCGGACTTTGACTGAAGCTGAACTTCTTAAACCGGGAAAAGTGGAAGCAGCCATACCCCAGCCGATGAGTTTACCGTCGCGGGATAAAGAACGGGGTTTTTGAGTTCGATTTTCCCAACCAAATTGTTTTGCACCCACCTGCAAGCATTCCGCAAAATGTTTCGCAGAGAAAGGTAAACCCCGGCTTTGATGTTCCTTTGTTTCGTTCTTTAACCGTAATTCTACGGGGTCTATGCCCAATTCCCAGGCTAATTCATCCATTGCGGACTCTAAAGCATACAAACCGGGATTTTCCCCAGGCGCTCGCATAAAGGTAGGTGTACCAATATTCATGACTCCCATTTGTTGGGATGTTCGCAGATTCGGAGTAGCATACATTGCCGGGGTAATACCTGTACATGGTTCAGCAAAAACATCTACAGGGGAAGTATAAGATTTTGCTGTATGTTCAATTCCCTGCAAACTACCATCAGTTTTAGCAGCTAAACTAATAGTTTGCTCAGTTTGCGAACGGTGTCCCGCATTTGCTGTCATTTGTCGCCGACTGAGAACCACTTTCAGCGGACGCTGAAGTTTTCGCGCTGCTGCGGCACAGAGAATAGCGTGTGGCCAGGGAAAGGCTTTAGAACCAAATCCCCCACCTAAAAACGGCGTAATAATTCTTACCTGTTCTGGTGCAAGTCCAAATAATTCTGAATATGTGCGTTGGCTACCTCCTACCCATTGAGTCGGTTCATAGACTGTCAGCGAGTTGGAATTTTGCCACTGGGCGATAATGGCATGAGGTTCCATGGGTGCGTGGAGTTCCGTCGCTGTTTTGTAGGTAGCGGTAATTTTCGCTGCTGCACCTGCCATTGCATCCGTTGAATTACCAGTAGCAAAACTACCCTTGGCAAATTTCAAGTCTTCCCCAAACATGGAGGGAGCATTTTTTAAGGTAACTTTTTGGGCATCTAAAATTGGTTTTTGGCTAGTATATTCAACTTTAACTAAATGTGATGCTGCCTTTGCTTGTTCAAAGGTTTCTGCTACTACTAAACCGATAATTTGCCCGGCATAATGAATTGTGTCATCGGCTAAAGGTAGTCGCGCTTCGTAAATTTTAGAATTGACAAAATTATTGCTAGGCTTAGAAATTTTGGGGGCATTTTTATGGGTGAAAATGGCAATTACACCGGGATATTTTTCTGCTGTTTGGGTGTTGACACTTTTTATTTTTCCACTGGCAATACTAGCAGTTATTAAATAACCATGAACTAAATTTGGTATTTGATGTTCGGCGGCATAGGTGGCTGTACCTGTTACTTTTGCCTGTCCATCTTTACGATTAATATTGGTTGTAGTTATTTTATTCATGCTATACCTCCTCCTTGAGCCGAAACCGTGAGAGCGCGACGAATTGCCCGTTTTGTTAGTTCAATTTTATAACCGTTATGAGCTAAAGGTTTTGCTCCCTGTAAAGCGATATTTGCCGCTTGGCTAAATGTGGAAATATCTGCGGTTTTACCAATTAAAAACTTTTCTGCTTCTACTGCTTGCCAAGGTTTATGGGCGACTCCACCCATTGCTAAACGAGCATCTTTGATTTTGTCTCCAGCAATTTGTAAAGCAGCCGCTACAGATATTAAAGCAAAAGAATAGGAAGTGCGATCGCGCAGTTTTAAATAAACTCCTGATTTCGCAAAAGCTAAAGGTGGTAAAATCACAGAAGTAATTAATTCTCCTGGCTGTAAATTACTATCTTTTTCTGGTGTATTTCCTGGCAAGCGATGGAAATCTCCAAAGGGAATTTGTCTTTTACCTTGATGTCCTTCCACTTCTACCACCGCATCTAAAGCCGCCAATGCCACACACATATCAGAAGGATGAACTGCGACACATTGATCACTTGCAGCGAGTATTGCGTGCATTCGATTTATCCCCGTTGCTGCTGGGCATCCAGTTCCTGGCTCACGTTTATTACAAGCAAAAGCAGTATCGTAATAATAAGGGCAACGAGTTTTTTGTAAGAGATTACCACCGACTGTGGCCATATTGCGAATTTGTTGAGATGCACCAGACAGAATTGCCCTAGTTAACATCGGGTAATCACGGCGAATATCAGTATGATCAGCTACAGCCGTATTTGTCACCAACGCCCCTAACCGCAGACTACCATTAGCCATTTTTTCGATCTTCTGCATCTGTAGGCGGGAGATGTCAATTAGTTGTGATGGCTCGTCCACAAAGGCTTTGAGACGATCAACTAAATTTGTACCGCCACCAATAAACATAGCATTTTGGTCAGCAACGGCTCGGTTGACGGCATCTTTTACCGTGGTAGCGCGAATATAAGTAAAGTTATTCATTATACTGGTACTCCCTGGGATTCACTGGTAATGATATTTGCCATTGGCGAAGGAGGTTTTTGTCCAATTGCTTGTTGAACTGCGGCAACAATTCCGTTATAAGCACTGCACCGACAAAGATTCCCACTTAATCGTTCTTTAATTTCCGCTGTCGAAAGTTGAGCTAATTGGGGAGGAGCTTGTAAATCGGAGGTGACTGCACTAGCACAACCGCGTTTAACTTCCTCCAGTAGTGCCACAGAGGCGCAAATTTGCCCTGGTGTACAGTAACCACACTGAAAGCCATCGTTGTCAATAAAGGCTATTTGCATGGGGTGGAGACTATCACCGCTGGCTAGTCCTTCAATGGTGACAATTTTTTTGCCTTCCTGCATGACTGCCAAAGAAAGACAAGAATATACTCGTTCACCATCAATCAGCACAGTACACGCGCCGCACTGTCCATGATCACAGCCTTTTTTACTACCAACTAATCCTAAACGTTCCCGCAGGGCATCCAGGAGAGTCACACGCGGCTCAATACTGAGGGGGCGTTGCTCACCATTAACATTGAGTGTTATATTCATCTCGCCGTTGCCTCCTAGAGTAGTTTCTTTGGCTGCACTTTCTTGAGTCAGCAATGCAGGAACAGTAATAGCCGCCCCGGCTGCGGTGAATGCTTGTCCGAGAAACCCACGTCGGGATGTTTTCCCTGGTTTCTGGTTAGATTGTTCCATAATTGGGAATTGATAACAATATTACTGATGATATAGCAGGAGTCATGATGTAGGAGCGCAGAGTCAAAAGAGATCGCACTCAAGGGGGAAATTTTACTTCAAGTTTATGGAATGAATTAATACTGTCACTTCCACAAACATCCTCTAAAAGGTAGAGAATCTCAAAATCTAAACAGTTCCACCCATACCTTCGATAAATGTATCAATAAATAACTGGATTTTTTCGGAAACGCGCTCAATAGTTTTTTTCCGTTCTAAAATTTTGGGCTTAAAATTTAGTGAACTGACTATTTCTTGTTCTCTTGGTAAACGGTTAGCAAAGGCATAGTTATTGATGATTTTTAATAACTCTTCATGTTCAATATTTTCGGTGGTACAAAGTTCGGTAAAGGCTTTTGCTTTTTCGGTTATCCAGTATTCTTCAAAGGCATTCATCACATTTTCATCGGGCTGGAGTTGCGACAAATTATTGGCGATGAATACTTCAATTAAGGCGCGTTTGTTGCGTAATTGGACTTCACCTGCCATAATATCAAGGATTTCTTTTTGGAGTTTTTGAGTTGCGGCTGGATCTGTTTTGCTCATCCTTCTCAACAAATCGAGAATATACGCCACATTAATCTCATCTCGATGAATTAAACTCAGTTCAAAGTCTACATCATCAAGAATCGAAGTTCTTTCGCTGGTGCGTTCTCTTTTTACTTTTTCATGGATATCGAGATATTTACTTTTATAGTCTTCAAAGTTTTGCGCTGCCAGACTTAGATCGGTTTCTTCAAAGTCAGCGAAGGTAGTCAGAACATTTTTAAGGCGGAGTAGTTCCCGAAATTTAGTAACGAAGGTTAATTGGGCTTCTTCATCGGGTAAGGTATCTACACTTTTGATCGTCGGAGTGATGGCTAATAGCTCGCTGGCGGCTTGGTTGAATTGGGTTACATAGTCCTCATAAGGCTGGACTATTACTGTGTCTTGAGCATCCTTATTTGAGAATAGGGCGATCGCTTCATCAGTGGCTTTTTTAAGATTCCGAAAACAGACAATATTGCCCTGAGATTTTTTATCGTTGAGAATCCGATTAGTGCGAGAAAAGGCTTGAATCAGTCCGTGAAACTGGAGATTTTTATCAACATATAGGGTATTTAATCAGTGTTTCGATATTACTCACACAAAACATGGCGGTAAAGTCAGGGGCTTTAGTTTTTTGGGCGTGATGAGTGAGGATATAGTCAGTTATTTTTGCAAGTCGGATTGGGCTTTCTAGTGCTTCCTTGGTGTCAATTTCTTCTATGGCAATATCCAAATTAGTAGCACTTTTTTTCTGGCGTTTTTTTGGCTGTACTTCTTCTTGTTTAGTTTTACCCACATATTCCACCGCAAAGCGCAGAACATTTTCATCTTTGATAGCATCAATGATTACATATTTATGCAAACATTCATCAAATAATGATGCGGTTGTTTGTTGATGTTCTCTAGTTCCAAAGGCGTTATCTGTGAGAATTGGTGTACCTGTAAAGCCGAACATTTGAGCATTTTGAAAGAATTTTTTGATATTTCTATGGGTTTCTCCAAATTGGCTGCGGTGACATTCATCGAAAATAAATACAAATTTTTGCTCTTGCAGATGTTTTATTTTCTCAAGATAGCGTTCTTTAATAATGGCATTATTCAATTTTTGAATAGTGGTAACGATTAGTGTAGTCGTGTCGTCATTTAGTTGTTTAATTAGGTTATTGGTATTAGTGGTACTGTCTACGCTACCTTTGGCAAATTCATTAAATTCTTTGGCAGTTTGGTAATCTAGGTCTTTACGGTCAACTACAAATACAACTTTATAGACTTGGGGTAAATTGGTAATAATTTGACTGGCTTTAAAGGAGGTGAGGGTTTTACCTGAGCCTGTGGTGTGCCAGATATAGGCGTTTTTATTGCTATTTTTAACTCGTTCAACTAATGCTTCCGTTGCATAAACTTGATAGGGACGGAGGACTTTGAGGACATTAATGGCGGTGATGACAATGTAACGGGTGATCATTTTGGCGAGATGACAAGTTCTGAGAAATGTGTCAGCAAATTCGCTCAAATCAGATATACGATTATTTTCTTGATCTGTCCAATAAAAGGTTTGTTGGAATGATTGAGATTTATTGTTGGCGAAGTATTTTGTATTTACGCCGTTGCTGATAATAAATAGCTGCACATATTGAAATAGTCCTGCACCTGCGTCATAGGATTCATGTTGGTAGCGGTTAATTTGATGAAATGCAACTTTTAATTCTGAACCCCGTTTTTTAAGTTCTATTTGCACTAATGGTAAGCCGTTGATTAAAATAGTTACATCATAGCGATTTTTGCGTTTTCCTTCTATGGTGATTTGGTTAGTAACTTGAAATTCATTTCTACACCATTCTTCACAATTTAAGAAACTTATATAAATTGTTTCGGCGGGTTTGCCATTTTCTGCGTCCCGTTTTAAGGCGTATTTATCCCGTAATATTTTGGCACGTTCGACAACTGTGCCTGTATTTAAGTGGTTGAGAATGAGTTCAAATTCTGTTTTTGTTAGGGTGATGTTACCGTTATGAATTTCTAGCTGTTGTTTGAGGTTGGCTAACATTGCCGCTTGGTCTTTAATTTTGACTCTGGCATATTTCATGCCTTGCAGTTGGGTAATTAAGTCTGCTTCTAGTTGGGCTTCGGTTTGGGTAGTCATAATTTACACAAGACTGTAGGGATTCATTATTTTAACTGGTGTCAGTTTAAAATCATCAACATTGCGGGTAACTAAAGTCAATTTATGATGATATGCTGTTGCAGCAATCAAGCTATCCATTACGGCTAATTTTTTACCTTTTAATTCGGCATTTGCAGAAAATTTCGCCCAATTATCTAAAATATCATTGTTTAGCGGTAAAATATGAGAAGAAAATTCAGTTTCTACTTTTTGCAGCCATATTTTTAGTTTTTGATATCGTTCAGGTTGTGAGTCTTGGATTTTATAAATCCCTTTTTTTATTTCAGCGATGGTAATACTACTTAAAAATAGTTGTTCAATCGGTTGCTGATTAAACCATTGACTAACTTGGGGGTTGGGAGCTTTTTTAACAAACTCAGACATTACACAGGTGTCAATTAAATAAGTCATAGTTCAACATCCCTACCTGTGTCTCTATCACGTTCAAACAATGATGCAATATCATCTTCGGCAGATTCGTCGTCTATAAAACGTAGTCGCTCAAATAATGGCAGTTCTTTTTTTTGTTGCTGCAAGTAATTGGATAATATTTTAATGACCGCTTCCTGTGGGTTTTCGTAGTGACTGACTGCGATAATTTCATTAATTAGTTCATCATCTATTGTAATAATGGTCATGGCTTTGTCCTCGGTTGTGTAAAATCTGAATGATTTTGTTGAGAGATTGCCGGAATTAGGTGGAATCTTGAGTTATTGCCTTATATGCTGAAATTGGGTAATATTTCAGTTATACTAACAAACGGCTTGATAGTTAGATTTAACGGGTAGGGGTTTAGCAGTGCTAAACCCCTACAAATCTAGGTTTTTCCCAAGTTTACAAAAATCTATTTTCTACCCGCGCTTAGTATATCATAACAACCTGAGTATCCACAGGTTTAAACATTAGTATAAATGTTAGTTGTGTTATAGTCAATTCATTAAATAAACATTTGTTGTAGTAAGCCTTGTTTGTATTGTTTTACTGTTTCCAGATAGGTTTGAGATTGGGTAATTTTTTCGTCAAGTGTAGTTAAGAAATTAGCTATTTTGGTTTGTTCAGCTAAACAAGGAAAATTTATTTCAAATTCTTTGATTTGTTTTGCACTGATATGCGGAATACCTGAACTTGTTTTCACTTTATCAACATAAGCATGAAAACTAGTCGAATTTATATGCTGAAAAATAAAAAATATTGAAGATGTTGCTTTCTGTCTTAATCTTGCAACACGCTGAACAAGTAGAGAATTTACATTACCATCTTTTACAAGTGCAGAATTTCTACCAACTTTAGAACCATCCATACCAATTACTAAATCATTCTCTTTTAAAAGATACGGTCATCACTCATCAATAATTGATCAGCACTCCATGTTGCCGAAAAAGGCGGATTTGCCACAATCGCCTCAAAGCGTAAATCTCTATGTTGGGGATGTTCTAGGGTATCCTCTAGCTGGATATCAAAATCTGCATAATGGACATCATGCAAAATCATGTTCATCCGCGCCAAGTTGTAAGTCGTGCGGTTCATTTCCTGCCCGTATATCTTATCAACATGAGCCGCTTCCCGCTTCACCCGCAACAACAGCGAACCACTTCCACAGGTGGGATCATACACGGTTTTTAAGTTTGGTTTCTCACTCGTTACCAACTTGGCCAATAAAGTCGAAACAGGTTGCGGTGTATAAAACTCTCCGGCTTTCTTCCCCGCACCACTAGCAAACTCACCAATCAAATACTCATAAGCATCACCCAAGACATCGGCGTTTGTATCATCCAGCCTAAAGTCAATCTTATTCAGATGTACCAATATTTTAGCAACTAATTCATTTTTGGCTTTTTCATTTGCCCCTAGTTTGGATGAAGTCAAGTCTAAATCTTCAAACAAGTTACTAAAATCATCGGCGCTATCTGTCCCCAGGGTACTCTGTTCAATGTTTTTGAGAATCTTCGTCAGATCCTCCAAAATGAAGTTATAACCCTCACCCTCGTTATTAGTGTCCTGTTTATTGCTACCTTTGAGGGCGATGGTCTTAAAAAGCTCCGACGGACTCAAAAAGTACCCCAATGCTTCCACAGTGGCATCCCGTACCGCTTTGACAATCTCCACACCTTCGGCTGTATCTTCTGTTAATTCGGCAAATTTCAGCCCGTCTCCTTCTAATATGCCATCAGCAAAGCGTTCTATTTTCTCAGAAAGATATTTGTAAAAAATAAAGCCCAGCATATAGTCCCGAAATTCATCGGCGTTCATTTTCCCGCGTAAATCATCGGCTATCTTCCAAAGTTGCTGCTGTAGCTGACGACGTTGCTCTTCTGACATAGGTGATAAATTTAGTTGTTCAGTTTAGTTTTTATACTAAAAACGGTTGAGACATGGACTTTTGTAAAATCACGAAAACCGCAGATTTGTAGGGGTTTAGCACTGCTAAACCCCTACCCATAAAATCAAGTAATTAAGCCGTGTTGAGTATAAGTTATGAGGTATTCAAAGGGTTAAGTTCCTTTTGAGACCACGATAATGTTACCACTACAAACAATCTAATTGAGATTTTTGTGAGCGATCGCTCATTTACCTGTCAAAATAAATTTGAATAAAAGTCTTTTCGTTAGGGTTAGGAGTCAAGTTACAGTAATCATCACACCTGCACTTTCATTCCCTAATCTATCCACAGCACAGACTGCATAAGTTCCCGGTGGAACTGTCGCAAAGGTAGTACCAGCGGATAAAATGCGTTGAATTATCCAATTATTGCTATTTTGCAAATATAGAGTCCAAGAACGCACAGGTTGATTATCTCCTGCTTCCCAATTTAATTTTCCATCCATAAACTTGAGGTTTTTGGGAGGTGGTGGCGTGATGGAACTTTGCCATGACATAGTAGGAACTAAGGCAGGTGTGGGATAATCGGTTCTAAATTGGTCAGCAATGCCTTGACGATTTTCTTTAATGCCAGTCATGCTGAAAAAGATATTACCCAAAGATAAACTACCTGCTAAATTCCGAGAAATCTGAATCTGCTTGACAATTTCGCTGTTTTTCCATTCCTTCCCATCTAGTTGTCCGAGATTGTTACCTGCATAGACATGACGCTGTTTGGTATTAATTTCTGTCCACCATTTCAGCAAAGTTTGATAACCTTGTTTAGTTTGGTCAGTCCGCCAGTAAAGTTGAGGAGCAATATAATCTATCCAGCCTTGCTGTAACCATTTTTTAGAATCTGCATAGAGAACATTATAGGCATCTAACCCGACAATTCCCGCAGGTTCTCCAGAACGATAAATACCAAAAGGACTAATTCCAAATTTCACATGAGGTTTGGTGGCTTTGATTCCTTGGGAAAGTCGCAATACCATTTGATTGACGTTTTCCCGTCGCCAATCTTCTAAACTCAGTTTACCGCCACTGGCTTTATAAGCTGCGTAGGTTTTATGATCGGGAAAAGGTTTACCAGATATGGGATAGGGGTAAAAATAATCATCTAAATGAATCGCATCTAAATCATAACGGCGGACAACATCAATAATGACGTTGTATGCTCTGTCTTGAACGATTTTTGCACCGGGGTCCATCCATAGTTGACTACCCCATTGATAAACAACTTCGGGATTTGTCACGGCAATGTGGGGACGAACAGTAGAAACTTGACTGTTAGCTCTAGCGCGGTAAGGGTTAAACCAGGCGTGTAATTCAATATTGCGTTGATGACATTGGGCGATCGCAAATTCCAAAGGATCATAAAATGGTGATGGTGCTTTTCCCTGCGTTCCCGTAATCCAAGCACTCCAAGGTTCTAACTCAGAAGCATATACAGCATCACCTTCCGGTCTGACTTGCAAAACTAAAGCGTTAAAATTCAAAGCTTGTAACTGTTTAATAATCGCTACCAACTCCGCTTTTTGCTGTTCCACAGACAGTCCTGGCTTAGAAGGCCAATCACTATTCCACACAGTCGCAACCCAAGCACCTCGAAATTCTCGCCGATGATTTACTTTAACAGTATTGGAGGTTGTCGGTTTAGGTGTAGGAATCGTTGTGGTGATAGGCGCTGCAACAATATAATCAGAAGGAATTTTTTCCGCTTTTCCCAAATACACTAAAGCCTGATAAACCATCACTGCCACATCTGCACGAGTAGCAGCTGTTTTATAATTTAGTATTTTGACGTTGGGATAATTCACCACCCAACCAGCACGGGTCGCCAAACCTATTTGATTAATTCCATAGTAAGGAATTAAAGATCCATCTTGATAAATTTCTGCCAGTTTACTCACTAAATCCAGGTCAACTTTCCCCGCAATTCCCAAACCATTGACAATTGCGACTAAAGCATCACCCTTAGCAATACTTTCATCTACCCCAAACCGCTTGTTCGGATAACCTGTCAAAAATCCAGTTTCATAAACTTTCTTAATCGCGTTTATTGCCCAATGGGTCTGGGGAACATCTACAAAAGGGATATATGCACGTTTAACTGGTTGGGAAAAAACTGAAGCGATAATGGCAGCAAATTCAGCGCGAGTTACAGGGTTATTGGGGCGACAAGTTCCATCAGGATAACCGCTGATAATCCGCCGTGCTGCTAAAGCTTCTATAAATGGTCGGGACCAATGATTTTGAATATCGGAGAAAGTTATAGGAGTAGATACCATATTTAAGGAGATAGTTACATCTTCTGTTAATTTAGCAATTTTTAAGTCATAACTGCTAATTTTCTAGCAATGCAGTCAGACAGATAAGTTTTTTAAATCTCTCTTCTGCAAAAAAATCACATTTCTATGTTTGTTGAGAATATGCTCGGTTAATTCTCAAGATTATTGAGAATGAAATCAATAAGCCAACGATTTTACTAGGGTATTGACATCTGGAAATTTTATGTTATTGTCAAGATATATAATCTGCAAGTATTTATATCTAAAAATTAGGATTGCGGAAGGAAGGTTAATTTGTACAGTGTGTCATTCCTAGATGATACTCCTTGTCAATGCGTAAGTCCTATATCTTTATGCCAGAAGTTACACGGTTTTATGGAATAGTTATCAAAATTTTCTTTGCTGATCACCCACCTCCTCATTTTCATGCAGTTTACGGTGAGTATAATGCCTTAGTTGGTATTGAGTCTTTAAAAATTATTGAAGGAGATTTACCCAGTCGTGCTGAAAAAATGGTAATAGAATGGGCTACATTGTATCAGAAAGAACTGCTCAATATGTGGAATAGCCAAGAGTTTAATAAACTGCCACCTTTAAAATAATGGAGAGTTTTGATGAAACCTGCTCGTATTGTTTCTGCTCAAGCTATAGATGATCATAACTTGATCATTAAGTTTACAAATAACGAACTAAAAAAATATGATATCTCTAAATTATTAGATAACCCAATGTTTTCTCCTTTAAAAAATCCGGCATTTTTCAGAAATTTTATCATTGATTCAGGTGGTTATGCGTTGGTTTGGAATGAGGATATTGATATCAGTGAATATGAACTTTGGCAAAATGGAATCAGCATTACAAAGGAAGGTAACAGGGAACAGGGAACAGATAAAATCCAGTTTCATAAATTTTCTTAATCGCGTTTATTGCCCAATGTGTATCAGGAACATCTCCAAAAGGCAGATATGCACGTTTAACTGGTTGGGAAAAATGGCGTTGTTGAATTGAGGTATGAAATTCCCAAATTGAATCTTTAAAACTCAAACCTCAGTGCGTCTTTGCTACGGCAGTCGCTCATGGGGGAAACCCCCAAGACCGCGCTGCCTCGCCTTTGCGTGAGACTAAAATTCATACCCTTAATCAGCAACGCCCGAATTTACTAGGGTATTGACATCTGGAAATTTTATGCAATTGTCAAGATATATAATTGTATTCAAAAATTGATATAGCGGTATGCACTTGCATGAGATACATCATAGCCCCCTCATCGCTTGCGGGGAGGGGGTTGGGGGTGGGGTTCTTGTATCTCACTCAATCGAGAACCGCTATATTCCAAAATCCAGGGAATAAATTCCCTGTCTTATAGCTAAAGTCGGTTAAAACCGACTATTAGGAACGTAAAGTTTTATTTTTTTAGTTTTATTGAGTATAATTTGTGATAAATTTATCACAACTTGACAAGTAATACCAGTTACCATGAATAATCGTCAGTTGCTAGAAGTTAGCGAGTATGTATGCTTAGGGATATCAATATTGGGAACAATAGTAGCGACAGTGACGCAACAAGTAGTTTATGCGGTTATTCCCCTGAGTCTAAGTATAGCTTTAAATTTAGTCAATCGTCCTAAGTTGAATTATTCCCAATCACAAATTGAGCAATTACAAACAAGTTTGCAAAATATCACTGAAGAATTTTACCAAGTTGAAAAAACCATGAATACCTCTAATCAACGTTTGGAACAAATCGAAGCTTGGAGACAACAACTCAGCCAAATTATTGACCAAACAATTGAGATGGCAATTAATGAACGTTTGGGAAAACTTGAAGTTTATAAACAGGAAATTAGTCAAATTGTTGACCAGAAAATTAAAATATCAATGCAAAAATTGAGTACGGAATTTAATGCAGTTAATCAACAAATGCAAATTGTCAATAATCGGTTGCAGCAATTAGATATTTCTCTAGAAAGTTTGAACTCTAATGTTGATAAAGATGAATATTTGAGAAATATTGCAGAATTGAAAACTGAATTATCACAAATTAATCAACAGCTACAAGTCTTTAATTCTCGATTTGCAGAAATTGAAACTTCTATCAAAAATGGCAATGAAAGCAATCAACAGCAATTAGCAGAATTACGTGACAGTCAAGAAAATCAAAGTCAGGAATTTACTCAGATTCATCAACAAATCGAAGTTGTTAATTCTCGATTTGCACAAATTGATAATTCAACACAGAAATTACATCAAACAATTTTAGAACAAAACCAAGAAATAAGTGAAATTAAAGCAAAACAAGAAAGTGAAAGTTCCAACAATAACGACGTTTTCGATTCTATTAACCAACGGTTAACAAAATTAGATGGATTAACCGAATTAGATAGTTTATTTACAGCTTTAATACAACCGTTACAGGTTGAAAATAAATCAAATTTGCAAACAAATCCAATACCAGAAACAGCAAGTCAAGAAAGAGAAGAAATTAACAGAATTAATAACTTAGATTCTATTGGAAATTCTATTAATGAATCGTTGAAAACATTGGAGATATTGACGGAATTAGATACTTGGTTTAACCCGTCACAAGCAAATAAATCAAGTCTAGAAGAATCAGATAATTATCAAAAAACACTAGAAGTAATTCCTACCACATCTTCATCAGATGAAAACACCGAAAAATTAGTATTTGTTGGTACTCTCAAAGGACATGAAAATAAAGTTCTCTCTGTAGCTTTTAGTCCAGATGGGAGATTTTTAGCAAGTGGTAGTGATGATACAATCATTAAATTGTGGGATTTAGCAACTCAGCAACATCGCACCTTTGCAGGACATGGAGAATATTCTTGGTCTAGAGGGATTAATTCCGTAGGTTTTAGTCCAGATGGCAAATTTTTAGTCAGTGGCAGTGATGATAAAACTATTAAATTATGGGATGTAAATTTAGGAATAGAAGTTTTCACTTTTACAGGACACGAAGAAAGGGTTTATGCTGTTGCATTTAGTCCCTTGGGGAAAATTTTAGCCAGTGGAAGTAAAGACAAAACAGTTAAACTGTGGTCATTAGAAACAGGAAAAGAAGTTTACTCTTTCAAAAGTCATACCGATGATGTTTTATCTGTAACTTTTAGTCCCGACGGTAAACTATTAGCTAGTGGTGCAGGTGGTAATGATAAAACTATCAAAATTTTACAATTAGCTGAAAATAAAGTGAAAACTTTAACAGGACATTCTGATTGGTTTGGAGGGATTACATCTCTAGCATTTAGTCCCGACGGAAAAACTTTAATTAGTGGTAGTCAAGACAAAACTATTAAACTTTGGAATCTAGAAACTAGTCAAGAAATTAAAACTTTATCAGGACACTCTGATTATATTTGTGCCGTTGCATATAGTCCCAATGGACAGATTTTAGCGAGCGCTAGTAAAGATAAAACAGTGAAATTATGGTCAGTAGCTAGTGGAGAAGAAATTTCTAGTGTCAAATGTACTGATTCTGTAATTTACTCAATTGCCTTCAGTCCAGATGGTAAAATATTAGCGGCTGGAAGTGGAGATACAACCATTACTCTATTTCCCATAGCATAACGTTGATTCTACAGGTAGGGGTAAAGCATGAGCTAAACCTCTACACATCTGGGTTTTTAACGAAGCTATATTCAAGTAGAAAAAAGGAAAATTAAAAATCTTCACCTTTGCTCCTTTGTGCCTTTGCGCGTTCGCGCAGCGTGCCGTAGGCATAACATAATTTGAAACCGGGGAAGTCTGCAATCTGAGGATTATTTAAATGCTGCTATATTTAAGAATTGAAAATTTCGCCTTAATTGATCATCTGGAATTGGATTTTGGTGCGGGTTTGAATGTATTAACTGGAGAAACCGGCGCAGGAAAATCAATTATATTAGATGCCATTGATGCGGTTTTAGGTGGTAAAGTCTCCAGTCGAGTAATTCGGACTGGCACAAATCGCGCGATAGTGGAGGCGACTTTTAGCGTGACTCCGCCTTTAGCTGCTTGGTTGAGTGAACAAGAAATTGATTTAACCGATGATAATGCTGTGATCATTAGTCGGGAAATTGCCACCACTACTAGTAATATCCGCAGCAGATCAAGAGTAAATGGAGTGCTGGTAAATCGCCCCTTAATGGCAGGATTACGGGATAGTTTAGTAGAAATTACGGCACAAGGGCAAACCGTACAAGTGGGACAATCTGCCCAAGTTCGAGATTGGTTAGATTTATATGGTGGTGATGCTTTGTTGCACAAACGCCAAAATGTCGCTGCTGCTTTTATTCTATATCAACAAGCTCGTCAAGCACTAGAAAAACGCCGGACATCGGAACGGGAACGGCTGCAACAATTGGATTTATTAACATATCAAGTACAAGAATTGGGCGCTGCTAATCTTGATGATGCCCAGGAAATGGAACAATTAAATCAAGAACGAGAACGCCTCAATCATGTTGTGGATTTACAACAAATGAGTTACAAAGTTTATCAGGCTTTGTATCAAGATGATCAGGAAACTCGCACGGCTACTGATTTATTAGCCGATGGAGAGATGACATTAACTCACATGGTGGAGTATGATTCTCAACTACAATCTCTGTTGGAATTGGTGCGGGATGCGATCGCAGCGGTAATGGAAGTGGGGAGACAAATTAGTATTTATGGAGAAGGGTTAGAAGCAGATCCCCAGCGGTTGGAAGAGGTGGATGAACGGATACGGGAATTAAAACAAATTTGTCGCAAATATGGACCGACTCTGACGGAAGCTATTTCTTATTATGAACGTATTCAAACTGAATTAGCTGAATTAAATAATAGCGAACAATCTATCGAAACTTTAGAACAACAAGAACAATTATATTTACAAGAACTTTATCAAATTAGTCAACAATTAACCCAATTACGTCGTCAAACTGCGGCTAATCTAGAATCTCGCTTATTAGCTGAACTCAAGCCGTTAGCAATGGATAAGGTAAAATTTCAAGTAGAGATTGTCCCCATTTCTCCGACAGCTACAGGTGCAGACAAAATTACTTTTATGTTTAGTCCTAACCCCGGTGAACCTATTCAACCATTAACAGAAATTGCTTCTGGTGGGGAAATGAGCCGTTTTTTATTGGCTTTAAAAGCCTGTTTTAATCAAGGTAATGAAGTAGGAACAATGATATTTGATGAAATTGATGTGGGAGTTTCTGGAAGAGTTGCCCAAGCCATAGCGGAAAAATTGCACCAACTTAGTCAAGGACATCAAGTATTATGTGTAACTCATCAACCTTTGGTTGCAGCAATGGCAGATCGTCATTTTCGCGTTGATAAATTAGTTATTAATAAAGCCAGAAATAGTAATGATGAACAGCGGACTGTGGTGAGGGTGACAAGTTTAGATAATTTAACTACCCGACGGGAAGAATTGGCACAGTTAGCTGGTGGTAAATCTGCAAATGAAGCAATTTCTTTTGCGGAATCTTTATTATTACAAGCTGCTAATCATCGAGAAAAGAGAAAATAGATGGGGAAATTGTCAGAAATGGCTAACGCCACGCTACGCTATCAGGATGTCCAAGATTTACAGGATTTTTTATGAGATAATAGAAATAAAGAAACTGTGAACACACAATAAATTAAATTTTCCAGGAATAGTAATATGTATCAAACTGATCCGCCCCGTTCTCCTCAAGAAGTGTTACCAACAATGTATGATCTCAAAAGTGAAGATCCAGAGGAAAAAGGTTTGCCTGATCAATTTCATTTATTACAACCCCGTTTATTAGACGAAACGTTTAATTCTCCTACCTATCCTAGCGACAAAATCTTTACCGCTAGTGATATGAATTTATATTATGATCCTCATCATCCAACATGGTATAAAAGACCAGATTGGTTTGTATCTGTGAATGTTTCTCCTCTTTATAAAAATGGCGATTTACGACTGAGTTATGTAATCTGGCAAGAGGGAATTACTCCTTTTATTATCGTGGAATTACTCTCACCAGGAACTGAAAAGGAAGATTTAGGACACACTTTAAGAAATGTAGAAAAACCGCCAACAAAATGGGAGGTTTATGAGCAGATTTTGAGGATTCCTTATTATGCTATTTTTGACCGTTACAAGTATGAATTTAGAATGTTTAAATTAGATGGTGGACGTTATGCAGAAATTGATTTATCAAATTCTCGTTTTTGGATACCAGAAATAGAATTAGGTTTGGGAGTTTGGGAGGGAAGTTATAATAATATTCAGCAGCCTTGGTTACGCTGGTATGATGTTTCTGGTAATTGGGTTTTAACTCCTACAGAACAGGAAAGAAGACAGAAGGAAAGATTGATAGAACAGTTAAGAAATCTGGGTGTAGAACCTGATCTTTAATTTGTCTGATAGCGTAGCGTGGCGCAAGCCATATCAGGATATCCAGGATTTAATAAAGTCATCCTCTCAATTATTCTATTATCTATCAGACAAGTGGTAGCATTTGGAAAACTACAATTTCTAAATCGGGAAAATCTAAAGGGGATATTTTTTGCTGTTCTGTGATAATTGCTTGATTTTGATAACCTTCTGTTGTGGGATTTCTAAATACAATTAATTCGCGTTTCACTACATCTAACACCCAATAATCCTTAATTCCTGCTTGAGAATAAGCTTTAGCTTTGATTTCTGTATCTAGTTTTAAACTACTATCTGCAACTTCGATAATTAAATAAACTTCTGCTGGGGTAGGATGATGATCTGCATAGTCTAGGGGATCTATTTTCACTACAGCAATATCTGGTTCTGGTTCAGACCTTTCATTTAATTTTACAGGGTCTTGAACAGCTATCCAAGCCTGATTTCCTAAGCGATTTTGTAATAATTTATTTGTTCTTCCTACTGCTGAACTGTGGGCTGTTCCTTTAGCAATCATCCAGATTATTTTCCCCTCTAATAATTCTACCCGTTCACTTGGTTCAAATATTCCTGCTTCAGCCATTCTGTGGTATTCATCAACAGTCCACAGCCGCAATTGTAAGGGTGATTCTGTGGTTTGCATAGTTAATTAAGGTAAATATTTATTTTCTATTACAATACCTTGTCCAAATTAGAAAAAGCCTTGATTTGTAGGTTGGGTTGAAGCATGAAACCCAACAAATGCGTTGGGTTGCGCTGTCGCTTAACCCAACAAAGCAGGAAATGGACAAGGTATTGCTATTATAGAATTATTTGTCTGAATCAGGATGTCCAGGATTTAAGGATTTACAGGATTTTTGTCTGAATCAGGATATCCAGGATTTCAGGATTTTCAGGATTTTTTATGAGATAATACAAATAAAGACACTGTGAACATACAATGGCTACTCAATTAATGGTTCAACCTTCGTCTTTAATATCTTCTGGTATGAAGATGAGTGAATTTGGTAATATTTATCTATTTAAATTTACCGAAGAACTACAGATACGTTTTGAAGAACTATTAGCAAAGAAAAAATCTGATAAACTGACTTCTGAAGAGGAAGCGGAATATGTAGGTATCTCGGAGTTACAGCGAATATTTACCTTAATTAATGCTCAACTAGCAGCTAAAAGTAAATGGTGTCCGAACCAACTCGACGACTTATAAGAAAACGAGCTAAATTTCTCTGTGAATATTGTCACTCTCCAGAATATCTGAGTCCTGATCGTTTTACTATTGATCATATTATGCCGCAGTCTTTGGGGGGTTCAGACGAACTGGATAATTTAGCTTTGGCTTGTCATCGCTGTAATGAGCGTCATTATAATTTTATAGTAGCTACTGATCCTAAAACTCAAGAGCAAGTTGCTTTATTTAACCCTCGTCAGCAAGAATGGTCAGAGCATTTTATCTGGACAAAAGATGGTATAAAAATTGTAGGTACAACGCCTACAGGAAGAGCTACTAGCGATCGCTTTGACTTCAATGATAAACGACGTGATGAGCCTTCTATTCAAGTTGCTCGGCGTTTTTGGGTAGAAGCGGGTTGGCATCCACCACTATCAGATCCACGTGAAGAATAAAAATCAATTTCCTTGGATGTTGACTCCGACAGAACAGGAAAGACGACAGAAGGAAAGGTTGATAGAACAGTTAAAAGTGCTTGCTGTGGAGACTGATTTAGAGTAATCCTTTCATTACTGTTTAAAAGTAAGTCCTTTCATCAAAATTAGAATCAGTAAGTATACTCTCTGCTTTAGTTCTAGAGAATGCATTAAATTAAGTAAAAATACTATTATCCTATAATGCTTAAACTGTTAAATTTTATATATGTCGTTTGCTACTTATAAAGTATAAATGAGCAACAACTCAGCCAATAAGCTAAATCAGCTATATAGTGAGATGTTTATCCTGCTACAAAAAGAGGAAAAACTCCGTAAGCAGACAGCAGAAGTTTTAGCTAAGGCTAAAGCTACTATAGACCCCCGCCGTGAATTTAACAACTGGCTTAAATCTTCCGAGGGTCAATCTTGGAAGAAGAAGCAATTTGATTATCAAGAATGTAAATGCGCTTACTGTGGTGAATTACTTAGATTTGCAGATACAGTTGTACATCATGTACTTCCTTTGAAGGAATTTGGCAATGCTGCAAATAAACCTGAAAATTTCAAATTACTTCATCCCAGTTGTAATCTTACTATCGGAACTAAAATAGTTGAATTTTAACATATGTCAGGAGTAATTATTTATGGCTAGTAAGGAACAACTTATCAAGGAAGTAGCCCAAGAAATCAAATGGACTCAAGCAGATGTAAAGAGAGCATTAGATGGGTATGGTGATGTTCATACAAAAGAGGATATTTTAGCTTGTTGTCTGCGTTTTGCCGGACCAGAACTCAAAAAACGAAATTATCAAATAGGCTCTCTTAAAAAAGTAAGTAAGAATGATCAAGAAATTATTAAACAGCTAACTGAACAGCTTATAAACACTCAAAACTTCTTCCAAAATCAAATGGTTCCTACTTTAAAAGCTACAATTACAGCACAAGCAGAAAGGATAGAAGAACTTCTTAAACAAATGCCTTGGGCTAGTTGAGGATAAAGGCTATGATCAATGAATTACCGATGTTAACAAAACTACATCTAAAATCTTTTGAACTTTCTGACTATTTAGTTCAACAGATTTTTAGAGGTTTAGAAGTGATGCAAACAATCAGTGGATTTAAAGAATATTCTGTTGCTGATGTCAGAGACTCCGTTGAAGCTAAATTATCAAATCCTAAAACTAAACCAGAGTCTCGTCAAAAACTACAGAAAGTTCTAGACTGGATCAATGGAGACTCAAACGTTATTAAGGTAGATTTTCTGAAAAATTTACCTCCGGCAAAGAGACTGGAAGTATTGAGCGAAAGAATTGATGAGTTAGAGAAAAAGGAAGAATTGTTATCTCTGAAAACTGACAAGTTAATCACCAAAGCTAACAAGGCTCTGAAAAAGTAGATAGATGATCATTCAGTTTCATACATGATTACCCTTAACCAAATTTAACTGATGATCTATCTATTTAGTTAATGATAGTCGTGGGTTGGGTTGAACGAGGCGAAACCCAACAAACCGCCCCGAAAATGTTGGCTTGATAAAACCAACCTAACCTACAAACTTCTCACAATGGAGTAAGTCGCCAGATTTCAGTCTTTGAATAAAATCAGTCTGCTGTGCTTTGAGTATTGTTGTCCAGTCCATTTGTCAAAACTCACCTTTATCTGACAAGGAGTATTTATTCTATTATTCCCTATTAAGCAGCAAAAAGCACTAATTTATATCATATTGCAGTTTTTTGAGTCTAACCGAAAAGTATTGAATCCTCAAACCCTAAAAATACAACTCAAACAAACATCCTGCAAATCCTTTAATCCTGGATATCCTGATATGGCTTGCGCCACGCTACGCTATCAGACAATTTAATTTTATAATCCTAATTATCAATTGTTAATTACTTTTCCCAAAAGCGAAAATTGAAAGTTGCAGAGTCCCGACGGAAGCGCCGAGTAGGTTTTCTTTTGCGTCTCTTCGCACTTCTTTCACTCGGCTGTTCTGGATTTATTTCTTCCACAATCTCCTCTGATAATTGTGTTTGTAACGCCTCCTCGCTTCTCCACCAACCAATAATCCAACCACCACCAATTCCTGCGATCGCACCGAATATAATACTCATAGGGGCTGAATAACCGAGGAAAAGGCAGCCCATCATAAAAAACAACCAATATTTTAATCCAGCATCAATGCCATCATTAGATGCGACAGCAGCAGGTTCAGGACTATTATCATTAACAAATGTGAACCACCCCAAGGTGACACCACCCATAATGGCTATGAATAGACTGAGAGGAACTGAAGCATTAGCAATTCTGGAGATAATAAATAAAAATAATCCAAATAACAGTTGAGAAAGAAAGTTAGGTGAGGAAGAGAAAATATCGCCTAGTAGATTATTTTTTGGTGCCATAATGTTAGGAGTTAGAAGTCAGTAGTCAGGAGAAAAAATAATTATATCTCGTTATCTCGTTCCCATACTCTGTATGGGAACGAGGAAGAGGAAAAAGCACAACACCAAGCCAGTTTTACTCCTGACTGCTGTTGTAAATCAATTTTGATAATTGGGTGTCTAGCGGTTGAGTTGTATCCACAACTGTTATATAAGGTTGTTCTAGATTTGTAAATGGTTCAGATTGCTTGATTTGAGATGCTAATAAATCAGCGGTTGCATCAGCAATATCACCAGTACGGTTCAGGAGTCGTTCTTTGATCACCTCTAGGGGTGCGGTACAGTTGATAATATGCACAGGTAATTGATGCTGTGTAGCTTGGGAAATAGCTGCTTCCCGTAAATCCTGCCGATCATATTTGGCATCTAAAATTACAGACCAACCTTGATTAGCCAGTATAATTCCTAATGCTAACAATCGGCTATAGGTTTTTTGGGTCATTTTCGGTGTATAGATTTCATCCCCACCTTTTTCTAGGAGGGGAATTCCTGCTAAATGCTTACGCACAGCATCGGAACGGAGATGAACTGCGTTGAGTTTCCGGGCTAAATATTTAGCTGTGGTACTTTTACCAGCACCAGATAATCCTGACATTAAAATCAGTTTTCCCTGTTGGGGTTTGGTATATTCCCAGGCTTGACGGTAATATGCAGAAGCTGTTTTTGCAGATTCTTCTTTGACCGCAGCCGGGATATTAGGATCATCTAATAAGAATGAATTTACTTTAGCCCGTACATAGGCTTGACGGCTTAAGTATAAAGGTAATACCTGTAAACCTTCCCAATCTCCAGTTTGCTCTACGTAGGCATTTAAAAAGGCATTTCCTAAGTCTTTCCTTCCTCTGGCTTCAATGTCCATGACTGTAAATGCCACATCATACATGACATCTACAAAGCGGAAAGGCTCGTTGAATTCTATGCAATCAAATAGCATAATTTTCTCATGCCAAAGAGCAATATTTCTGAGGTGTAAATCGCCGTGACATTCACAAATATAGTTATTGTCAATTCTGCTTTTAAATAGTTCTGGATGTTGGATAAAGAAGTTGTCTGTATATTGTTTTGTTTCCTCAAATTGTTCTTTGGTTTGGGGACCACCAATATATTTTTCGGCTTGTTGGTAATTCTCATCAATTGCTAGTCGGACTTGGGAGACTTCTCCAAAACTGCGAATATAATCGTTGGTCTCGGTTTTTGCATGATATTGAGCGACAACTCGCCCCAATTCTTCTAAGTGACTTTCTGGCAAGTTTCCACTGGCAAAAAGTTCACTAAATAATGTTTCTTGGGGAAATTGACGCATCTTGACTGTGTATTCTACAGCTTCTCCTGCGCCACCTAAATGGTATTGTTCACCTACTAAGGTGACGGGGAGAACTTCTAAATATAATTCACCTGCACCTCTTTGATTTAGTCGCAGTTCTTCTTGACAAAAGTGGTGTCGTTTTTCTAAGGTGGAAAAGTCTAAAAAACCAAAGTTGGCTGGTTTTTTGAGTTTGTAAGCATAATCCCCGGTGAGGAGGACATAGGAAATATGAGTTTGAATTAGTTGAATTGGTTCTGTTACGGGATGAGGATAAAATCCTGATTGTAACATTTGTGAGATTAAGTTCGGGAGATTGGTTTCTGTCATTTTTATTGGTGATTGGTAATTGGTAATTGGTAATTGGTAATGGGAAAATTTCTGGACTGTTCCCTGTTCCCCGTTCCCTACTATAAATAATTTTTCCACAAAAAAACCAGGGCTAACCCTGGTTCTCTTCGTTATTATTACCTGAATTTTAGCCTTTAGCTCCGGCAAAAAAACTGAGGTGATAAGGTGTGCCTTTGGCGGGGTGAATCTGAAGTTCACGGATTACGGTTGTACCAGTCCACTCTAATTCAGGAATGCTGAGTTCTATTTCGGTTTTGTTGGGGGTAACTTGCTTGAGCAGGCGTTCTACAACTTTAGCGTCAAGAACTAGAGCAATTGATTCAATTCCTTTGTGACCATACAAGTTGGCGGGAATTAAGCCTGAACGGCGCAAAGCTCTGGGTTTGCTACCTTCGGGACGGGTTTTAGATTCGAGTGCGATCGCCATATAAGTTGTTAAGTTGTTAAGTTGTTAATTGTTAGTTATTCGTTGTCCGTTGTCCGTTGTCTGTTATTTTGCTACTGACCAATGACCACTGACCACTGACCAATGACTAAACAGGTGTACCGTTGGGTTGTAACAGGGCGCGTTTGGGACCGTGAATCGGGTCTTCGACAATGATAGTTTGATCACGACTTGCTCCCAAGGAAACAATTGCGATCGGCACTTTCATTAATTCTGCTAAGAATTTCAGATAGTCCAGTGCTTTTTGTGGTAACTCTTCCAGGGTACGACAGTGACTTGTTGAAACTTGCCACCCTGGTACAGTTTTGTAGATGGGACGACAACGCGCGAACTGACGAGCGCTGGTGGGGAAGTCTTCGCAGCGTTCACCATCAATTTCATAAGCCACACAAACATTGATTTCCTCTAATTCATCGAGAACATCTAGTTTGGTAAGTGCCATGCAATCCATGCCGTTAATACGGACTGCATAACGCCCTATAACCGCATCAAACCAACCACAGCGACGTTTGCGCCCTGTAGTTGTGCCAAATTCTGCACCGCGATCGCCTAGTAAGTCCCCAATTTCGCCATTTAGTTCTGTGGGGAATGGACCTTCTCCCACTCTTGTAGTATAGGCTTTGGATACACCAATTACCCGATCTATCATTGTCGGACCTAATCCACTACCAACGCAAGCCCCGCCAGCGACTGGGTTAGAGGAGGTGACGTAGGGATAAGTTCCATGATCCAGGTCAAGTAATGTCCCTTGTGCGCCCTCAAACAAAATATTTCGTCGTCGTAAAACTGCATCGTAGATTTTCAACGATGTATCAACGACAAAAGGACGCAAGCGTTCTGCATAACCTAAATACTCCTCAATCACTGCTTGTGGATTCAAGGGCGGTAGATTATACAGCTTTTCTAAAATGGTATTTTTATAGTTTATCGTCCGTTCTAACTGCTCAGGCAGACCATCGGTGTCCATCAGGTCTAACATCCTGATGCCTGTACGTTCCGATTTATCCGCGTAGGTGGGACCAATGCCTCTACCGGTGGTGCCGATTTTATGATTTCCCCGGACTTCCTCAGATGCCTTATCAATCATGCGATGATAGGGCATGGTGACATGAGCCGTCTGAGATATCAATAGATTAGCCGTGGAAATATTTAGTTGTTCTAGTTGTTCGAGTTCTTTAATCAAAACCTGTGGATCTATGACTGTGCCACAGCCAATGATACATTCGGTTTTTGGATACAAAATACCAGAGGGGATTAAGTGCAGCTTAAACGTCTGACCTTGGACTACGATTGTATGCCCAGCGTTAACTCCCCCTTGATAACGTACCACCACGTCTGCGGAGCGGCTGAGTAAGTCAGTTATTTTACCTTTTCCTTCGTCGCCCCACTGGGCACCTATGACAATGACGTTAGCCAAGAGATTATATTAAAGGGTAAAGTTTCCACAAATTACAATTATTAGCAGATCTCATATCTTTTGTCAAGAAATTGGGCATAAAATTATTCAAGAGTACAAATAATGATGAAACCAAAAATGGCTTTCAGTTTATCCAGAACGCTGAATCGTCTCAGTATTGACTATCAACATCCTCGCTGGTGGTTTGATGTATTAGTTATTGCCATGAGTTACTATATTACTTCTTGGCTGGGGCTAAAAAAATGCCTGTTTCTGCTTACGGGACTCCTGTTTGGACAGCCACATGGTTTGCAATTGGATGGTTGCTGTTGTGGGGGCGATCGCGCTGGTTAGGTGTATTTTAGGAGCAACGCTTACTAATTATATCGGTATTAAACCGCTGATCCTCGCTGTTTTTGGAGGTGCTGGGACTACTTTAGAATCATTGCTTTCAGTGACGCTGATTCTCAGATTAACTCGGACAAATTATTTCCTAAATCAAGTTAATTCTGTGGCAATTTTCTCATTTTGCAGTTTGCTTACTGGCACTGTTTTACAATTTTTGATAGGTGTAATGGCAGTTTGTTTAGGTGTTTAATTAATGATATCCCATCTCTGTAACAGGGGTTCAGAACATTTTTGATTGGTTTTTGGATGGGAGTGGGGGGGCTCGAACCCCCACGACCTTTTACGGTCAACGGATTTTCATTCTCTTGTAGTTTTCACTACTACTTAGGTGCTAAAGCAATCATAAGTTTTGAGAATTGGACTCTCCCTTTACCCTCGGCTTTACGTTAGGGTAGCTCCCGTCGAGTCTCTGCACCTTCCCAGTCAAATATTTTTCTGGGCTTGGCTCAGGATTGCCATATCTATAAGTAGATTTAGGTTTCCCTGAGTTTGAGAGCTGCCACTTGAAAGATTTCTCTATCAAGGCTCAATTCCTTTAAGTCCGTAGCGTCTACCATTCCGCCACACTCCCGTAAGGTTATTTACTGTTTTTGAGGCAGTATTCACCCGCTTGTCTGTTATACCACTAATTGCTTTTTTTTGGCAAGTAGATTTTAAAATTTTATTTGCTAACGCTAATATTTGACATTTAGCCCCGAAACAAAATATTAAACTAGCCAGTTAGTTCACGCTTAATGGCTGAAGACGATGATATCACAATTTTCGATTTTTGGACAATAGGTTTTAAGGAATATGGAAAATAACAGAATTACCGATTTCCTCAAACCAGCCATTCGGCATATCATTAAGAGGTGAATGCACCAAATATAGTTCAAATTGCGGTAAGAAATATGGTTGTAGCACTACTGTATCTGAGTTTGGCGGGCGCTTATTTGCTGGTAATACCCATTGCTGTATTTTTCTACTTGAGTTTAAGATGGTATAACTGTGGTTCTGTGGAACGGGTGTTTATGTACTTTTTAGTGTTCTTTTTCTTTCCGGGGTTGCTAGTTCTCTCCCCGTTTGTGAATTTGAACCCCCGTCCTCGAAAAATTGCTTAAATTAAAATTGGTAGGTCATAATTCTCATGCGACGTATTGACGCGATTGGTATTGGATTGGGCGTTTTTGTAGCTGGTGGCTTGGCTTATGTGGGTTTGCAAGTAGTGGGTTTAGATAGTCAGAATGCTGGTATCTGGAGTCAAGTTTTCTTGATGGCTGGCTTAATTGGCTGGTTATGCACCTATATTTTCCGAGCGATAGGGAATAAAATGACCTACCATCAACAACGGGAAGCTTATGAAACGGCTTTTTTGCAAAAGCGGCTTGATGAACTCTCTCCTGAAGAGTTAGCTAAACTGCAAGCAAAGATGGAAGAGGAAAAAGAATCTCAGGTTTAGAGTTATGATTGTTCAGTTGTCAGTTGTTGATTGTAACTACTGACTACTGACCACTGACTACTGACTAGGCGAAATGACTGCTATTTCTCGTTGCTTTGAAAATTTAAGACGGAATCAAGAGTGCGCGTTGATTCCTTTTATTACAGCTGGTGATCCGGATTTAGAAACTACTGCTAAGGCTTTGCAGGTTCTGGATCATTCTGGGGCGGATATTATTGAGTTGGGTGTACCCTATTCTGATCCTTTGGCTGATGGTCCGGTGATTCAGGCTGCGGCTACTCGCGCTTTGGAGAGGGGAACGACTTTAGAGCAGGTATTGGAGATGCTCAAGGGGATTAGTCCGAGTTTGCGATCGCCTATTATTTTATTTACCTATTACAATCCGATTTTACATCGAGGCGTTGATAAGTTTTTGGGGCAAATTAAGGATGCTGGGGTGGCAGGTTTAGTTGTGCCGGATTTGCCATTGGAAGAGTCAGCAGGGCTAATCAAACCAGCGGCAGAGATGGGGATAGATTTAACATTATTGGTAGCTCCTACGAGTTCTCCTGAAAGAATTGAAGCGATCGCTCGTGCATCTCAAGGATTTATCTATTTGGTCAGTGTTACTGGTGTCACGGGAATGCGAACCCAAATGCAAACGCGGGTTGGTGATTTACTGCAACAAATTCGTAATGTTACGGATAAACCTATCGGGGTGGGTTTTGGAATTTCTGAGCCTGAGCAAGCGCGACAGGTGAAAGCATGGGGGGCGGATGCGGCAATTGTCGGTAGTGCTATGGTGAAGCGACTGGCAGAAGGCACACCAGAACAGGGATTAGATGCGATCGCTCAATTTTGCAAAAGTCTCAAGACAGCCATTAAAAATCCCTCTTAACCAAAGAGAGCAATTGCCAAACAGTGTATTTTTTTGTTATTTTTTAGTGGACAATTGGACGGCGATCGTCTTAAATAATAACAGCATATCTTAGGATAGACAAAAAACTAACTGATACACTGGTTTATCTTGACTCTTAACTTAATATACTATCAAAGTAGGCAAAAAATTATGTGTGTGAGAGTGCATCAGTCACAACTGAGTTACTGTTCATTAGTATTCGAGGGGTAACAGCAATGAGCGAAAGTATGGCATTTATTGGCGGAGTCGCAGTAGCAGGGTTAGCGGCTTTAGTTTTGCTAAAAGGAACAAACACCCCAATACAATCGAATTTTGCTGTTAGTCCCCAAATTCCAGGGACAGTCATGGCACCCCAGGTAATGCAGTATCCTCCTAATTACGGGCAACCTGCCTATTCTAATCAGCCCCCAACTACTACTAATTCTGATCAGCGTCTAGAAATGGAAAAGCTGAAAATGAATATGCAAATAGAGAAGTTGAAAAGCGACAATGAACAACTCAAGTTACAAAATCAACAATTCCAGGTACAAGCTCAAAGTTTTACGCAACGGGAGTGGCAATTAGCACAACAAGCTAATCAACAAAAAATGGCCACTTTACAACAACCCGAACAAAATAATTGGTGGTCTTCACCTATGCTTTGGGCTGTTGGTGGTGCTACCTTGACTATTGGTGGTGGTGTTGTTGTTGCTGGTGTCTTATCTTTATTTGCACCAAAACAGCGTCCTACTCGGACTGTTCAGGTGATTCATCCCTACAATGGATCAACACCATCTTTAAATCCTGTGCGTCGCGCTGAGTTTTTACCATCTTCTCGCATGGAATCTAGAAGGATCGAAACGGCAGAATACGACGAAATGCACTAAACCATTGTGCTGAATAGTTCAGACACTGAGAAAGTAAAAACGAAACATCAAAATCCAATTAGTGGGGTTAAGTATTCAACCCCACTTTTTAGTGTTTGTGAGGGTAAAACCAACTGCATTAACATCTTCTTGCCTATTCAAGCATTTTACGAACCATCTACAACTAAACATGATTCTTCCCACCATCCAGAGAATTGGTTTGTGGGTATTATTCACCTTTGGCAATAATTGTTTCCATTATTATCTATTGCTGCCAGATTGCGTAATGGTATTATTTTCTTAATCAGACTTTAAATCTTGTGGAAATTATACCGATGCAGAAGATGCACTGAGTCGGGCTATGCTTAAAGCCTGGGAGAAAGTAAAAAAGTATGCTGGGGAAATTGTCAATATTAAGGCCTGGTTGACGCGACTAACTCGTAACCTTTGTATCAGAAATGTTGAATAGCGTAATAAAACTTTACATATTGAAATAAACTTAGCCTATAAGTGCTATTTTTCATCTTATCCAAATAAGTTTTCTAAACCAATGAACATAACTTATTTCCTGACACATATAGGACTGAAGATAACGGAGTTTATCTAATAAAGTTTTGCCAAATTCTTGCGGTATTTCTATTAGTTGCAATATCAAATAAGCGATTAAACAGCACATTATCTGAATTCTAATTCCATTCTCATTCTTTGTCATAAGTCTGTCTAACTTGAGGTGCATTTTTAAGAATTTCCATAACAATTCAATTTGCCATCTTTGTATGTAAATTTCCATAATCTCTTGATTACTAACTTGCTCTTCTCCTTCATTTAATAAGTTTGTTGCTAAACGAAATTCACTCTTAGTTTCTATATCACAAAATGCTACTACTCTAATTTCCACTTCTCTTTCATCTTTGCCAACTTTACAATTACCATTTTCTAGCATTTCTAAAGTGACATTATTTTTAATTCTTAAGACAAAAGCTTTATTTTTTTGTTGTTTTAATTCAGATATTCTTTCGGAGGATGCAAATCCTCTATCCATTATCCCTACTCCTTTTGACGGAATTGCTTCTACTGTTTCTTGTCCATATTTATGGTCATGTCCTTGCCCAAAATGAATCACCATTCCACCAACTTCTGATGTCAAACTATCTAACCCACAAAATAGTTTTACTTGATGATATCCTTGACTCCATAATAATTTACTTGTTAATGTAATAATTGTTGAATCTATAGGAAATAATGCTTGGGTTTCTTCCTTTCCTTTTTTCTTTCTCAGTTGATTGTTTAATTCAGTTATTATCTCCAAAAATACTTGAGTATCTCTCTTTTTACTTGCCTTGGAAAAATTTGATATTTTTAAATCTATCCCTTGATTATTTAGTCTTTGAAATAAATCTCTCATACTCACTATACTTTTATCCATGACATACTGTAACCACACTGATACAAATGAAAATGTGTCCAGAACTGGATAATCTTTTTTGGGCAATGGTTTCAATATTGTTTTGACCACTTCTGGGAAATTCTTTAAGCGCATAATTTGATAATTCTTTATCTATATTTTTTTAGATTGTATCAAATTATGGTACTTTTTTTTAATCTTTTCCTAACATTCAACACTTCTGCCTTTGTATAGATATTCATCGAGAACGCAGTCGGGACGCAAATAAGGTTGAAAATATAGAAGGAATTCCAGAGGAAAAAGGACTACTTTTCTGGGACGATAGGACAGAAAGTGCTTTAGAGACTGAAGAGAAAAAGATTGTCATTCGTAAAGCTATTGATAATTTACCAAACAGACTACGCGAGACGCACCAACATTTTTTCCTCCTTATAAAATCCCTTTTAATAACGATCAATATCTTCCCCATATTGATGGTGGGGTATCAACAAATAATCCAGATTTGGCAGCGATCGCTCATGCTTTATCACTGAAAAGACCTGACCAAACAAAAATAAAAATATCCCTGGTTCATCCCAACCCGAATCCTTTTGCTCAATACTATCAAAACATAAATAATAGCGTTTAGGAACAATAAATACACCCCGATAATCATAATCTGATTCAGGACGATTTAAACCATAACCATGACTACCAGCTAAACCCACAAAGATAGTTCTTTGTTCAACTTCAATTCTCTTCATTTTTATCTAATAAAAATTAGACTTTTATTCTCAGCATTAACCTAAATTGTAATGTGTAATTAGTACAATTATCAAATTTTTGCAAGATTCTCCCGATTTTGTTGGCCTTCACTACCCAACCTACAATTTTCTGAAGACTGGGAATTTTCAGTCATTGATGAAAAATCTGAAAGTGAATATGCAAAAAAATCCGAGCAACCCTATTAAGTCGCTCAGATTAGTTAAAAATTTTTCCATCTGTGTCAGGATTAACTACAAATTCAAGAATTACCTTTTCGGAAATTAGTAGAGAATAAAATTATATTTTCTAAAAGGTTGACTGATTAGCTATCAATCGAGTAATATACTAGACTGTCTGTCTAATTCCTGCTCGGATCAGGTAGACATACTTAAAAGGCTGGCAAAAGCTATAAATAGCGTCTCTACGGGAGATTATAGCCAGCTACCTGTACGGCACTCAAGGACGATTTTAATGACCTACGCGATTATTGAAACTGGCGGTAAGCAAATGAAAGTAGAAGCAGGTCGCTTTTACGACATTGAACTACTAACCGCTGAACCAGATGAAAAAGTTACCATCAACGCAGTATTACTTGTACATCACGAAGGCGCAGTTTCCATTGGACAACCTTTAGTAGAAGGTGCGACAGTGGAAGGGACAATTATGCGACATTTCAGAGGTCGCAAAGTCCTGGTGTATAAGATGAAACCTAAAAAGAAAACCCGCAAAAAACGGGGACATCGCCAGGAAATTACCAGATTTCTGATTAATTCTATCAATCTTAACGGTGAAGTATTAGCTTACGAAGAAGCCCCAACGATGGCTGAAAGTCCCGTTATTAATGCTGATTTCGTGGAAGAAACCGCAGAAGAATCATAAATAAGGTTAAATTGCTAGTTAAGGAATAGGCAAGAGGTGAGCAAAAGTAATTTAATTACCAATTATTAATCATCTTTTTCCTAGCCTAAACTAGATAACCAGCTGGGATAAATAAAGTAAATACAAAAGAGGAAATCATGGCTCATAAGAAGGGAACGGGTAGTACGCGAAACGGTCGTGACTCTAATGCTCAACGACTAGGTGTAAAGCGTTATGGTGGACAAACTGTACGCGCAGGTAATATTCTCATCCGTCAACGTGGTACTAAGGTTCATCCTGGTAATAATGTTGGTATCGGTAGTGATGATACTTTGTTCGCTTTAGTTGATGGTGTAGTTACATTTGAAAGAAGAGGTAAAAGCCAGAAGAAAGTTAGCGTTTATCCAGTGGCGGTAGAAGCAGTAGAAGCGGTAGCCGACTAGTACGGCAGAGCGGAAGTCAAAAGTCAAAACGAAGACAGTATAGGCTTTGTAACTATTTAGAATGGTTAGTTCACTTACGCCGCAGTGTACTAGTTATTTATTAGTCACTAGCCATTAGTTAATGACTAATGACTAATGACTAATGACAACTGACAGCTGACTAATTTCAAATGTAGTAATTGATAAGTGCGCCCAATCCTAAACCCAGCAGTGAGCAAAAAGATATATAGCCAAAAGCTAGCGCTGGTTTTAAACCAACTGATTGAAAGTCTATTTTAGCTAAAATGGTGGCGCAGATAATAAGTAAAGTATCAAGAAATACTCGAAACCAGGCAATCATTAGAAAAAATAGGAAAGCTGCTAAGATAGCCACCAAAAAAGTCCTCGCGTTTGACTTGAAGAAAATATGAGAATAATCATAGAGCTTTAACCAAGGGTTGGTGACGGAAATTAGAGACAGCAGGATAGTTAGCAGAGTTATCAGCCGTACATACCAAGGGGCTTTTTCTTCAAATATCACCCAGCCTAATGTACTGTAACTCAGTAATACAAGTGTTAGAGAAAACCAAGGAATTTTTTTCAAAATTGACATAAGTAGGTTAACAGAAAAATTCAAAGGTATGTAACGGTATGTAAAGTTGTCTTAATGCGAGGTTCTGGTTGAGTTTCAGCCATTTTACAAAACGCAGTATCCCTCATTTTTATTTTGTTCACCTACTTATAGCAAAAGTCAGGAGGTAGGGGCGCAGGGACTGACTGCGCCCAGTCAGAAGTCAGTAGGGCGGAAAAAGAAAATTTCCCCCCTAGTTCTTATAAACTTGGCGGTTGCCATAATTTTAAAAGTTCTGTACCCCACTCAGTTACAAATCGTTATATACTGGTATTTTCAATATCAGTTGCATTCATTATTTCACAGATTTACTGAACCTATAAGGTTTCTAAAGGTTGAATTTCACTCTTGATTCCCATTTTGAGAGAATAAATATCAACATTTAGTTAAATATGTTCATAAATATTTGTAAACTGTTAGCAGTTGAGTAGCCATCTGGCATATCATTAAGGATTGATCATGAGACAACTTGTTATCGTCGAGCGCGTATGCCTAATTGGTCATATCGTTTCTATGGTATTTGGACTGGTGGGAATACTGATTGTTATTCCCAATGCTGAGATGATTGTCAGCTTATCAGAAGTTGGACAAAGCGTTATGCAGTGGAGCATGGCGGGCGGCGGTGTGGTATATATGATTTTAGGAGCGCTGGGAGTGTTACTCTATGCTTACCGAACTTTAGGTTTGGGACGTGCTTTAGGATTTTTAATACCATCTGTATTAATTTCTTTGACTAGTGAATTATTAGGAACTAGCACTGGTTTTCCTTTTGGTCACTACAGCTATTTGAGTGGTTTGGGTTATAAAATTTCCGGGTTAGTGCCTTTTACAATTCCCTTGTCATGGTTTTATGTGGGATGTGTTTCTTATGTGTTGGCGCGGGCGGGTTTAGACGTAGATAAAAAACCCACTTTGTTCCGTCACGTCGGAGCAATTGTTTTGGGGGCTTTACTGCTCACTTCTTGGGATTTTGTGCTTGACCCAGCTATGAGTCAAACTTCTCTTCCCTTCTGGTATTGGCAACAACCTGGGGCTTTCTTTGGAATGCCTTACCAAAATTTCGCTGGGTGGATGGGTACTGGGTCGTTATTTATGACTGTTGCGGCTTTGTTATGGAGCAAAAGCCCGATTAAATTAGACAATTACCAATTGAATATCCCTTTATTAGTTTATTTGGGTAATTTCGGTTTTGCGACAGTGATGAGTTTGGCGGCTGGGTTTCCTATCCCGGTATTGCTAGGTGTGGCTTTAGGTGTGGCTCCTGCTGTAATACTGTGGTTTAAGGGTTCTAACGCACCTGCAACGGTGAATATTGAAGCAGCGACTAAGGAAGTTGCTGTTGCTAATGTGAAAGTTGCTTTCAAATAAGAATAGGGAAGAGGGAGTAAGAAAAGCAATTTTTGTAATTTCCTCTTCCCCAATTACGTCAGGTGTTAGGTGTCAGGAGTCAGAAGTTAGGAGTTAGAAAGAAGAACGAAGAAGGAAGAATTATCTAGAACATAAAAAAGTGCCTGATTTTTTATGTTATCAATGTTTATTTTTGCCGATTATAAATTTTGAATATCTCTGAAAATATTTATTTTTAAGGGTTTAGATTTGTTAAGTAATCACTATATAGTATTAAAAAAAAGGGATACATTTATGCTATATCCCTAGATATTGTTATTTTAGTAGTTATCTTCAGGATCAATACAATTGAGGGCGGGGAAACCCCGCCCCTACAGGCTTTACGATTTGCTGACTGTAGCTCAACCGCTTATTAATCTTGATTACGAGGGGCATTGAAGGCTTCCCAAGCAGCCTTAGCAGCATTTTGGAATCTCTCGCCAAAATCTATGACATCCTTAGACAGTAAGTACCAATTATTCTCTAATTCTTCTTGAATTCTTGCCCAAGAATATTCTAAACGGTCACGTTCAATGAGTTTGTCTCTTTCAATAGCTTCCCGGACTTGACGTACAGCATTCAAATAGGTTTCACGGGTAATAGTACCGGCAGATTCAGCTTCAGCTTGGGCGCGTTTTTTAATTGCTTCTAATAGTGCTGTAGTTTCCTGCTTAACTTCGTCTGTTTCACCATTTTGGCTAGTTTGCAGACTAATTTCGACGATTTCTATAGATTCAATATTGTTAGTAGTCATGGTTGCCACATCCTGTTGGTAAAGTTTACTTGTGGATGAAAATTGCACCTGTAGTCATCATAATTTGGTCATCAGTTAATTGGGGATTTATCAATATACTTATGACCAAAGATAGATTATTAACGACTAATAAGTTGCCCTTCTAATTGCAATAAAGCTTCTACACGGGCTTCAGTTACTGGGTGACTAGAGAAAAGATTTCCCAAAAACTGCCCAGAAATAGGATGAATAATTAATAATGGTTCAAAAGCTGGATTAGCATTTAAAGGCATTTGTCTGGCTGTAGATTCTAACCTTTGTAAAGCCCTAGCTAAGGCGCGAGGATTACCTGTTAATTTGGCTGCACCAGCATCAGCAGAAAACTCTCTTGTGCGGGAAATTGCCAACTGAATAATTGTTGCAGCAATGGGGGCAAATAGGACTGTTGCTAATACACCCAAAGGATTTCCACCTCTTTCATTATCTCGTGAACCGCCACCAAACCACATACTATAACTGAGCATTTGCGCGAGGAAAGAAACAGCCCCAGCCACAGTAGCCGCAACCGCTTGAGTTAAGGTATCACGATTGATAATGTGGGTAAGTTCGTGGGCAATTACACCTTCTAATTCATCCTCTGGGAGGATGTCTAAAATCCCGGCGGTGACAGCCACAGCCGCGTGTTCAGGATCTCGTCCTGTGGCAAAAGCATTGGCAGTGGGACTAGGAACAATGTACACTCCCGGCATAGGAATATTGGCACGGGTAGATAATTTTTGGACAATACGATACAGTCCTGGTGCTTCTGCTGCGGTGACAGGTTGGGCATTATATACTGCTAAAGCAATCTTATCTGATTGATACCAAGAGAATAGATTAGTTGCTGCTGCTAACCCAATTCCGATGACTAAACCCCCCGTACCACCAATTACCCAGTAACTAATTGCTATTAACAAGCCACTGAGAGTAGCCAGTAAAATAGCAGTTTTCAGTTGATTTCCCATCTTGATAACTCTCCTACTTATGCTGTATTAATTTTTGTAACCTTGTCTGGACAACAGCATCCTTTTAGCCACTCCCTAATTGTATCGAGTTCAACTTTGAGGTACAGTGATGAAAACCTGTCGTTAGAGTACGGTTTTCCGTTTTATAGCAGTTCTCGTTTAAGTAAGATACAAAAACCCCACCCCCAACCCCCTCCCCGCAAGCGAGGAGGGGGCTATGATGTATATTGAAGTTCATACTGCTATGGGTTAATTAAATAAAAGATTGATAATGTTACAACAGGCAGAAATTCGTGTTCCCATTGCTATTAGTTTAGGGGCAATAGCTGGGGCTTTAAGTCGCTATTATTTAACTTTGTGGTTTACGAACCGCTTTGGTTTCAGTTTTCCCTATGGAACTTTTTTTATTAATATTAGCGGTTGTTTAGCAATGGGGTTTTTCGCAACTTTAGCTATGGAAAAAACAGCGATGATTTCTCCAGAAATTAAGTTAATTGTCGCTACAGGATTTTTAGGCGCATATACTACTTTTTCTACTTTTGGGTTAGATACAGTTGGCTTTTTACAACGTGGTAATTGGTTAGCTGCTGCTGGTTATTTTTCAGGTAGTACAATTTTAGGAATTATCAGTGTGCAATTAGGGATGGTTTTTGCTAGAATGTTCAATTAAAAGTTATTGAAAATAAATTAGTATAGAAAATGGTGCAAACACAATCTTTTATCAACGAGAATTCTTTAACAGAAATATTACCTGGAGGGAGTAACCCAGATGCTTTTGAATTAGCAGAAGCATGGTATCCAGTTCACTATCTTCAAGATTTAGACAAATCCAAACCCACACATTTCACTCTTTTAGGTAAAGATATTGTAATTTGGTGGGATCATAAAAACTCATCTTGGCAAGTATTTATAGATCAATGTCCTCACCGTCTTGCACCTCTTTCGGAAGGCAGAATTAATGAAGATGGATTGTTAGAATGTCCTTATCATGGTTGGTCATTTGCTGGAGATGGAAGTTGTCAAAAAATTCCCCAACAGGTTGCAGGTGCAAAAGCAGAAACTTCTCCCAGGTCTTGTGTAACATCTTTACCAACAACAGAACGACAAGGATTATTATTTGTCTATGCTGGTAATTCAGAAAATGCTATAAATACGAAAGTTCCTGTAATTGAACCCATAGAAGCAGCGCCGGAAGGATGGGTAATTATGAACACTTTTCGAGATGTTCCTTATGATGCTTTAACATTATTAGAAAATATCCTTGATCCTAGCCATATTGCCTTTACCCATCATCGTACAGTGGGAAATCGTGCCAATGCTGCACCCTTAGAATTAGAAATAGTTGAATCGGGAAAATATGGTTTTGCAGGGATTTGGAAACAAGGATTAAAAGCAGGACAATCGGGAAAACTTTCCACAACATTTATTGCTCCTGGTTTAATGTGGCATGATATTAATGCTGAAAAAGGCAGAATTTTAACCGTTGTTTATGCTGTGCCGATTCGCAAAGGTGAATGTCGGATAATTGCCCGTTTCCCGTTTAAGTTCAAGTCTAAACTACCAGGATTTTTTATTAAAATTCGCCCTCGTTGGTATGTCCATATTGGTCAAAATGGCGTTTTAGAAGATGATCAAATTTTTCTCCATTATCAAGAACGTTATTTAGCTGCTAAAGGTGGTAGTGCTAATTTTAATAAAGCCTTTTATCTGGCGACAAAAGCAGATACTTTTGTGGCTGAGTTACGTAAGTGGGTAAATCAATATCATGGGGAAACATTTCCCGGAGAATCTTTACCACCACTTTTACTAAATAGAGAATTACTGCTAGAAAGATATCATTCCCATACAGAAAAATGTGCTAGTTGTCGTCAGGCTTTAAAGAAAATTCAACAGTTAAAATTTTGGTGTGGTGTTCTTACAATTCTCACTTTAGCTAGTAGTCCGTTATTCGCATTTTTGGTGGAAACAAAATCAATTCTATTTGCGATGACAGAAACATTTATTCCTCTTTTATTGGGTGCAGCTTGGTGGAAATTAAGTCAGTTGGAAAGGGAGTTTTATGAAGGGAGAATGATCCCCCCGCGCAATTTACCGGAGAAAAAAAGATAAATTGGCGATGAGAAATCTCATCTTCCTCCTTTGCTCCTTTGTCTCTACCCTTCGGGATCTCTAAGAGAGATTGCGCGAAACGAAACTCAACTATAAAGAAGTGGGGAATCTGAGTATTTTACATTTTAAGACTTGACAAGACGCAAAACTTACATTATACTTATGTTATGAGTGGAAATCTGTCCGCGCATATATAGTAATATTTCGTATTATTCACATTATTATTTTTACTTATATCTCAAAGATACCCGACTTCTAGGATAATTGATTTTGATACAGGATGATTAGATCAAAGAAGTCGGGTATCTGAATTTTGTCTGAATCAGGATATCCAGGATTTGAGGATTTACA